>DATGIH010000209.1:0-6031 GCA_035295865.1 Bryobacteraceae bacterium
TACCTCGGTGTCATGGGCATCCCTCTGCGGAGCGGCCGATTTTTCACCACTCAGGATCACATGGGCGGCCAAAACGTAATCGTAATCGATGAAGTCATGGCCAAGAAAGCATTCGGCGGAACGGACGCAGTCGGCAGGCAACTCTGGCTACCGGACATGGCGCCCGGTCCTTTCGAAGTCGTCGGCGTAGTCGGACACGTCCGCTATTGGGGCCTCGCCCGCGACGATCGGGCGCAAGTCCGCGCTCAGCTCTACTACCCGTTCGCCCAGGTTCCGGATCCGCTTCTGCGGCGCTGGTCGGAGTTGATGTCGATCGCTGTACGAACGAGCGCCGGTCCGCTCGATGTGATCGACCTGCTTCGCCGCGAACTGCGAGGTCCCAGCGGAGACCAGGTGCTCTACGAAGTTCGCACCCTCGATCAACTTCTCAGCGACACACTGGCCCAGCAGCGCTTTCTTCTGCTCCTTTTCGCCATCTTCGCCGGTCTGGCGCTGCTGCTCGCCTGCATCGGAATCTATGGCGTGCTGGCCTACGTGACCAGCCGGCGCATCCCCGAAATCGGCGTCCGGATGGCTCTGGGAGCCAGCGCCGCCAGCGTGGTGAAACTCATTTTGAAACAGAGCTTGGGAATGATCGCAGCCGGCGTCGCCTTAGGATTCGTCGGCGCCCTCGCGGCCGTGCGGATTCTCGAACGATTGGTGGAGGGCGCGCAGCCCACTGGTCCGGCCACGTTCGCCTGGACCATTTCCCTCCTGGTCATCGCCGCTCTCCTCGCGAGTTTCCTTCCCGCCCGCCGAGCCAGCCGCATCGACCCCGTCTCCGCTCTTCGATCCGACTAGAATCCGGCCGGTTTTCCGCGATAAGGGGTTTGTGAGCTTTGCCGAACAAGCCCAATCCATCCTGGACGCAGCCGAATCCGCTGCATCCAAAGGGGAAACCTGTTCGGATATGACCATCCTGATCGGCCAGGACGGAGGCATTCACATGCTCGCCGATTCGGATTGGCCCCTCGATTCGCTCGCCCTCCACCACGGAGCCCGCAGCGCGTATCGAGTGACCGGAAACAAAGGCTCCGTTCGCGTAGAAGCCCGCGAGGGCGCCCGCGTCTGCGTTCTGGAAACCCGCAACCCAGCCCACACCGCCCGTCTCCTTCTGGGCGCATAAAGCCAGACCGGTAGCACGGGCGTTCAGCCCGTGTCATGCTAAGGCAAGAACATGTCCGCCGGAACCCAGATTCGTGTCGAGGACTATTTGTCCACAAACTACGATCCCGATTGTGATTACATAGACGGACATCTCGAGGAGCGCAACTTGGGCGAATGGGATCACGCCAGCCTGCAAATGCGAATTGCAGCCTACCTTTATGCGAGGCAGGATCAATGGGGCATCCGCGTCGTTCCTGAACTCCGTGTTCGCGTCTCCCCTACCCGTTTCCGAATCCCCGACGTCTGCGTGGTCCTGGGTGAGCCGGACGAACAGGTGCTCACCAAGCCGCCCTTCCTCTGCATCGAGATTCTCTCGCCGGAGGATCGGATGAGTCGAATCCAGGAACGAATCGACGACTATCTGCGGATGGGCGTGCGCTACGTCTGGATCTTGGACCCCGCGTTGCGCCGGGCTTACGCCGCTACCAGCCCGCTCGGCCTGCGCGAAATCAAAGACGCGCTTACGACAGAAAATCCGGAGATCGAAGTTCCGCTCACTGAGATATTCGCCTAAAAACCAAACGCGGCCGGGGAGCAACCGGCCGCGCGTAGAGGGGTCAACTCAAAACTGCAAAGCTATCGGCGCCAGTAGCCGCGATAGTAACGCCCGCCAAACCACCGCGGACCGACCCAGACCGCGCCCGCAAACGGGGGCCGCACATAAGGACCCGGGGCGACATACGGCGCAACGTAAGGCGCGGGATAAACCGGCGCAGGCGCGACCACCACCGGCGCAACAGGAGCTGAGTAATAGCCGCCGTAGTAGGGCCGGTAAACCGGGCCGACTCCAACGCCAATTCCGATGCCAAAACGTGGCCCAGCGAACACCGCGCTGCCAGCCAAAAGAAAAACCGCCAAAAGTTTGGATTTCATTTTCTTCTTCCTCCTGCCCGCTTAAAAAGCAAGTCCCGTGCCAAACCGGATCCTGCTGAAATTGAGGAAGTTAAGAGATCAGATCCGTCAACGCCCGGTGGCCGATAACCACCACCCTGCTCGATTCCGGCCTGCGCCTACAGTTGATCCCGATACTGCTCGAGCGCCACCTTCACCAACTGCGATCGCGTGCGCACGCCGAGCTTCTGAAACAGCAACCGCAGCGACGCCTTCACCGCGCCCTCCGAAATCTCCAACCGGTTGCCGACTTCTTTATTGGTCAGCCCCTGAAAAATAAATCGCAGCACCGTCTTGTCCCGCTCCGTCAGCGTTGGCCGAGCCTGCGTGCGCGTCCGATCCACCGACTGAAACAAAGATCCGAGATAGTCCTTCTCCAGGCAAACCTCACCCGCGGCGACTTGCCGAATCGTGTTGCAGAGATCGTTGGTGGAGTGATGCTTGTGCAAAATCCCCGCCACGCCGGCTTGCACCAGCTGCACCGCCTCCGGGCCGCTCACGCCCGCCGTCAGCACCAGAATCTGCCCCTCGAAGCCCTTGCGCTTGGCCTGGATCACAAAATCCAAGGCGCGCTCGGAGCCCAGATCCACATCCAGCAAAATCATGTTCGCGCCGCTTGACGACAGCATCGCCAGCGCGGCGGAAACCGACGAACACTGGCCGACCACCTTCAGGTCCGGCTCCTTCTCCAGCCCCCGCGCCAAGCCCTCTCGAAACATCGCGTGATCGTCCACCAAAAGAAGACCGATCTGCTGCACGGCGGAATGTTCCACATCAACCTCCTAAACGGCCTGCAACTCCACTACGAAACAAGATCCTTTTTCTTGAGGCTCAAACCGCAACTCACCGCCATAGCTTCTCACAACGGCGCGAGAAATATAGAGCCCAAGCCCCGTTCCCTCCGCCCCCGGCTGAAACGGTTGAAATAAATTCTCCGGCGAACGGATGCCGGGACCGGAGTCCTGAAAGCGCACGAAAACCTTCCCTTCCGTGATGTGCGTTGAAATCGTCAGCTCGCGCATGTCCATTTGCTCCACGGCCCGCTGGCTATTCTGGACCAGATTCAAAAACGCCTGCAGCAAACCGTGCGGATCGGCGACCACCAGCGGCAGATCCTTCGCCACATGCCATCGCACGACGCCATCGGTATCGCGCCACCCCGGATCGATCACAATCCGAAGATTGTCCAGCACCGCCTGCAGCGGGACCTCCTCCAGCTTCTCCTGCGAGCGCGATTGCAATTCAAGCAGAGCGATCTGCTCCAGCCCTTTCACCAGGCGCATCAGTCCCTGAAAATCCTCATCCTGGTCGAGCCGATGCTTCTCGCCGAGATTCGAGCACAACATCGAAATCGCGCTGCACAGATTGCGCACATCATGCGAGACAGCCGCGGCGGCGATGCGGTTGTAGCGGAACAATTGCCGCAGATTCTCCTCTTCGCGATCGCGCATCTCTTCGGAAGAATCCACCACGATCGCCGCCAGGTGCGTGCCTTCCGGCCCCGGATAAGTGGAAAACCACGTGTTCGCGAGAAACACCTCGCCGTTCTCGCGGCGGCCGTAGCATTGCGCGGCGGTTCGAAAACCCTCCTCCGCCACGTTTATCCTTAACGCATCGGAGAGCAGCGGCAGATAGCTGGCGATCACTCTTCCGGGAAGCTCCTGCTCCTCCGGTATCGCAAATAGAGTCTCCGCCGCATGGTTGGCCGCCAGAACCATACCACGATGGTCCACCGTGATGATTGCCGCCGGGCTGCTCTCCACCAGCGCGCGCAATCGCTCCTCCGCTTCCTGCCGCAAGGTCTGCTCCCGCTCCACGCGGCTGAGATTTTCCACCACCAGTTCCCGGTTGCGCACCAGCGCCGTTACAAACAGCCCCGAAGTGAAATACGCCAAGCACGCGAACGCGAAACGCAGAATCTTCTCGGCGTGTGAGCTGGGCACATCGAAGCTCGCGCGCAGAAAGGCGCACAGCAGCGCGAGCGCCGCCGTCTCGCCCGGGCGCAGCACCAACGCTCCCAACATCATGGGCAGGATATACAGCACGCCCAAGGAAACCGTATTGCCTACCCGCCAATCCGCGAACGCAATGAAGACCACGAGAATGACCGTCGCCGCCAGCAGCCTCTGCCGGCCTGCCCGAAGAAAGATCGTTGTGACTTCTCTCAGCATGCTGTCACCGCCGCCGGTACAGTGTAATCTGCCCGGCTAGGCCGGCCTCATATTGGGACCGCAGCGAACCCAAAAGCGCCGCGCGTTCGGCTGGGCTGGTATAGGAATCCGTGACGGCTAATATTTCGCGATACTCGCGATCCTTCCGGCACGCTCGCCCTTCTAACTCTGGACGCAAGAAACTGTAAAACGCGACGTGCTCCGGCGGAGCCGTGAGAACGCAAGCATCTGCGGGAAGCCGCGCGACAATCGCATCCGCCGTGCGGCCAAGATCGTCCTTCGGAACCGTGGCCTGGCGAAAGTCTTTGATCGCCGCGGATATGACAAACACGCCCAAAAGCACACAGCCAATCAGCCGGGGAGCCTTCTGAACGCCTAAGGCAGCGAGAAGAATCAAAGCCGGCATTGCAAATAAAAGCTGGCGTTCGGCAAAAAAGTAATTAAATACGACGTCCATTAAAATAGGGCCGGCAAATGAAATTGCCAAAGTCCACCAAAGTAATTTCTGACTGAGCCGCAACCCGATCGCCGCCAGGACCAAAACCGCGGCGGTGCAAGCATATCCCCCTCCGCTCAAATCATGCAGCAAGACCAGGGGAGTGATTTGCCGGATGGAAAAAAACGCAATCGGTTTGACCATCAATGCATATTGAGCCTGCGCCTGACGTTGCAGGATGTACCACGGCAAGTACGACAGCACCGCAATCCCAACCGCCGGCACGCTATACCGCCGATTCCGTCCATCCGCCAGCTGCGCCAGGGCGACAAAACAGGTCAGCGGTTGCGAATACAATCCTCCCGCGACCGCCGCGCCATAAAGCACGGCCCATCCCACCGAAGGCCGGTCACACAGTTTTAGATACAGCCATATCGATACCAAAGCAAACAACAGACCCTGCGAATACACCCGCGCCTCCAGCGCATACCGGAACTGCAGCGGTAGAACCAGAAACAAAACCAAGCCGATCCAGCGGCCTCGGTCCAGAAGCCGGAAACACAGCGCTGCGAACACCACGCCGGAGAGGATGCTGCATACAGCCGCCGGAAGCCGGATCGCAAACGTCGAATATCCCAAAACGTTCACCACCGCCCGCTGCGCCAGATACGGCAAGGGCGACGCCCCCGCATTCACCTGCACCCACCGCATCAATTCGGGAACGCTGCTATGCCGCGTGTTTCCGAACTGCTGCACCTCATCCAGCCAGAGCGGAGTCCAGCTCAACGAAAACAACACCATCACGGTGTAAAGCGAAAGGGTTAGCGCTGCGGACCTAAACATGAACGCGTTTCATCGTAACTGATTTCGATCACTATCGAAAGATAGCCGCTCGGTTCGAAAGAAAGCGTTGGGCCGGTTGCCAGCCGGCGGCGGATTGCCAATCCACCAAGAAAACCTCACAATCGAGCCTTTCCTTCGGCCATTTGCCGCTTTCTTTTGGCGATAAAAATCCAAAAAAGTTACACGAACTATTAAAAACATTGATTGACACTATTTCGGTCACCCGATAGACTGGCATTCAAGCCAAGTCTGCTGTTTGCCCCGTCTCGCAAGCCGCCTCAGCCATTAAGTATAAATCCATCAGAAATTCTGGAAGGAGTTGCGCTATGAAGGGTAAATTGTCTCTATTCGGTAAAATATCGCGCTTACGTAAGCGCCTGGCCGACGCCGAATGGCGCCGGTACGGGTCATTGCTGCTCATTGGCAAATTCGTAGGCGTGGCGCTGTTGCTGCTCGGCGCCATCCTGCTCCGGCCCGACCTGAT
>DATGIH010000210.1:0-2865 GCA_035295865.1 Bryobacteraceae bacterium
TGAGACTCTCGAACGTCTCTCCTTCCGGGCCTTTTAGGATATCCGTGCGCAACCGAACGATCCGCTTGTTTGAAGCGTCGACCCATGCCAGTCCTTGTCGCGCGCCATTGCGCGTGAGGAACGCCAGTACGAGGCTGCCATCGCGCATTCGTCCCAGATATCGGAAGCGGCTCGAATTCTCCGGCCTGAAATCGTTGAGCATCCCGAGGTACTGCCCTGGACGCGATTCCCGCAGCGGTTGAATCTGAACCGTATATTGGAACGGATCGCGCTGCTCGCTCCAGCGAAGGTGCACGCTTTCGAAACGCATTTGATGCGCGTCCTCGGCCATGGAAAAGTCCACCATTCCTGCAAACATGATGGCTAACTGAAGCTGCGTCTCATGCAGCAGCGGATCGAGCGCGTTTTGCGACGAATCGAATTCGAGCGAGCCGAGTTCCGGAACGGCTTGAATCAGTTCGTCGCGGCTGCAATCCACAAAAAGCGGCGTGCAATACGCAACGCTCGCGGTCAACAACCATGCCGCCATCCGAGTGAACACCATTCAGGTCTCGCGAAGCGCTTCCGTCGGATCGATTCCCGCCGCGCGACATGCCGGAAACCAGATCGCAGCCAGAGCCGCCACAGCAAGCAGCAACGGCACGCTAATGAAGACTGCCGGATCGAGCGGCCGCACTCCGAACAGAAATGTGGAGAGCAAACGCGTGAGCGCGAAGGCGGCGCCGATTCCCAGCGCCACTCCGATCGCCGTCATCCGCATGCCTTCTTTTACCACCATATTGCGGACATCGCGCGACTCAGCGCCCAACGCCAGACGAATCCCGATTTCGCGCGTCCGCTGCCGCACCGAATACGCCATCAATCCGTAAATCCCAATGACAGCCAGCACCAGCGCCGACGCGCCAAAAACCGTCAGCAGCGTCATGTTGAAATTCTCGCGCGCCGTGGATTGCGAAACGATCTCTTGCATGGTGCGCATACGCGAAACAGCCAACCCTCCGGATGCCTGCTCCAACTCTTTCGAGATTGCACTTCGCAGAGAGCTTGGCGCGACGCGCGTGCGCGCTATCCACACGATGCGCGAAGCGCGATTCACGAGCGCCGTGATTCCGTCCGTCACCTGCGCCATCGGAACATAGACCATCGGCGCCGGATTATGATTCAATCCCGAATCGTGGACATCCGACACCACGCCGACAATCTGCCGCTCCGGCTCCTCAAACTCCGGACCATAGCCTTTACCTAGCAACACACGCTCGCCCCTGGGATCGCGCTTCGGCCAAAATTCACGAACGAAAGCCTCGTTCACCACCGCGACCGGCGCGCCAGCCGCATTGTCTTGTTGATTGAAAGCACGCCCGCGTACCACAGCAATCTTGAACACTTCGAAGTAATGCGGAGAAACCCCGGTCCACCCGCTGCCGTCGTAACGCCCATTCACCGGTGTGCGGCCGACGATATTGAATGGAATTCCAAAACCGCCCTCGAGCGGCAGCGTGTAACTCGCGGCCGCGCTAGACACCCCCGGAAGCGACTCCACGCGCTGCACCGCGTCCTCGATCAACCGGTTCACCGGCGCGGTTTTCGCGAAGCGCGGACCGTTCAGCGACATTTGCAGCGTGAGAACATTGTGCACATCGAAGCCCGGATTCACCGCCCGCAACGCCACGAATGACCGGATCAGGAGCGCCGCGCCTACCAGCAGCACCAATGCCAACGCGACTTCGCTGATCACCAGTAGCCCGCGCGTCTTGTTCCGGCGGAATCCGGTCCCGGAGCGATCGCCAAGCTCGGCGCGCGAAACATCCAGCGCCGGAATTAATCCGAAAAGAACACCAGTGACCAGAGAAACCGCAATTGTGAAGACCGCTAAACGCCAATCCAGCGCAATCGCATGCTCTCCCATGCGAGGAATATCGCCCGGACTCATAGTCAGTAACACCCGCGCGCCCGCGAGTCCGAACCACAAACCCAAGGCGCCGCCCATCACCGCGAGCACCAAGCTCTCGCCAAGCAATTGCCGGACGATCCGCCAGCGGGTCGCTCCCACCGCCACACGAATCGCGATCTCGCGCCTTCTGTCCGCAGCGCGCGCAAGCAAAAGATTTGCCACATTCGCGCATGCGATCAGCAGCACCAGGCTGACCGCCGCCGCCAGAATCAACAGCGACGGCCGCACTTCGCTCACGATCGCTTCCGGATACGATTCGATGCCGAAGCCATCCCGCGCTCCCAAAATGTTCGGAAATTGGCGCCGGAATTCGTCGGCCGCAGGTTGCAATTGCGCTCGCGCCATCGCCAGCGTCACGCCGGGCTTCAACCGGCCGAGTACCGTGAAATATCGAGCTTGATCCGTGCTCGCAGGGTCGATCTGAAACGGAAGCCAAACGTCGGGCGGCGTATCCAGCTCAGTATTAAAATCGCGTCCGACGACACCGGCGACAACATACGGCGCGCCATTCAAAGATAGTGTCGTTCCCACCACGCCCGGATCGCCCGCAAAACGCCGCTGCCAAAGCCCGTAACTCAAAACCGCCACGCGCCCGCCGTTCGGGCGATCCTCGTCCTCGGTGAACGTGCGTCCAAGAATCACCGGCGCGCCGAGCAATCGGAAATAGTCCCCCGAAACACGAATCCCGTGGATCTCTTCCAGAAACGTCAAGCCCGCGTATTCGTACGCCGCGACATCCTGAAAAAGCTGCGTTTGTTTCCGCCAAATATTGAATCGCGTAGCCGATCCGCCATAAGACGGCCCACTCGGAGTAGTCACGAAGAAAGAAACGATCCTCTCCGGATCCGGAAACGTGAACGGCTTGAGCATCACCGCATCGACCACAGAAAAGATAGCCGTCGTTGCGCCGATCC
>DATGIH010000211.1:0-14325 GCA_035295865.1 Bryobacteraceae bacterium
GAGCACTAGAAACGGTTTCTTGCGGAGCTTGCCCACCACCGAACTGATGACCGCGTAGATGGCGAAGCAAAACGCGAGCAGTATCGCGAGAGCGCCTATGTTTTCCATTCGAGTTTTATTCCTCTAGAATGCAGGGCAGGCCGCCCGCCTGCGATCGCGCCGGGCTACATGCCGGCCCGGTTTGCTTCCTTCTTCAATTGTGGCTTGGCTTCGTATTTCGACGCGCACTTGGCCTGGATTTTGCTGGCTTGGAACACGCCGTCGGGTCCCAATTTCCCGTCCGCGAGAGCTTGCGCGCCATCTTTGAACGTGTCGGGTAGCGGATCGATCCCGTTATAAACAACCTTCAGAGTCTTGGCTTCCTGATGCATTACGAACGTCACTTCCGAGCCATTGCGCACGATGGATCCGGTTTGCACATCGCCGCCTACGCGAAGGCGCTTTCCCTTGGCCTGATCGCCCATCTGGCCGAGCTCCCCGATGGTTTTGTAATAGGTCTTGCTATCGCTGATGCCGCCCATTGCGAGCCACGCCAGCACACCGATGATAACAACGACCATCGCGCCAAATTTCGCGTAAGTATTCATATGTACTCCTAAAACTCAAGTATAACGCTGGCAGGCAATTCAGGCACCACCTGTAACCCTAGCAGAACACGATATTAGCGCTGTGCCAAGTGGGTGATATCACCCAATGTGGCATAGATTGCAAGCAACCTTCAGGTCGTCGGGGGTCGCGCACTCTAGAGTATAGGTGTTCCCGTGCATGCTCCAGGTAAAAACCCGGGGATTGGATGCCGTATGCCGGCCGCCGATGAAAAGCCGCCCGTCGCGATTCCCCACTTTGTAAGCGATCTCGACCGTGTCTTTGGAAATCTGGGCGCCGGTCAACTGAACCCCGGCCGGGCGCGCCCGCAACGGGACGTCGATGCCGGACTTAGCCTGGACCCATCCGCGAATTTGGCCCGGATCGCTGGATTTCAGCCCCCGATGCGGCACAAGAAAGAATATAACCAGCAGGGCCGTAGCGCACGCGCCCAGGCGGGCCGCGTTCACGCCGGTGTGAACGCTTCTTTTCTTTTGAATGACGCGCGGATTCCTCACCCGCTCCCATAACTCCTCCGGCGCCGCCACCGGATCCAGGTGGCGAGCCAAAGCCGGCTCAATCCATTCCTTATGCATTTCCCATACCTCTCAAATGCGCATCTCTCAAATGCGACAAGCGCCGTTCCAAAATCTTATGCGCCCGATTCAGGCGCGATGCCACGGTTCCGGAAGAACATCCTAGAATTTCCGCAATCTGGTCGTACGACAATCCTTCGGTGTATCGCAGCACCACCACCATCCGCTGCTCCGGAGCTAAGCGCGCGATGGATCGCTGAATTTCGTCTTCCGACTCGACGCGCAGCAATCGATTGAGCGCGGTCTCGCCGCGCGCAGTGACGGCCTCAATGAGACTGCCCAGACAAGGCATCACTCGGCGGCTGCGCCGGTGGTGGTCCAGGCAAGCATTGACGACAATCCGATAGAGCCAGGATTCGAATTCGGCGTCGGCGCGAAACTCTCCGATGGCGCGGAGTACTTTGATGAACGACTCCTGCGCGATATCCATGGCGCCGGCCGGGTCGCCCGAATAGCGCAACGCGATGGAGTAGACGCGATCTTTGTGGGCTTCGAAAAGGACGCGGAAAGCATCGGAGTCGCCACGTTGGCAGGCTTCGATTACTTCCCGGTCGTTTGCGTCGAGCACCAGCATGTCCAAACCGATACTTTAGACGAGAGTGGGCGGGGATTTCTTCCCGGAAAAAAACCGGGGACACGATTGCGATCGTAGAAGTTTGTGACGGGGTGCAAGCTGGCCCATCCTGTCCCCCGTTTGGCGTTGGTGGAGCGGCTTGGTTGTTAGAGTGCCGGTTCCATCACTCGCACGCGATCGAGCGACGATGCAAGCTGTTGTTCCAAGGATTTGAGCGATTCCGGAAGGTTGGTTAAATCCCGGTCTGCTGGAGGTGCAGTAGCCAAAGCTTGGCGCATCTCAACCGCCCGTTTGCGGCAATCGCTCGCGCGATCATCCTGACCGCAGCGACCGGCTAAGACAGCTTCCCGTTCGAAGAGCGTCGCCAATTCGCTCAGATCCGGCGATGCGAGCGCCTGCTGAATTTCGCGCGCTCGGGTCGCTTCGGCCAGCGCTTCTTCGGTCCTGCCTTCCTCCTCGCGCAGCCGCGACAGCGTGTCGATGACGTTGCAGAACTGTTCCGGACGATCTTCCAAGATGGCGATCGCCTGCTGGATGTACTGCTCGGCGCCCGCGAAATCGCGCGCGCGGCGGCGGCATCCGGCTAGATTGTTGTAGACATTCCCAACGCGCCAGTGATTCCGCCCGAGCGTTTGGATGCGCCAGTCCAGAGTTTGCCGATAGTACTGCTCGGCCTCGTCGTTCCGGCCTTGTTCCGCGCAAATCACGCCGAGGTTCAGAAGAATGCTCGAATACTGCTCGACATTTTCAGCGTGATTGACCTGGTGCAACCGCAGCGCCTCGCGATAACAGCGCTCCGCGTCCTCGTACTTCTGCATCCGCTTGTAGCAATTGCCGAGGTTGATATAAGGACCAGCCAGTTCCAGCACATCCGCGCCTTTTTCCTGCACCCGAAGCTCGATCGACTTGCCCAGGCTGGCAGCCGCATTCGAATGCAACCCCACGCGATGCGCGGCCATCCCAGCGCGCTCCAGGCGCGCGGCGGTGGCTAGCGGAGTGGATTTTGCGCGATGTCCGAGGCCCACCGCTGCTTCGAGAATCGGAATCGCTTTACGCGCATGGCCGGTTTCAAGCAGCAGCCAGCCCAACTGATCGAAGATCGTCAATTGGGTGTGCGCTCTGCGGACGCTGCACATGCAGGAGAACGCCATCGCCGAAGCTTCGAGCGCTGCCTGCTTGTCCCCTGCTTTGCGCAGCGCCTCCGCTCGGACCACAAACGCGAACGCAAGGTCGTCGTCCGGACGTAGCTTCCATTTCCTCGCTGCTGCAATCGCGTCGCTGGCCATTCCCAGAGCCTTCCGATGGTCGCCCGAATCCATTGTTTTTGTGGCAGCCTTTACTTGTTTTCCAAAATTGCGCCGCGCCGCGAGCGTTAGTGCAAAACGAATTCCGAGACCTCCCGTTAGTACAACGCCAAAACTGACACCGGCCACCCCGCCGAACAGCTGCGCCACGGTGGTGCTCATGCAAAGGATTGCAAGCAGCGCAAGCGCGGCTAGAGTATACCCATTGCGTGCGAGCAAACGCAGATTCGCCCCCGGTTTCGTTGCCATATGGGGTCCCATCGGCCAAATCCGCTTCCGGGAACATAGTACGTGCTAAGCTCTCACAAGAACCGTGAGGTACCCATGGGCCTCGATCCAAAACGTACTATTCGAGAGCTGAAGGAGTTACGGGCTCTTACCGCCACCGAAGACGGCGCACAGCGCGTGGCCTGGACCGATGTGTGGCTCAAATCGCGCGACTGGTTTGCATCGAAGCTGCTTGGTCTGCCCGTGGAGCATCACTTGGATGCAGCCGGAAACCGCTGGGTGACCATGGCCGGTGAATCCGAAAAAGCGCTGATCCTGGGCAGCCATCTCGACTCGGTGCCAAATGGCGGATGGCTGGATGGGAGCTTGGGGGTTCTGGCCGCGCTTGAAGTGATGCGCCGCATTGCGATCGACTTCAAGGGACGTCCGCCGGTCACGATCCGCTTGGTAGATTTCGCCGATGAAGAAGGCGCGCGATTCGGCCGCAGCCTGCTCGGGTCCTCGGCTTTTGCCGGGACGCATTCGGTGGAAGCGGACCGGGTCCGCACCGATAAAGACGGCATCCGCATGGATCAGGCGCTGCGCCGCTGCGGCGTCGACATGGATCGATTTCCGGAAGCCGCGCAGGAACAAAAGAACGCCGCTGCCTATCTCGAACTGCACATCGAGCAGGGCCCGGTGCTCGAGAATTTGATGCTGCCGCTCGGCGTGGTGCTGGGAACGAAGGGCGTGGAACGGCACTCGATCGTGTTCTATGGCCAGGAGGCGCATTCCGGCGCGACTCCGATGAAGACGCGGCGCGACGCGCTGGCCGCGGCTGCCAAGCTGGCGCTCGAAATCCGTACGATCGCCGGGCGGCATCCGGATGCAGTTTGCACCATCGGAAGCCTCAAAACATTCCCGGGAATCGTGACCGCCGTGGTGGGACGCGCCGAAACCACGCTCGATCAACGAGACCTCAGCGCGGCGGTGCTGGCGCAGATGTATCGTGAGGCGCGCGAGGCGAGCGAACGCTTTGCGAAAGAAGAAAAGTGCACCGTGGAATGGTCGCGCATCTGGAATATCGAGCCGATCCAGTTTCACCGCGATCTGGTAGAGCTTTGCCGGCAAGCGGTGATGGAAACCGCCGGCGTCGCTCATCAGCTTCCCTCCGGACCCTTGCACGATGCCGCGGAAGTGTCACGCGCCGGAATCCCCACAGTGATGATGTTCGTGCAGTCGATCGGCGGAATCAGCCATAACAAGGTGGAAGATTCTTCGGAAGAACATCTTGAGATGGCGGTACGCGCGTTCGACCGCTTGGCGAGCAAAACCATGCGCTGGATTGAATCCGGCAGCGTGTAATGTAGAATTGTGGCCGTCGAAAAAATTCTGGGAGGCGTCGCGCGATTCCAAAGGGACGTCTATCCCGAACATCAGGAATTATTTGAAAAGTTGGCTCTGGGCCAACGTCCCGACGCTTTGTTCATCACCTGTGCGGATTCCCGGATCGATCCGTGCCTGTTGACGCAGACCAAACCGGGCGAACTGTTCATCTGCCGCGTGATTGGCAACGTGGTCCCGCCCTATCCGGATGCGATCGGTGGGGTTTCGGCGACGATCGAATATGCGGTGGGAGTGCTGCGAGTGCCGGAAGTAATCGTCTGCGGACACACCGATTGCGGCGTCATGCGCGGCGCGCTGAATCCAGATGCGCTCGAAGCTTATCCGAACGTGACGGCTTGGCTGCGTTATACGAAAGTGGAGGAACGCGAGCCGTCGCCCAGCCCCGAACTTTTGCTCTCGCTGATCGAGAAAAATGTTGTGGCCCAGCTTGCGAACTTGCGCTCTCATCCGGCGGTGGCGGCTCGGTTAAAAGATGGCGATCTTGCGCTACATGGATGGGTTTATCACATTGGTCCGGGGACGGTGACGGTTTTTGACGATAAGAGCGAAAAGTTCGAATCGACGTAGCGCACGCACTCCTGCGTGCCGTGTTCGCACTCTTGCGAACACAAATTAGGAAGTACCATCTTCAAGGCGTTCACACGAGTGTGAACGCGGCACGCAGGAGTGCGTGCGCCACATCAACGCCGGATGTTCTGCGGCGTGGCGCGAATGGCGCGCTCGAAGGCCCAGCCGCGGATGTGATTGATCTGCTCCTTCATCGTTCGCGATAAAGGCACCAGCTTGGCTGCAATTCCGATCAAGTCCTGCTCCACTAATTCGCGATCCGCCAACTTCGCTTTGGTGATGGCCGAGATCACGCACTGTTCGATTTCGGCGCCGGTCCAGCCGATCGTGAATTGCATCAGCTCCGGCAGGTTGAACTTTGCTGGATCCACGCCGCGGCGGCTTAGATGGATCTTGAAGATCTCGAGCTGTTCGGATTCGATCGGCAAATCCACAAAGAAAACTTCGTCGAAGCGGCCTTTGCGGATCATCTCCGCCGGAAGAAGGTCGATACGGTTGGCCGTGGCGGCTACGAACAAGCCGCGCGTCTTTTCCTGCATCCAGGTGAGGAAGAACGCGAAGATGCGGCCCTGTTCGCCGCCCGAATCCGTCGATGTGATTCCCATCTCGATTTCGTCGAACCAGAGAACCGCCGGCGACATATCTTCGAGCATCCGGCAGGCTTGCACGAACACGCCTTCGGGCTTACCGTGGCGGCCGGAGAAAATTTCGATCATGTCCACGCGATACAACGGGAGCTGGAAGAAACTCGCAATGGCTTTCACGGTCAAGCTTTTTCCGCAGCCCGGAATTCCCATGAACAGCACGCCTTTGGGCACGATCTCCATGCTCAGGTCGTCACGCAGTTCGAACAATTTGCGGCGCTCAATCAGCCAGGTTTTCAAACCATCGAGTCCGCCGACTTCATCCAGCTTGATTCCGCTCGGGATGTACTCGACGTAACCCGTCCGATTCACCAGCAGACGCTTTTCTTGCAGCGCGGCGGGAATGGATTCCGGTCCCAGGTGCTGGCTGGCAGCCAGAGCGCGGCGCAATGCATATTTCGCTTCATCAAGCGTTAGGCCTTGCAATGCGCGCGCGAGTTGGGCGAGCAGCTCTTCGTCGGCGCCTCTCGCTTCTTCGCGAAGGTATTCGGTCAACTCGACAAGATCGGGAGGACGGAGTTCCGTAAACAGAATGTCCCGTTCCACCTCTTCGGGAACGTAGCGCACGGCGGAGCTGATCACAACGAACTTTTTTTGATCGATGAGGCTCTCATGAACGTCTCGCAGACGCCGCCGGATTTCGGCCGAATCTCGTAGCGGTTCGTGAAAATCTTTTAGCTGGAAAATCGCGGGCCCTTTGTGGGCGATGATGAAATCGAGTGCGCTGCGCGGGCTTTCGCCGCCACGTTCCGCAGCCTCCCCGTCCAATCGCATGCCTTCGGTAGCGCTCCAAGTCCAGATCCGCTTGCCTGCTACTTCCCGCAAGACCCGCCCGACGCGCTGCTCTTCCGAAGAGCGAATGTAAGTGAGCGGGCGTCCCGATTCGAAAATCTCGCGCAGCATCTTCGCCGCGCGGCTTTCCGCGGAACGGACAGGGGTATCCATCGAAATCATTCTATTATCTATGACGCCGCCAGGCGGCCAATTAGTTTGGACGAGTAAGATAACATCGGACTTGGTGGATCACAAACAGCTTCGGGAGTTGCCTGCCGTTGACCAGTTGCTGGCCGGTCTTGCGCATCTGGAAGGCCGTTTTTCTCGCCGCCTGATTGTGGATGAGGTACGCCGGACACTGGAAGCCGTGCGCGATGAGATCCGCTCCGGTGTGCCGCCAAGTTCAGAACCGCTCGCCATTCGCGTTGAACGGAATCTCGGCCGGCTGGAAACGCCTTCGCTACGGCGCGTGATCAACGCTACCGGTGTGGTGCTGCATACGAATTTGGGTCGCGCCCCGGTGCCGGCGTTTGAACCGCTGCTTGGTTATTCGAATCTGGAATACGATCTTGCACAGGGCGCTCGTGGAAAGCGCGATGTTCACGCGGCGGAGTTGCTTGATCGGTTAGTGGGCGCGCCTGGGATTGCGGTGAACAACAACGCGGCAGCGGTTTACCTGGCGTTGAACGAACTCGCCGCGGGATACGAAGTCGTGGTGTCGCGCGGCGAGTTGATCGAGATCGGCGATGGATTCCGGATTCCGGAGATCATGCAGCGCTCGGGTGCGATTCTGCGCGAAGTGGGAACCACCAATCGAACACGCATCGACGATTACCGCGACGCGATCAATGAGCGGACACGGTTGCTGCTGCGCGTACATCCGAGCAATTTCCGGATCGAGGGCTTCACGGCCCGTCCGGAGCTCGGGGAATTGGTGGCGTTGGGTAAAGAGCGAGGTGTCCCGGTCTACGAAGACCTCGGCAGCGGCTGCGTGGCGGATCTGCGCGCCTTTGGCGTAAACGAGCCCCTGGTGGGAGAGAGCATTCGCGCGGGCGCGAACCTGGTTTCGTTCAGCGGCGACAAATTGCTGGGTGGTCCGCAGGCGGGCATCCTGGCGGGCGATCCGCGATTGGTGACAAGGCTGAGACGCAATCCGATGTTTCGCGCGTTGCGGCTGGACAAGCTGATCTATCAGTCGCTTGAAACCACCCTGCGGCACGTGTTGCTCGAACGCTGGGACCAAATTCCTATTCTGCGTATGATTTCAATTTCGGCGGACGAACTTCGAACACGCGCCGAAAGATTCGCCGCGCGCCTGGATGGCGTATCCGCCGAAGTTCTAGAGGGAAGTTCCCTCATTGGCGGTGGATCCACACCCGAGCAGCCGCTCCCGACTTGGTTGGTGGCGGTGAAGGCGAACGATATCGTCGCAGCGGAACGGCGGCTTCGCCTAGGCGATCCGCCGGTTGTAGCGCGGATTGAGGAAGGCAGGCTACTATTCGATTTGCGAACTGTTTTTCCGGCCGAGGAGGAAGATCTTGCGCACACCATCCGGGCCACGTGCGCCGGACGCGGAACCACAGGCGCGGGGCAAACGTCCATTAGGTAAAATGAATCGAATATTGCTGTAATTGCATGGACCAGGTCAACGTAACCGAGGCGGTTAGCGCTCCTCCTGCCAACAAACGCTCCATTGCGGGCGCTCTGCTGCATTGGGCGCGAGATTTGGTTTTCTCCGTTGTGCTGGCGATCATTGTGATTCTGTTCCTCTATCAGCCAGTGAAGGTGGAAGGAACCAGCATGATGCCGACGCTCGACGATCAAGAGCGCATCTTCATCAACAAATTTGTTTACCGGCTCCATTTTGGAAAAATCGATCGTGGCGACACGGTTGTCTTCTGGTTTCCGCACGATCCAAGCAAGAGCTACATCAAGCGCGTAATCGCGGTGCCGGGCGATCGCGTGGAAGTGGATCACGGCGCGGTGATCGTAAACGGACAGGCGCTGGTGGAAAACTATGTGCCGGACGAGTATCGCGACCAAAGCTCAATGTCGGAAACCACGGTGGGGAAGGACGAGTATTTCGTTCTCGGGGACCATCGCAGTTCCTCCAACGACAGCCGGTCGTGGGGAATGGTGCCGCGGCGATATATATACGGCAAAGCGGTTTTCATTTACTGGCCGCTGGATAAGATGGGGCTGCTTCGCTAACCTCACAGCAAGCCAGAAACTTGCGGATCACAAAACTTAAGCAAATATTTCTGCCTGAAACAGCATGCGGTTGCGGACGCTCGCCCGGTTCCTGGGCGGCGCCTCGATTAAGCTGCGGGCATGATCGCTGGCATCGACGTTTCTCACTTTCAAGGCGTGGTGGACTGGCCTCGCGCTGCGGCGTCGGGCATCCAGTTTTGTTTTATGAAGGCCACCGAGGGCGCGGGGAATGTCGATCCGCGATTTATTCAAAACTGGAAAAACTCGCGCAATGCCGGTTTGGTGCGCGGCGCCTATCACTTCTTCCATCCGGCTGCGCCCGCCTCGGCTCAGGCGAATTCCTTCCTTCGGATGGTCGCTCGTTTGGAACCGGGTGACCTGCCTCCGGTGCTGGATCTGGAGGTTCCTGCCGCGTGGGTTGGCATCACGTCGCAGGATCGCGCGCCGCTCGCTATCGAGTGGCTGGATACGGTTGAAAAAACGCTAGGGGTCATGCCGATCGTTTATCTGAGCCCGGCGTTCGCTACCGAAATTTTGGCGAACGCTCCCGGGTTGGCGCGCTTTCCGGTTTGGTTCGCGCACTATACGACCGCGGATGCACCCACGGTGGTCAAGCCCTGGAGCACCTGGAACTTCTGGCAATACTCGCGCGATGGGAAGATCCCAGGCGTCGCCCTGCCTGTGGATTTGGATCGATTCAACGGCTCGCTGGATGACTTGCGAGCGCTGACTGCGAAACCTTCCGCATAATTTCATCACGCATGCGGAGCGTGTTTTCGCGAACCGCGCTCAGGAATGCCGCCTTCGTCACGTCTTCACTTCCGAACGAGTAGGTGATGCCGCGCGAGGAGTTCACGATTGCGCCGAGACCATCCGGGTTGAAACAAGCCGCAGCGCCTTCCGGAGTCGCGCCTTGCGCACCGTAGCCGGTTACTAAAATGATCGCGTTCGGCAGAAGCGCACGCAGGCGCCGCGCCTGTTCTGGGAACGTTGCTCCCACCACCGCTCCGGCCGAACTGTAGCCGGATTCTCCCATGAGTCCCTCGCCGAATTGGCGAATGGTGTGGGCGACGTTTTCATACAGCGGGCGGCCGGTGCTTTCCAGCTTCTGATCCTGATAGTCGCCCGATCCGGGATTCGAGGTCTTGAGTACGACGAAGATTCCCTTGCCGTGATCGCGGCAGGCATCCACAAAGGGCACCATGCTGTCGCGGCCGAGATACGGCGTTACCGTCAGGGCGTCCACATCGAAAGCTTCCTTGCCGAGGTATGCCGCTGCGTAGGCTTCGGCGGTAGAATCCACGTCGTTGCGCTTGCCGTCGGCGATGACCAGCAATCCTCTTTGTTTCGCGGCTTGTACGGTGTCTTCGAACGCCTGGATGCCGGCCGTTCCGTACCGCTCGAAAAATGCCAACTGAGGCTTGACCGCGGAAACTAATCCGTCCACGGCATCCAGAACAAGCTCGTGAAAATCGCAGATGATGGCGCGGGCGCCTTTTTCGGCGCGGCCGGATTTGATGAATGCCGGCATCCGGTCGATGCGCGGGTCGAGGCCAACCACGCATGGGCTGCCGGTTTTTTGTAGGGACTCAACCAGCCGGTCGGAGAAGATCCGCATCCGAGCTGATTATACGGTTTTTAGTTATTTGCGTTCATCAGCGGCTTGCCGCGCAATTTGTAATCGGCGGCGTTCAGCTTGGGGCTCAGGTCCACATTGTCGAAGTGCACCTCGATGCCATGCGGCGCAGCGTCCGGTTTGATGGACACCACTTTTGGAAAATAAGCCTTTTGGCCTTTGAAGTAATCGGAGTAACTGATCAGCGCCGAGCCCACTCCGGTTGCGGTGGTGATCTTGACCTTTTGTGGGCGCAGATCGTTGTCCAGGCTGATGGACACTTTCTCGGTGCCGCTTTCCGCGACTAATGGGTACTCTTCGCCGGGCGTGGGCAGCGGATGGTTTGCCACCACCTTGAATTGCGATCCGCTGACGCGCGCCAGGACCGCGGAGATTTGATAATCGCGGATGAAGCCCAAATCAGTGGGCAGATCCAGCGCGTCCTGACCCTTCAAATTCTTGCTGGCGGTGAACTCACTGCCGGTGAACGCGACTTCGTGCAGGATGGCGCCGGACTTGGCTTGAAACAGCGCGCGATCCGGATTGTTCCGCATGAACAAGGTCCAGCGAACGCTGGAACCTTCCTTGGTCCACACCGTGAGACTGCCGGTGGCTTGAACGTTGGTGAGTTCGCGCAATCCATCTTCGCCGGCGACCGACTGGACCACTTTCTTCAGCAGCTCGGCCCCGAAAGACTCAAGCGTCGCGCGGCTCGGTTCCAGAACAATGGAAACCGGAATGGTCCGATCCGCTTCCACCGTCAACGTGCTCTGATGGCCGATGTAGCCTTTTGCACTGAAATCGATCACCAGTTTGCCGGGACGCTTTCTCAGTTCGAGTTTTCCGTCCTGCGTGGGACCAATCGGAGTGCCGTCCAGGCTGATATCGCACTCTGCGGGCGCGCAAGTAAGCGCCACGGTTCCCATGGGATCTTTCTTGGGCGGCGGCGGAAGCGTCGCGGCAACTTGGGGCTTGGCCTTGCTTCGGACGGCCTTCAAGATTTCTTCGGAAGCTCCGGCCGCTTTCAATTTTTCTACTTGCTCGGAGGTCAGAGAAAAATCGAGGCCGCGATTCAAGATGGCTTCTTTGCGGCGATGCAGCGGAATGGCATCCTGTCCGGCGAACTTGAGCAGCTGCTCGAAAGTCAAAGGGGCACCGTTCAGGAACGGATCTTCCGCTTTCTTCGAGCGCGAGACGGGCTTGCCGTCATTCGCCGCCGTTATCGAAGGAGCGAAACAAACCGGAATGGCTGCCAGAAAAGCAGCATGCAAAATCAGGGATCGGTTAGCTGGTTTCATGCACACCCCTACTTCATGGCCGCTTCGGCGTCCTGCGCCGCGCGGATCTTTTTCTTCCAGATGCGTCCTTCCATATTCTCCGGATGGCTGGCGATAAAATCGTCGACCTTTTCCAGAGCCTGCGCGTACTTGCCGGAAGCCCACAAGGCTTTTACTTGGATCATCGCGGCTTGTTCCTCGGTGGGTTTGGCTGGAGCAGTGGTCTCCGCCGGAAGCGCTTCCGCCGGCGCAGCTGTTGCGGGCGCTTGCGGAGCCGGAGCGGCACTGGTCTGCTGAGCCACGGGCTGCTGAATTTGGGTGACAGGCGCCGGAGCAGGGACCGTCGCAGCCGCCGCGGGCTTCACTTGCGAAGCGCGCATGCTTTGCCGCGAGAAGATGCTCAAGCTGATACAGAACGTCAAAACGGCGGCGATGGCATACGGAATCCAACGCAGCTTGCCTCCGGCAGCAGGCACTGGAAGCGGTTGAGCCGTCTGGACTGGAGCGGCGGGCGGCGCAGCCGGCAACGGTACTGGATCCACAGCCGCTGGGGGAGGTGGCGGAGTAGGCGGCGCCTGCAGCACAACGGGAATCGGCGCCGGCGCTGGAGCGGGTGGCGCGGATGCGAACGCCGGCGCGAAAGCCGGAGGCGCCAGGTTCACGGGAGCCTCTGAAGGCGGTTCGGGAGAAACAAGCTGCGCGGGCGCGGCAGCGGATCCTCGCAGCTTTTGCGAGATCAGGTACAAGCCGGCGGCGAACTCATCGGCGCGCTCCAAACGCTTCTCCGGATCCTTTTCGAGCGCCCGAATCATCAACTGCTCGAGCTCCTCGGGAATTTCGGGATCGAGACTGCGCAGCGGTTCCGGAATGGTGTGTACAATCTCACGGCTGATCAGATTTGCATCGCCCGGGAAAGGGTACTTCACCAGAAGTTCATAAAAAACCACCGCTAGCGAAAAGATGTCCGACTTGGCCTTGAACGGTTTGCCTAGAATCTGTTCCGGCGCAAGATAATTCGGCGACAGAGCCGCAGGGCGCGCACCCGCGTCAACAACCGATGCCAGGCACTTTCCGATTCCGAAATCCAGGACGGTGGCATCCTTGCCCGTGACGAAGATGTTGCCCGGCTTGATGTCTCCGTGCGCCACGCCTTTCGAGTGCGCGAATGCCAGCGCGCCGCAGACCTGCGCCATCAGATCTACCTTGTCCGCCAGCGAGAGAATGCGCCGGTCGATATGCCAGCGCAGATCCACGCCGTTCAACAGGTCGCTGGCGATGTAGATGGTGCCATCCACTTCTCCCAAGTCGCGTACCGTGACGATATGCGGATGGCGCAATTCGGCTGCGGCGCTCAGATCGCGGCAAATTTGTTCGCGCAATTCCGGGGTATTGATGATTGCCGGATTCAGAACTTTCAACACCATTTCGCGATTGCGAAAAGTGTCTGAGGCATGGTGGGTGGAGCCGACGGCCCCCACCCCCATCTCCTCCATAAGTTTGTATTTACCGATTGATGTCATGGCCGTCCCAGCGCTGTTCGCCCCCAGGTGTTCACCGCTGCCGAAGGAAGTACCTCGGCATACTAGTAACATCGGATGCGTGCGGTGGCTGCTGCACGCTGGAACGATCGATTAATGGTATTTTCGGCGGTCTCTGCGTGACTCGCCGTAGTACGAAAGTAGTGCTGTCCTTAGCGGCGGCGGAATAGCCACATTACAAAAGAAAGAAACACGCTCAGAAGCACGCAGGTGGCGAGTGGGAAGTAGAAAGTGGAGTTCTTGCCGCGGATTACGATGTCGCCGGGCAGCCGGCCGAGGCGGAACCCGAGTTTTTCGCTTAGGAGGAAGAGAGCGCCGATCGCTGCAATCCCGAGCCCCAGTGCGATCAGAGTGCGGCCGAGGCTCACGCCGAGTACGTTCGGCCGCGATGTTGTCCTAACAAGATCTGCACCATCCGATGCGCGATCAGTTCGTGCAGCGTCAGCAGCTCGCGATTGGCGGCGGTGATGGCTTCGACATCGAGAGGATCGGCTGGTCCACCACCTGCCTTCAAAGCCGCGGTGGCTTCACCGATGATCGGATCGGAAATCACGTCCCCCGCCATTTCCCAAAGCGTGATGAAGCGATCTACTGCCGTGGGGAAACTGACGGCGAATACGCCGTAATTGCTGGTGGTGCGCGGAGGTTTGTAATCCAGATTGAACGGGCCGCTGTAATTATGGCTCCGCAACAACACCAGGACGTTCAACCAATCCAGCGGATTCACTAAGCCAACCGCAATATCGACGTCGTGCTTCAGACGGTATCCGTCGTTGATATCGAAGTGGAACAGCTTTCCGGCCAGCAACGCGCGCGCCAGTGCCGCGCGAGGCGCTCCACCCCACATCAACTCATGTAAGTATTCCGGATTCAGCCCGACCATTTCGGGATGCTTCAACAATCCGGATCCGATGAATGCGAGCATGGCGTCGCTGGTGGGCAGTAAAATTTCGGCTTGCGGCTCGAAGGGCTTGGCTTCGAGGCAATGTTTCAGGGTTGGGCGATTGTGCTGCTTCGCGATCGCGA
>DATGIH010000212.1:0-13791 GCA_035295865.1 Bryobacteraceae bacterium
AAGGATTTCAAGGTATCCGAGGATAAGCGCGAACAGAACATTAAAACGTTCGCGTTTGAAGCCGATCCGAACTCGCCCACCGCTTCTCAGAAGCGCTATTTGATTCTCTTTTTCGACAACTCCAGCATGTCGTTCGGCGACCAGGCACAGGCGCGTAAGGCGGCCACCAAGTTCATCGAGACGAACGGCGGCGCGAACGTTCTGATGGCGATTGTCAATTTCGGCGGAAACCTGGTGATCTCGCAAAATTTCACGGCGGACGTGGATCGTCTCAAGGCCGTCGCCAGCGGCATCAAAACTTCTTATGCCCCGACGAACGCAGACGCCGCGGCGGATACTTTAAGCCGCGCGGCGGCGAACTTCGGTGCGCGCGATATGATTCTCTCGCTCCGTACTCTGGCGAAAAATCTGAGCGACGTGCCCGGCAGGAAAACGCTTATCCTTCTGACATCCGGATTTCCGGTGAACGACGATCAGCGCTCCGAGGTAACAGCGACCATCGACGCTTGCAACAAATCCAACGTCGCCATTTATCCCATCGACGTGCGCGGGCTCATCGCGGGCACACCGACCGGCAGCTTGCGCGCTCCCGAAAAAGGTGGCCTAGCCAGCCATGCTTTGTTTGGATGGATGCAGCATGTTTCCGGCTTTGGATCGTCGCTGTTTCAACCGGTCGCCTATCAGCCGGGCGCTAGCGCCTTCTTCGGACAAGCGCATCCCGGAGGCGGGTCGCCCGGAGGAGGTGGCGGTGGCGGAGGACATCCGGGAGGCGGCGGTGGTGGTGGAACGCCCTCCGGCGGTGGGGGCGGTAAAGGTGGCGGCACTCCCTCGGGCGGCGGAGGCAAAGGAGGCGGTACGCCGTCTGGAGGCGGGGGCAGAACCGGCGGTGGACCGGTCAACCCGAATATGAATCTCAACAATCCGCTCAACAACGCGAACACGCGTCTGCTGCTGCCGAAGTTTCCCGAAAGCGCCACCACCAATCAACAGGTGATGTACATGCTGGCCGATGGAACCGGCGGATTCGTGATCCACGACACCAACGATCTGGCTGGCGGGTTGGAAAAAATCGGCAAAGAGCTGAATGAACATTACGTGCTGGGCTATGAGCCCGACGATTCCGAGGAAGGAAGCTGCCATTCGCTGCAAGTGAAAGTGAATCGCGGCGGAACCAATGTCCGGGCGCGCTCCGGCTACTGCAATGTCAAGCCACGCGATCTTCTGAAAGGGAATCCAATCGAAAAGACGCTCGAAGCGCGCGCCAGCGGTGCGCAGGCGGGCAACATAGCCGCATCCATGCAGTTGCCGTATTTCTACACGGGAACGAACACCGCGCGCGTGAATGTGGCGATGGATTTCCCGGTGGATTCGCTGAAGTTCAATAAGGAAAAAGGCAAGTTCCGCGCCGAGATGAATATCCTCGGCATCGCGTCCACCAAGGAGGGCACGCTGGGCGCTCGTTTCAGCGACACAGTGAAGCTGGAATTCCAGGACAAGAAAGAGATGCAGGCGTTCCAGGAGAAGCCCTATCATTACGAAAATCAGTTCGAGATCGCATCCGGTCAATACAATTTGAAAGTGGTGGTGAATGAAAGCAGCGACAACTTCGCCAAGCTGGAATTGCCGTTGACCGTGGATGCATACGACAGCAAGAATTTCGGGCTGAGCGCCATCGCGCTGAGCAAAGAGTTCTTCCGCGCATCGGAGATGGGAAACAGTCTTGACGCGGAGTTAATCGCCGATCGCAAACCACTCGTCGCGCAAGGCCTGCAAATCGTTCCGGCCGGCAGCCTGAAGTTCAAGAACACCGAGAATGCGGTCTTCTTTATGGAAGTGTATGAGCCGGCGATTGCCGTGCCGGAGCGTAAAGATCCCGTGGAAGTCGGTGTGGCAATGAAAATATTCGACAAGAAATCGAATGAGAAGAAAGTGGACACCGGCTGGATTCGCATTCCCGTCCAAGAAAAGGACACCAATCCGGTGCTGCCAGTCGGAATGAAAGTTCCGGTGCAGGGCCTTCCCGCGGGCGATTATCGTCTGGAGATCACGGGGCTCGACAAGGGTGGCAAACCTGTGACGCGCACCACCGAGTTCGCGATCATCTGACAGGTGCCGACACCGATCTACGACGTGTGCGTCATCGGCTCCGGTGCGGCCGGCGGTGTGATGACCAAGGAGCTGTGTGAAGCGGGAGCCAAAGTACTTCTGCTCGAAGCCGGCGCCGAAGTTCCGCCGCACAAGTTTCGCTCGCACTGCTGGCCCTATGACATGCAGTACCGCGGTTTCCGCTCGGAGAAACAGCAGATGTTCTATCCGGGCGACGTCACCAGTTCCATCCGATATGCGGATTCAGATGGCGTTTCGGTGGATCGCATTCGCGTACTGGGCGGCCGCACGCTGCATTGGAATGCCGTGGTGCTGCGCTACTCGCCCTCCGATTTTCAACAGCACAGCGTGTACGGAATCGAAGAGGACTGGCCGCTGACCTACGCGGAGCTCGAGCCCTACTACGAACGGATCGAGCAGACCATCGGGGTTTGCGGCCAGGATGATCGTCTCGCTACTCTTCCAGCGGGCAAACATTATCTCCCGCCGCTGCCTTTTCGCTGCAGCGAGGAAATCCTGAAGCGCGGCTGCGCACCGCTGGGGATTCCTGTAATTCCGACACGCAAAGCGCTGCTCACCAAAAATTACGACAATCGGCCGGCCTGTCACTATTGCGGCCACTGCATGGACGGCTGCGATGTATCGGCGATTTTCAGCACGCCGGCGTCGATGCTTCCGAAGGCGAGAAAAACCGGCAACCTGACGCTGCGGCAGAACGCGCTGGCCCGCGAAATCCTGGTGGATGACCAGGGGCTCGCGCGGGGCGTGTCTTTCGTCGATCGCGAAACGCGCCAGGAAGAAGAAGTGCGCGCGCGCTTCGTGGTGCTCTGCTGCGCAACGGTGGAAACGGCGCGGCTGCTGCTGAATTCGCGGTCGCCGAAATATCCCGATGGCTTGGCGAATTCGAATGGCGTCGTTGGACGCTATCTCAATGGCCATTTGGGGGATTCGTCGCACATTTATTTGGCAGAACTGGAAGGCCGCAAGCCTTCAAACGAGGATGGCGCGTTGGACCACGCACTGATCCCGCGTTTTGACTCGCGCACGCCGTCCGGTACTTACGACTTTCAGATCAACTACGCCGGCAACATGTTTCCTTACCAGGCGCGCCGCCTGCCAGGCTACGGATCGAAATTCAAGGACACCGTGCGCAAAATGCAGCCGGGATTCCTGATGCTCGGAGGGTTCGGCAAAGTGGAAGCGCGTGCGCAGAACCGCGTCACCGTGGATCCCGAGGTAAAGGACGCGTTCGGAATTCCCGTGCCCGTGGTGCGTTTTCGTTTCTCCGATCTGGACCGCAAAGTCTACCGCGAGATGCGCCAAACCGGCGAAGAGATCTGTTCGAAGCTAAAGGGAACAGTCACCGAAAAATTCGGCGATCGTCCCGGCGGTTTCGCGAGCCACGAAGTAGGAACCGCGCGCATGGGCAAGAATCCGAAGACTTCGGTGCTGAACAGCTACTGCCAGACGCACGACGTGAAGAATCTCTTCGTGACCGACGGCAGCAGCTTCACCACATCGAGCGAGAAAAACCCGACGCTGACCATCATGGCCTTGTCGCTGCGCGCCAGCGATTATATCCGGGAGCAACGAAGGCGGGGCGAATTGTAGTAGGGGTTGGGGATTAGGGCTTGGGGATTCGGGCAGTCGTCAACCTGGACCCAGTGCGCGAATCCCTAAGCCCCAATCCCTAACCCCGCTTGTGTTCGGCGTGGGTACATCTCGGCGAACTGGTCAAATGCTCGTTCCCTTGATATTTCAAATCCTGGTGGATTCCAACTTCGGACGTATAGTAGCCATCCACCGTCATCCGTTTTAGCACGACAAAAAACCGGCCCAGATCCGAGCGTGGGTTTTCTTCTTCCTGGGCGGCCTTGGCGATGGCTGCATCCGGCGACGTCCTCGTGGCCTCGCGGCGGAACAACTCCAGGCCGTCGCGCCAACTCTTGCGCTCGGCTTCCGATCCGGTGGACAACATCAAATCCGCGAACGCCGCCGTGCGCGCTTGCTGCGCGCCGGGAGAATTCTGGTCGGCCGGAATAATAATCTCCATGAGACTGGCGGCTAATTCCGCTTCGGCCGCTGTGAAAAAAACGAAGTTGTAGTTTTCGAAACGCGACCCGCCATTTGCGTTGCAGATGTCCGCCGGCCGCGCCGGCAAAGCGGCCAGCGGCAGCATTTGCAGAACGGTCCGCCGATTCATTGGTACCAGCCTATCACCGGATCCACTTATCCGTGAGCGACCGATGCAGCGGCGAAAACTGCCCGGCCGCCGCCCGCACATAAGGACGAAACTGCTCCGCCCAATAGGCCGCGAAGCCGTGCTCGCGGATGTCGAGCAGCGTTTGGCTGTAGTGATCCAGCAATCCCCCCGCCAGCATCTGCCCGGTGCGCCAAACGGCGCGATTGGCGGCGCGCCCCAATCGCAGCAGGTTCTCGGGAGCGCGCGAGGCCACCGCCAGCGCCATCAGGGACGACATGGCGAACACCGAACGCTCCTGCCGAGCCGCTTCCGCTTTCAATTCGTCCCAGTGTCGCCCGATTAATTCCGGCGATGGCAAATTGCGCGGTGGAATCTTACGGGCGCTCGCGCGAAAACCTTCCCATTCGCGCCGCAATCCGGCCACGTCGAGCGGCGGAGCGTTGAACACATCGGCGGCCCGGCCGGCCGTTTGCTCCAGCCCATCCAAGAGCTGATCGATGTTCTCGAATTTCGCGTCGCCCGCCAGCAGCCCTTCTTGCTTCAACGCGTCCGCCACTTCCTGGACGATCTGACGCCCGGCGCCCGAGATATCCGCGAGCGCAGCCATAATCCAAACCGGCGACGCGCGAAACGCGAGAATCCCGACCAGTTCGATCCCATGCCCAGCGGTGCGTCGCATCAGGAAATTGTTGGCCAACTCGCCTTCGGTCGGATACACGCCCTCCACCTGCCCCACCTGCTCGATCATGAAACGCAGCGCGATGTCGACCATCGTTTGATACGTCTTCGTCCGCCGCACTGCGGCCGGAAGCGTGACGTCGCCTAATTGCCGGATCAATCCGCCGGCTAACGCCGCGCCCGATCGCACCAGCCGTTCCGGCAACGACACCAGGTAGCGCGCGGTTCGAGTGACGGTTTTGCGGTGTTTTCTAGTGGAGATGCCGGGCATCTCTTCCGATTGTGCCTGAACTCGCGCGAAACCAGAGCGCGGTACAATTTACCCACGGCTATGTCCGACATCGTCATCCGCCCCAGCATGAAATTCATTAAGGCCGGCTACGCGGTCACGCTGCTGGTGATTGTCGCCGCGATTTTTCTTTACTACAAATATTTCAGCGACAAGTACAACGTGCCCTGGCTTCCGTATATCAGCTTGCTGCTGCTTATCTGGCCGATTAAGCGCCACATCAAACGACAAACCGTAAAGCTGACCATCGCGGGCGAAAAGCTGCGCTACGAAGTGGGGATGATGTCGAAATCCACGCGGCTCATTCAGCTTCCCAAAGTGCAGGACGTTCGCGTCATCCAATCGGTCGGGCAGCGGATGCTGGGTGTCGGCGACCTATCCATCGAAACGGCCGGCGAGAACAGCCGCCTCGTGGTAGAAAACCTGGACAATCCGCAGCAACTCGCTGAGCAGATCATCGATCTGGCAGGACACGCGCCCGCCAGCGGCGTTCAGTAATTTGTAATCCAACCGACATCGCGCAGCCCTGCAGTCTTCCTTTCCATCTTAGGTCTGGTACGCTTGAAGATAAGTGAAACTTGCAATGGTTGGGAGGCAAGCGACACTCCGCCTCATCGCCCTTTTATTGTTCGCTTGGCTGCCTGTGGTAGCAGGATGGCATCTGGCGGGGCCTTTCGGCGGTAGTGCGCGATCCATCGCTATCGATCCGCAAAATCGCAACCTGCTGCTGGCAGGCGCGCGCGATTCTTTATTGTTCCGCTCCGATGACGCCGGAGCATCCTGGCGGCTGCTGCCGTTCCGCGACCCGACGCCCGGCACTTTTAATGCGGTGATCATCGATCCCGCCTCGTCTGGACATTTTTACGCTGGACTGGATGCCGGAGAATCGGCGGACTCTGGAATTTATGAATCGAAAGACGGCGGCGAGCATTGGTACCAGGTGGCTGGAATGCGCGGTGCGCGTATCGAATCGTTGGCTGTAGCGCCCGGCAATCCGCGCGTGCTCGCGGCGGGTACAGCGAAAGGCGTCTATCGCAGCAGCGACGGCGGCGACAAGTGGCACCGGATTTCCGCCGAAAGCAACATCGAAATGCGCGATATCACCGCGCTCGCTTTCGATCCTTCCAGCGACGAGACTCTTTACGCCGGCACGCCGCATCTGCCCTGGAAAACCACCGATGCCGGCGCGCACTGGCAGCCCATCGCCACCGGATTGATCGACGATTCCGACATTTTCTCCATCCGTGTCGACCCCAAGAATCCGCAACTAATCTTCGCCAGCGCCTGCAGCGGCATCTACCGCAGCGAAAATGGCGGGGCTTTGTGGGCCAAGCTGCGCGGCATTCCCGGAACCCACCGGCGCACGCACATCATCGCGCAGGACCCGCGCGACAGCGGTGTAATCTTCGCCGGTACCACACTCGGACTCTTCAAATCGCCGGACGCCGGGAAGACCTGGCTGCACTTGAGCTCCGAGCAGGTGAACTGGATGGTGTTCGATCCCGCTGACCCCAAGGTCCTTTACTTGGCCACAGAATATGCCGGTATTTTGAAAAGCACGGACTCCGGCCAGACTTTCGCCGAGCACAATCGCGGATTTGCCAACCACAGCCTCACGCAAATCACCAGCTCTGGCGATCATTTGTATGCCAGCAGCATTTACGAAGGAAATCATGGCGGCGTTTTCCGCAGCATCGACGGCGGACTCGACTGGACCTTATATTCCAACGAAGAAGCTTTGGCCGGCCGAAATCTGAGTGCCTTGGTTGCCGCGCCCTCCCACAAAGACCTGCTTTTTGCCGCCAGTCAGGACGAACTGCTGAAATCGGCCGACGGTGGAAAAACCTGGATTCGGGTTCCGATTCAGCCGAAGGCGCCCGTAGGACGGGCCGCCGCAGGACGGCAAACGCAACATTTTGGACGAATTCGCATCCAATCTCTGCAAGTGGTCCAAACCGAGAAGCTGCTGGTTCTGTTCGCTGGGACGCAATCCGGGCTATTTCGTAGCGCGGATGCCGGCCGAAGCTGGGACCGTGTCGCGGCAGATCAAATCGCGAATTTGCCGGTGTTGGCCGTATATGCGCCCGCGCACGGATCGGCGCGGCTGGCCGCCAGAACATCTAACGGATTATTCGTGAGCGAGGATACAGGCAAAACCTGGCATCCTGCGCCGCTTCCGGCCGCCGACTACTACATTTATGACGTCGCCGTTGGCGCGGATCACGACGACCCGATTCTCGTGGCCACCTCGCGCGGGCTCCTGCAATCCGTGGATGGCGGCGCGAATTGGAAATTGATCACGGAGGGACTGCCGAGCGCGACTGTAAGCTCGGTGCGATTCCATCCCTCGCACAACCGCGAGGCTTTCTTGATCCAGTACGGCAAAGTCTACCGCTCGGAAGATGCCGGGTCATCCTGGCAGGCATTTCCGAGCGACGGCCTGGAAAGCTCAGCGGTTCATACGCTGTGGCTTTCGCCGGATATCCCCGGCCGCATGGTGGCATTGAGCGCCGCCCGGGGCGCTTTGGTTTTTGACGGTGAACAACAAGCCGGCGGAGGCCGGCAACCCGACCAATCGGTTTCAACCAGCAAATGACAGACAGAGGAGAAAGGTAAGACCTATGCAGACATTTTGGAGGATTACGGCGCTAGCGGCCGTTGCGGGTGCGCTACTGCTGACGCCCAATCGGGCAGCCGCGCAAAACGCCGCGCCCAAAACCAGCTCGAACGATTATTTCAATTTCCTGGAAATCAACGTCTATGGCGGCTGGGGCAATTATGCCAAGCAATCCGGACAGCCGATTTCGCAGTTGGAAGGCGGCGGTGTGATGGGTGCGAGAGTCACCGAGAATTTCTGGAACTACTTCGCGCTGGAGCAGGACGCCGGTTTCTACTCTTACCATCGGCTGGTGTTCCGCGGCCCCACGCCAAACGGCTTTCCGATACCGATCTTCGGCACGCACGTTTATCAGGCATCCTTCAATGGCGTGCTGCATTTCACGCCGCGCGACGCCAAGTTCCGGCCGTTTGTCACAGTGGGCGGCGGCGAAGCGAACTATGTTCCCAACCAGGCAGCGAGGGGATCGGCTGATGCGTTGCCGCCGGCCGCTGGATTCCAAGGTTTTGGATCGCGCGGTGGTCTGGAGTTCAACTACGGAGGCGGTATCAAATATCAGATGAGTCCGCACTTCGGGCTCCGCGTCGATGCGCGCGGCTACTACGGACATACACCGCAGTTCGGCATCGATGCAATTTCTCCGGAAGGCGGCGCCACCATACCGCGCGGATTCCGGAATTTCGGCGTGCAGTTGACTGGCGGTTTTACGCTGTACCTGGGCCATGTGGGCGAGCGTCCCGCTCCTCCCGAGCCGCCCAAGCCCGTTGCCATCGCGCCGCACGGATTGAGCGCCGGAACCATTACGGCCAGCGCGACTTCCGTATGCCCCGGCGACACGGTGCGGCTGCACTCCGATGCATCCGATCCGCAAAGCCACGGCCTGAGCTATCAATGGTCGATTAACGGAAACAATCAGGGCGGAAACAGCGCCGACTACACGTTCACCCCCGATTCGGCCGGCGATTATCATGTCGGCGTTCACGTGAGCGATACGGCCAGCGCCAACGCCGCGCCCGGCGTGGATGCTTCCGCGGTCAATATCCACGTGGGTGTTTACAACAAGCCCACGGCGGGCGGATTGACAGCCGATCCGGCTTCGATCGGCCGCGGCCAAACTTCGAACTTACATGTGAACGCCACCGGTTCTGAATGCGGCGGCACGCTCACCTATAGCTGGGCGGCGGCAGAAGGCACGGTATCCGGAAGCGGCGCGAGCGCGCAGTATAACTCGACCGGCGTCACCTTCAACGAAGGCGACCTGAGCCGGCCGCAATCGAAACCGGTCACCATCACGGCGACGGTAACAGATGCCAAAGGCGGCTCCGCGAATACGTCCACCACGGTCACGGTGAATCTCGCCGCGCAAGTCAAGCACTTCGGCGATATCGTGTTCCCGAAAGACAGCGCCCGCGTGAACAACTGCGGCAAGCGCGTCTTGATCGAGCAGTTGTATCCGATGCTCAACTCGAACGCCAACTACGACGTCGTTCTGGTCGGCCACATCGATACCAACGAAGTTCCGAAGGGCAAGTCGAGCAAGCTGCGGCATCTGGATCGCGACCGTGTGTTGAACACGGCGGCCATCCTGAGCGGCGGCGGCGGAACTTGCAGCTCGCTGGACGCTTCGCGCATCAAGGGCGTCTGGATCGGCACTACGCAAGAGACCGAAGCGCTTCCCACTTCGTGCAGCATTTCGACCACGGCTCCCAAGGAACGCAAGGGCGCCGAGGTGGATGCCAACGAAGCCAAGAATCGCCGGGTAGAAATCTGGCTGGTTCCCAAAGGCATGGCGCTGCCGCCCGCGGCTCGCGATGCCAAGGATCTGCCGGATGCCGAGCTTAAGAAGCTAGGCTGCCCCAAATAAAAATCCGGTGACAGGATACTCAATCCCCGATTTCCGAACCACGGAGATCGGGGATTTTCCTTTGTGGGTAGCCAATCTTGGCTGTAGCCGGCTTTCAGCCGGCACTCCGCTCCCTCCGCCGGCGAAATCGCGTTACTTCACAAACGCCTTAATCTTATTCATCAACCGCCCATAAATCTGCGCGCGGTCAGCGCGATGATCGGAATCCTGGCGCTCTTCGGATTAGCACGGATCTTGCTCGTAGCCTTTCCAACCGTCCATCCTCTGCTCTTCGGCCGCGCTGACACCGGCCGCGCCATTGGGAACATGAATCACTTGATGGCCATCGCGCCGCAAAGACCTCGTCACCAGCTCCAGATTTTCTTCGTTGTCTTCGACCACTAAAATCACACCCATACGCGCTCCGTTTCGAGGCTCGAGTCAGAGGCGGTCGTCACCGTCAAGCGTCTGACGGATGTTGATATTCAATGCGTCCAGGTAGGCCGAAGCGGCGCTGTGGAACGCCGATTGTGAGTTTTGATCTTCCAGCCGGCGCATCGCGCCAAAAATCGTCAAACTCAACGCCACCAGGACCAACGCTCCGCCGGTCAGCAAAAACTGTTTCTGTTTTTGAGTTATAGACCGCGTGCGAGTTGCCGCTTCTCGCTTGCACTTATCGGTGAGTATTCCAGAAGTCTGAGCCGCTTAACGCCAAAAGTACTATTCGGTGAGCTACTCCGCCGCGCGTTTGCGCAATCTATCCAGAAACAGGCTGCTGCCTGTCCAAAAGGAGATGACATGCCGAGATGGAAACGCTTCACCCGCATCGGATTAGCCATTGCCGCCCTGGCCGCTGTGATCACGCTGGTCACCGAGCGGCAAGCCCTGGCGCAGGCGGTCAGAGCCGCACTGGTGCGTAATCAGGACGAACCGGGCCGAAACCCGTACAGCCAGTTCGCCGAGTGCTTAGGCACGGAATGCAGCCTCACCTTTCCGCCGGTACCTGCAGGCCAACGTCTGGTAGTGACGTTTGTGAGCATTGTCGCCGGCGACGCCAACGGAGGACCCCTCGCTTTCACCGGGCATGGCCAAGACGTTCGCTTTTTCACGACACAGAACGCATCGGTCTCTATCTACAACGGTCCAACCGTCGCCTATTACGAAGCAGGCGAAACGCCAACGTTGAACTGCTACTGCGGTAATTCCCTCATGGAAGCAACGCTTTCCGGATACTTTATCTCACTGCCCTAATCGCATGAACAAACTAAAACGACTCATCTGGTTCGCCGCAGGATTCACAGCTGTCTCCATCACACTCGCGCTGTGCACGGAGTCTCGCGCCATCGCGCAAGTGCCCCGCGCCTTGCTCATGCGCAATCAGGATGCACCCGGGCGGAACCCCTATTTTGGAAAGCCAAGACCCGATCTGCACGTCCAGCCAATGCCGAATACGGAGCGCCCCCGGATTCCGTCCGGCCGCGTCCGCTTGCCCTAGGAAACCTTATGAAAAACTACTTACTACTTCTAGCCTCGATTCTCGGGCTGACTAGCGCCCACGCCAACACCATCTCCTTCACTGGGAACCTTCGCAACGACGCCAACGTGATCGCTTGCGGAAGCGGCTGCACTCTGGATGCATCGAATACCGACGCAGACTATGCGCAATGGGCTGCTGTCGTCGATTCGTTCGCGGTCGGTACAACTTCTCAAATGTCGGCGATCACGTTCAGCTACGGCGGCGGCGTCAACGGCGCCGGAACCCCGATTGCGCAAGGGGGCTTTGAGCCATACCTAAGCCTTTTCGATTCGAGCGGAAATTTCCTGGCATCCACATTCCTCGGAACCACGTGCCCGCCGGGCGCAAATACCAATACGCTCAGCGGCCAGTGCTTCGACGTTTCGCTCGACGGCGGCATTCTTTCTCCCGGGACATATCAAATCGCCATCAGCGCGTTCGAAAATATGTCTTTCGCCGAAAACTACGGAACCGGAACGTTGGCCGATGGATTCACCGGTTTGGGCAATCTCGCCGATGGCGAAGATCTGCACTACGCGTTCGACGTCATTCTGATGAACACCGCGCCGGTACCGGAGCCGTCCGACCTTTGGCTCTTGCTGGCAGCATCGCTCGCGTTCCTCGCCGCCCGCCGCGTCAAGACCGCTCGTTGAGACCGCACAGCGGATGGGGACAGCCGCGAGCATTTCTGTGGAACTCCCATGAGCTAATCGGCGGCGGTTTTTCGCATTCCTGACTGAGGAGCCTATTCGAAATGCAGGATCAGAAAGGTAAAAAGTCCGGCGCCAGCGACCGGAAGCAGGCCGCGCCCGTCCCTGCCCGGCAGAGCCACAAACCTGGCTTAAGATCCGGCAGCAGCACCAGGAAAGTGGTGGCAGTAACCGCAGTCATCAGAAAGGAGAAAAAAGATGGCTAACTACCAAGCGGATTTTCTCGGAGTCAACGGAATCTTTGACGGGACGGTCACCTTCCCTCCCGGAGTCATCAACCGGGGCTCCATCGTCATGGCCAGCATTTGCGAAGTCGGCGAAGGCGACACCGAAGATTATTTCCCCGCCTCCGACGCCGGCTTCGTCCCGTTCGATTATCCATTCAAGGGACAAGCCGTCTTCACCCTGCACAATGTGGTGCCCTTCGACGATGGCCACGTCGAACTGACCATCGATACGGGGTGGACCGCGTTTCTTTTGAACGTGCGGGTGAACTTTGTCGTAGATCCGGCCTGATCAGTTCGGAGGTGAATCTTGCGCCGCCGGATCCAATTGGGCAAGCAGCCACGACCGCGCGAAGTCCCAATCCCGCTTCACGGTCGCGGTGGAGATTCCCAGCACGTCGGCGATCTCTTGTTCCGTCAGGCCGCCGAAAAAACGCATCTCCACCACCGAGGCCGGACGCGAATCCAATGCCTCCAGGCGCGTCAACGCTTCGTTCATGTCCTCGATGCGGTCGTCGAGCGCTACCGTGTGATCGCGCGCCTCATCCAACGAGAGTTTTTGCTTGTCGCCGCCGCGTTTCAGCATCTTCTTGCGGCGCACGTGATCCACGATCAAGCGCCGCATCTGCCGCGCCGCCAAATGCAGGAAGTGCAGCCGATTCTCGCAACTGATGGGAGGTCCGGAAAGCAGATTCACGCACAACTCATTCACCAGCGCGGTCGGCTGCAGAGTCATGGAGCTGGATTCCCGGCGCAGGTAAATCGCGGCGATCCGTTTCAGCTCCTGATAAACCGTCTCCACCAACTGGCGGCCAGCTTCTTCGCTACCGTCGCGCCAATCGGACAAGAGCGCAGTAACGTCTTGGGATTCTCCGTTCCCCATCCGGTCTCTAGGTGCTATGATAGCGCCGTCGGCGCGAAGGCCATGCTGTCATGACACCGGCCCGATTTCAAGAACTGCGGCGCACCTTCGAACAGTTGTCCGATCTGCCCCCATTTGAGCGGGCCCGGTCACTCGACGAAATCTCGCGGCGCGATGCGTCGCTCAGCGAAGAGCTGCGCAGAATGCTCGACGCGCACGACGACACCGCAACAGTGCTGGATACCTCGCCGATGCTGCATATCCGTGCGGCCCTGCTGGCGGACACGCAACTGGGGCCATATCGCATCCAGCGCGAAGTGGGCCGCGGCGGCATGGGCAATGTCTACGAAGCTATCCGCGTCGACGGCGGATTCGAAAAGCGGGTAGCCATCAAGATCCTGCGCCGCGACGCCGGGGGCAGCGCTTTCTTGCGCCGATTCCGGCGCGAACGGCAGATTCTGGCGCGCCTCGATCATCCGCACATCGCTGGAATCTTTGACGGCGGCGAAACGCCCGATGGCGATCCTTACTTCGTGATGGAGTTCGTGGACGGTACGCCCATCACGCGCTATGCCGAGTCTCATTCGCTCGGTGTTCGCGACAAGATCGATCTGTTCCTGCAGGTGTGCGACGCCGTCCAATACGCGCACCGCAACCTGACCATCCATCGCGATCTGAAACCGAGCAACATTCTGGTGAGTTCGGATGGATCGGTAAAGCTGCTTGACTTCGGAATCGCGAAG
>DATGIH010000213.1:0-4492 GCA_035295865.1 Bryobacteraceae bacterium
TCGAAGGCGGCAAACCGGCCGACGTGGACGCAGCCATCAACGCGCTCAAGCCGCTAGTGGAAAAGAAGCCCAACGACGGGAATCGCCACTTCCGGCTGGGACAAGCCTACCTGCTGAAGGGCCGTGGACAGGACGCGGAAAACGAATGGAAAGCCGCGGTGAAGAGCGATCCAAAGCTTCTGCCTCCACGCATTGCTTTGGCCGAACTCAACTTGCAAACCGGTCATCCCGCTGTGTCGCTCACTTATTGTGACGAGATATTGAGCCGGGATCCGAAAAATCAGGGCGCGCGCTTTTTGAAAGCGCTGGCGCTCGCGAATTCCTCCAGGCTCGACGACGCTCGCAAAGAGTTGGATGGTTTGTTGAAAGATGCTCCTAACTCGGCGGTGGCGAAACTGGCGAAGGCCCGCCTGGATCTGCTGCAGAAGAACTTTCCGGAAGCCGAAAAGCAATTCGTCGAAATGTACAAGCCAGGCCAGCCCGATTTACGTCCACTGGATGGCCTATTGGCAACCTATCTCGCCGAGAATCAACCCGCTAAAGCGCTCGGCCTGATTCAGAAGGAACTCGCAGCGGCTCCGGACAAGCCTGAGTTGGTCGCCCGGCTAGCCGAGCTGAACGCCCGGACCGGGAAATATGCAGCGGCCAGGGATGGGTATCAGCAGCTTCTGGCCAAGGATCCGAACTCACCCAACTTGAACCGGCGCGTGGGCGAGCTCGACAGCGTCATGGGCGATCGGGAAGGCGCGGCTCGAAGCTTCCGCAAAGCTGCGGAAGCGGATCCCAAGGACATCCGGAGCTTGGTGGAACTGGGATCTCTTCTGCTGGCCGAGGGTAAGAAGCAGGAGGCATTGGACGTTTTCCGCAAAGCTCTGGCCATCAATCCGGATCAGCCAGCGATTTTGAATAACGTCGCGTATCTGATCGCCGATCTCAACGGCGATTCCAACGAGGCGCTGCAGCTGGCCCGCAAAGGTCTGCAAAAAGTTCCCAACGATCCGCACCTCACCGACACAATCGGCTTCATCTATATGAAGCAACATCTCACCGATAGCGCCCTTCAGACCTTCCGCTTCGTCGTGAAGAAGGCTCCTGAGAATGCCACTTATCGGCTCCATCTCGCGAACGCATTGCTGGCGCAGGGCAACAAAGCCCAGGCCAAGGAACAGCTGGACGCGGCTCAGATGCGGAATCCCACCAAGGATGAAGAGAGCGAGATCAAGACCCTGTTAGCGAAAATCGCGCGCTAGTTGCGTGGGGCGGCCAATCTTGGCCGCAGCCGGCTTTCCAGCCGGCAAAATTGCCCGCTGCACGTTTGCGCTCCCTGCTAAGAATCTCGTATACTTCCATCGTTTCTTAAAGGGAGACGATATCTTGCGACTCAGAATTCTCGCGGCATTCCTGTGCACTTTGGCGTTCGCGCAAGACCGGCGGCCGCCCGTTCAGGAAGGCTTCCGCTTCCGCGCCATGGGACCCGCGGTGGGCAATCGCATCGCGTCCGTCGCGGGAATTCCGGGCGACCCCACCACCTATTACGCGGGCGCTGCGTCCGGTGGCGTTTGGAAATCCACCAACGGCGGAACCACCTGGACACCGATCTTCGATAGCCAGCCGGTTGCCGCCATCGGCGCGCTCGCGGTGGCGCCCTCCGATCGTAAGCAGGTTTGGGCCGGAACCGGAGAAGCCTGGGCCATCCGCGATTCCGACATGATGGGCGATGGCGCTTACAAATCCACCGACGAAGGCAAGACCTGGACGCACATGGGACTCGACAACACCGGACGCATCGGCCGCATCGTGGTCCATCCGACGAATCCAGATGTGGTTTTTGTCTGCGCGCTTGGGCGGCTCACTGGACCGCAGCAGGAGCGCGGCGTCTTCCGCACCACCAACGGCGGGAAAAGTTGGGATCGCGTTCTGTTCGCCGACGCCAACACGGGTTGTTCCGGGCTCGCGATGGATCCGCACAATCCCCGCGTGCTCTTCGCAGGCATGTGGCAAGTAGAGATGCACACCTACGGAATGTTCAGCGGCGGACCCTCGAGCGCCGTCTACGTCTCGCGCGACGGCGGCAACAAGTGGACCCGCCTGGAAGGCCGCGGCTTGCCAAAATCACCCGTCGGCAAGATCGATGTCGCCATAGCCAACACGGATTCCGGCCGCGTCTACGCCTTGATTCAAACCGCCGACCAGGGTTCTTTATGGCGATCCGACGATGGCGGAGAGAATTGGATCACTGCGAGTTGGGCTCGTGCTTTGATTGGGCGCGCCGGTTATTATATCCGCGTCGCCGTTTCTCCAACCAATGAAGACGAAGTGCTGGTGGCGAACAGCAGTTTTCATCTTTCGACTGATGGCGGCAAGAAATTCAAAACCGTTCCCTGGGGCGGAGACACGCACGATATTTGGATCGATCCCGCGGATTCCAATCGCATTCTTGTGAGTTACGACGGCGGTCTCTACATCACCAAGGACCACGGTCAAACCTCGACGAACGTCACTCTGCCGATCGGACAGATGTATCACGTGGAAGTGGACAATGATGTTCCGTATCGGATCTACGGCAACATGCAGGACGATGGCACCATGCGCGGTGCCAGTAATTCTCCCGAAATCAGCGCCTTTGCGCCGTCCGTCACCGGCGGCGGCATGTTTCGTGGCGGATTTGGCCGCGGCTTTTTCAGCACTTGGGATCACTTGCTGGGCGGATGCGAGTCCGGTTTCACGCTCCCCGATCCAACGGACACGAACATCGTCTGGGCCACTTGCTACGGCGACGAAGTGACGCGCTATGACTACACCACCAAGATGGCTCGCTCGGTGAGCCCATGGCTGCATACGCTGGACTCGGAGCCGAACGTGGCGAAATATCGCTGCCATTGGACGCCGCCGATGGCGATCGATCCGTTTGATCACAACACCGTCTACTACGGATGCCAGGTGATCTTCCGCACCTCCAACGCAGGCATGAGTTGGAGCACGATCAGTCCCGACCTGTCCACGCAAGATCCCAGCCGCATCGTGTCGTCCGGCGGAATCGTGGGCGACAACCTCGGCCAGTTCTACGGTGAAGTTGTTTTCTCCATCGCGCCTTCGGACGTTCAAAAAGGATTGATTTGGGCCGGAACCAACGACGGAAAAGTCTGGTACACCAAGGACGGCGGCGGCCATTGGAACGATGTGACGAAGAACATCGCGGGCATGCCCGCGTGGGGCGTGATTTCGAAGATCCAGCCGTCGCATTTCGATGCCGGGACCGCCTACATCGCCGTGGATCTGCATTTGATGGACAATCGCGATCCCTTCATTTTCAAGACAACGGATTTCGGCCAGACGTGGACCAAGCTCAGCGACGGTCTCCCGAAAGGTCCGCTCGCCTATGCGCGCGTGATTACCGAGAATCCGAACCGCAAGGGCATGCTGTTTGCCGGAACCGGCAACGCGCTCTACTACTCGCTCGATGACGGCGGCGCTTGGAAACAGCTCAAGGAAGGGCTGCCGGCCGCGCCCGTTTCCTGGATCGTGGTGCAGAAGAATTATCACGATCTGGTGATCTCCACCTATGGCCGCGGTTTTTACATCCTGGAAGATCTCACGCCGCTCGAACAAGCCGACAGCACCGAAGCTGCGGTGCGTTTCTTTGCGCCGCGCGCAACGTATCGCCTGTTGCGTGGCGGGAAGGCCTTGTTGAACTATTCGCTCAAAGAGCCCGCCAAGAGCGACATCAAGTTGGAGATCCTCGATTCAAAAGGCGCGCTGATTCGGGAGATGAAACAAAGCAAGGGACAAGCCGGACTGAATCGCGTCGCGTGGGATCTGCACTACGAAAAGCCCAAACTGGTGGAGCTGCGGACCACGCCGCCGCAGAATCCGCATATTTGGGAAGAGCCGCGCTTCGAGAAGAAAGACACGCGGTCGATCACCCATTGGGGGCTGGAGCCGGCGGAAGTGGGCCCCATCGCGGCGCCGGGCCGCTACACGGCGCGGTTAACGGTGGATGGGCAATCCTTTTCGCAGCCGCTCGAAATTCTGCGGACTCCAACCAGTCACGGCTCGGATGCGGATCTCGAAGCGTCCGTGCGATTGCAGTTGAAGGTCCGCGACGATATCAGCGCATCCGCCGAGATGGTGAACCAGATCGAATGGATGCGTAAGCAGTTGGAAGACGCCCGCAAAGCGCAGGGCCTGAAAGATTCCACGCTAAAAGCCATGAACGCGATCGACCAGAAGATGCAGGATGTGGAATATCAGATCATCACGCGGGCCGATGCACTCAGCGACGACAAATATTTTCAGACGGCTTACAAGCTGTATATGAACTTGATCTGGCTGAACGGCGAAATCGGCACCGGTGCTGGAGACGTCGCGGGTAGCGGCGATTACGGACCAACAGAAACCTCAATCGGCCTGGTTTTAGGACTCGAGAATCAACTGCACGCGGTGCAGGCCGAGTTCAAGACGCTGATGGAGAAGGATGTTCCGGCGTATAACA
>DATGIH010000214.1:0-38712 GCA_035295865.1 Bryobacteraceae bacterium
CAAGGTAAAAGACGCCATCCACATGCCCGGGAGCGTTGACGCTCAGTTTCAGGGCACGGCGCAAGCCTTTCAGGTATCGCTCTCGAACGAGCCTCTTCTGATCCTGGCCGCCATCATCACCGTCTACATCGTGCTCGGTGTCCTTTACGAAAGCTACATCCATCCGGTCACAATCCTTTCAACGCTGCCATCCGCGGGCGTGGGGGCCCTATTAGCGCTAATCGTGTGCCGCAATGACTTCAGCATCATCGCCCTGATCGGTATCGTGCTGCTGATCGGGATCGTGAAGAAGAACGCCATCATGATGATCGATTTCGCGCTGGAAGCGGAGCGCAAGGAAAGCAAAAGCCCCGAGGAGTCGATTTTTCAAGCATGCATTCTGCGCTTCCGGCCCATCACGATGACCACCATGGCCGCGTTGCTGGGCGGACTGCCCTTGGCAATCGGTGGCGGCACGGGTTCCGAGTTACGGCGTCCGCTCGGAATCTCGATTGTGGGCGGCTTAATTTTCAGCCAGATGCTCACGCTTTACACGACGCCCGTCGTTTATTTATATCTGGACCGCATGCGTCTTAGAACCGAAAAGCTGCGCGCGAAAATCCTCAGAAAACCGGCCCCGGCGGAGTCGCAAGCATGAAGTTGGCGCACGTCATTCTGCTGGGCTCGGCAATCCTCACTTCGTCCTGCATGGTGGGCCCGAAATATGGCAAGCCCACCGCGCCGGCGCCCCCCGCGTTCAAGGAGGAACCACCTCCTGGGTTCAAGGAAGCGAACAACTGGAAACCGGGTGAGCCGCGCGACGACAAGCTGCGCGGAAACTGGTGGGAAGTTTACAAAGACCCTCGGCTGAACGCGCTCGAAGAGCAGATCAACGTCTCGAACCTAAACATCGCGCAGGCTGAAGCGCAATTCCGCGAGGCACGCGCCGCCGTTCGAATCGCGCGAGCGGATCTTTACCCAACGGTGACCGCCGGGCTCACAGCCACGCGCTCACGAACCTCGTCCAATCGCGGGATCGGCCGGGGTCTCATTATCGGAACCCAAAACGACTTCCAGACACCGGTGCAGGCTACGTATGAATTCGACGCCTGGGGCCGCGTCCGCAACAGTATCGCGGCCAACGCCGCCACCGCGCAAGCGAGCGCCGCGGATCTGGAAACCATCCGCCTGAGCATGCACGCGCAACTCGCGACCGACTACTTCCAACTCCGCGGACTCGACGCGGAAAAGGAACTGCTCGACTCCACCGTGGTCGCTTATCAGAAAGCGCTGGATCTAACGAACGCACGTCACGACCAGGGCATCGCATCCGGCGTCGACGTGGAGCAGGCGCGCACACAGCTCGAAACCACGCGCGCACAATCCGCCGATTTGGGAGTGCAGCGAACGCAACTGGAACATGCCATCGCGGTTCTTACCGGGAAACCTCCGTCCGAGTTCAGCATCGAACATGCTCCACTACACGAAGAGCCGCCGGCGATTCCGATCGCGCTCCCTTCCGAATTGCTGGAGCGCCGTCCCGATATCGCAAGCGCCGAGCGGCATGTCGCTTCGGCGAACGCGCAGATTGGCGTGGCAATGGCCGCGTTTTATCCAACGATTTCGCTAAGCGCCGGCGGCGGTTTGGAAAGCTCCGTGATCACTACGCTCATCCAATGGCCCAGCCGCTTCTGGTCGCTGGGATCCTCCTTCCTCCAGACCGTATTCGATGCCGGAAAGCGGCGTGCGTTGACCGATCAAACCATCGCGACCTACGATGCCACCGTGGATGCATACCGTTTGAGCGTGCTCACGGCTTTTCAAGACGTGGAGGACAACCTCGCGGCCCTGCGTGTTTTGGAAAACGAAGCCAAAATCCAGGCCGCAGCAGTGAAGAGCGCGCAACGTTCCCTCGAACTGGCGAACAATCGTTACGTGGGAGGCATCACGACGTACCTTGAAGTGATTACCGCGCAGAGCGTCGCGCTGACGGATGAATCGACGGCGGTCAATCTGTTGTCGCGCCGGATGACCGCGAGCGTCGCTTTGATCAAAGCACTGGGCGGCGGATGGGATGCGGCAACGCTCCCGGCCTCCACTGATTTGCAGGCCAAACGGCCGCCCGAGCCGATTCCGAATCAGCCTAATCGCTAAACTGCGTGACATAATGTTAGGCCTATGCCGCCAACGAATGTTCGTTCTCTGCCCAGCGTAATTCACCAATTCAAACTCGCGGCGCGTCCGGTGGGGATGCCGAAGGAGTCCGACTTCTCGCTCGTCGAAGTTCCCATGCCGGCGGCGGGCGAAGGCCAAGTGTTGGTCAAAACCAGTTTTCTTTCGGTCGATCCATACATGCGCGGACGCATCACCGGCATTCGATCCTACGCCGATCCGGTGAACATCGGCGACGTCATGATCGGCGGCGCGGTGGGGCAGGTGATCGAGTCCCATCACGATGGATTCGCTGCGGGTGATTTCGTTTTGGGTAATTGGGGGTGGCGCGAATACGCGGTGGTGGAAGGCCAGACGCTGCACAAACTGAATCCGAATCTGGCGCCGGTTTCGACAGCGCTGGGTGTCCTCGGCATGCCGGGCATGACGGCTTACTTCGGATTCCTCGAAATCTGCAAACCGCAAGTCGGCGAAGTGGTGGTGATTTCAGGTGCGGCCGGTGCGGTTGGATCGCTGGTGGGGCAGATCGCAAAACTGAAAGGCTGTCGGGTGGTGGGAATCGCAGGTACCGAAGAGAAGGTTCACTGGCTGGTGAACGATCTAGGTTTCGACGCTGCATTCAACTACAAGACTTGCTCGGACTTCGGCGCGAAGCTGAAGGAGATCTGTCCCTCGGGAATCGATTGCTACTTTGACAACGTAGGCGGCGCCATCACCGACGCCGTCTTTCCGCTGATGAATGTTTTTGGGCGGATTTCCATCTGCGGCCAGATTTCCATGTACAACCTGGAGAGGCCGGAGCCCGGTCCGCGCTTGCTTCCCTATGTTTTGGTGAAGCAACTCAAAGTGGAAGGCTTTATCGTGACGCGCTGGCAGAGCCGCTGGGGCGAAGGTATCGCGCAAATGGCGCAGTGGTTGAAGGAAGGCAAAATCCAGTACCGCGAGGACATCGTGGAAGGATTCGGGAACACGGTGAAGGCGTTCATTGGAATGCTGCAAGGCGACAACACGGGGAAGATGCTGGTGAAAGTGTGATCTACGTGTGCTGACTTTCTTGTTTTGGAACATAAACAGAAAGCCGCTTGCCGATGCCATCGCGACGATAGCGGAACAAGAGTCGGTAGACCTCTTAATACTGGCCGAGTGCGCCATCGAAGATAGCGCGCTCTTGAAAACTTTGAACCGTCGCGGGCCTGAATTTCATTTCCCGTCCAATCTTAATTCCCGGATCAAACTGTTCACTCGTTTTCCAGGCCGATATTTGGTTCCTTCCTTTGACAGTGACCGTGTTTCGATTCGACGGGTTGCCTTACCTGCCCGTGAGGAGATCTTGCTTGTAGCGGTGCACCTTTCCAGCAAGCTCTACTGGAGCGCTCAAAGCCAGGCTATGGAATGCCCGAACCTGAGTACGACGATTACGGAGCAGGAACGATTGGCAGGCCATAACAGAAGCGTTGTAGTAGGGGACTTCAACATGAATCCGTTCGAGGACGGCATCGTGGGCGCGGGTGGTCTTCATGCGGTGATGAGCCGGAAAGTTGCGGAGCGAGGAGAGCGCATAGTGCAGGGTCGAGCTTATCCTTTCTTCTACAATCCGATGTGGGGCCATTTGGGCGATTCTCTTGATCGCCCAACCGGTTCGTATTATTATGAGCGGGCCGAGCACGTGAATTACTTCTGGAATACTTTCGATCAGGTGCTTCTTCGGCCAGCACTCATGGGACGATTTCGCAACGATCAGTTAAAGATTTTGGATCGAGCGGGTGATCTTTTGCTGCGGATGCCAGACGGCCGGCCTGACCCTAAAGCTGCCTCTGACCACTTCCCACTTCTGTTCCGGCTCGATCTATAGGAGGATAAAGATATGGCTGAGCAAGCACTGGACCTCTGGCCGAAAATTGAAACAACGAACGTTCGAACCCCGCTAACTGTGCTCAAGCGACAAGCGGCACTGTTAGGGCAACATACTGAGAATCTGCTTGAGGCGCGGGTGATAACACTTCCAGCGTCCGAGGGGTTTCAGCATAGTTTCCTTATTGTAGTACCCACCATCGGCTACCAGATCGAGCTCTTTCGAATAGCCCACGACCTAAATCTATATCCAGTCAAGGTCGACTCTGCGACGGTCGGTCCAACCAAGCCGCTTCAATCGGAAGATGAACTGGTTGAATGGCTCAAGATGGTGCTTAATTCGCCCGAAACAAAACGAATTCTGAACACACTTATGGTTCAAGCTGAATCGTAGACTCACTAGGCCAGCTCAAACAACCCCGCCGCGCCCTGTCCGCCGCCGATGCACATCGTCACCACGCCCAGCTTGGCTTTGCGGCGCGCCATTTCATTCGCGAGGGTGCCTACCATGCGCGATCCCGTCATTCCAAATGGATGGCCAATCGAAATCGAACCGCCGTTCACATTCAGCTTTTCCGGATCGATTCCCAAACGGTCCCGGCAGTAGACAACCTGCACCGCGAACGCCTCGTTCAATTCCCACAGATCGATATCGGAAAGTTTCAGTCCCTTGCGCGCGAGCAGTTTCGGTACGGCGAATACCGGACCAATCCCCATCTCATCCGGCTCGCATCCTGCGACCGCGAATCCGCGGAAGATCAGCTTGTACGGTATGCCGAGTGAATCGGCGCGCTCGCGCGACATCAATAAAGTCGCTGATGCACCATCGGAAAGCTGCGAAGCATTGCCCGCCGTCACGGAACCTTCGCCGCTGTCGGGATCGAAATGAGGCTTCAGCGCGAGCAGCCCTTCGAGCGTCGTATCCGGACGATTGCATTCGTCTTTATTCGCGCACACTTCCTCGGTGCCGTTGACTTGTCCGGTTTTTTTGTCGAGCAGCGCGCGCGTCACTTTCATGGGCGCGATTTCGCCTTCGAAAAATCCTTCCTGCTGCGCGCGAGCGGTGCGCTGCTGGCTCAACAGCGAATACTCGTCCTGAACGCGCCGGCTAATTTTGTAGCGCTTGGCGACTACTTCCGCCGTCACGCCCATCACCATATAGATTCCCGGTGAATGCTCGGCCACCCAGGGATGCGGATTGGTGCTGCGCTCCGTCATGCTGATGCTTTCCACGCCGCCGCCGATGGCCGCGTCCGCATCTTCATTGATAATCTGATGCGCCGCCATCGCGATCGCCTGCAAGCCGGAGGAGCAGAAGCGATTTACCGTGGTCGCCGCTACGCTGACCGGCAGCTCCGCCAGAATGGACGAAACGCGCGCCACATTCGATCCCTGCATGCCGTGCGGCTGCGCGCAGCCAAGAATTACGTCGCCGATTTCCGCGGCATCGAGCGCCGGCGTTTTGCGCAGCACATCGCGGATGCAATGCGCCGCCAAATCCTCCGGACGCGTCATGTTGAACGATCCGCGAAACGATTTCGCGAGCGCGGTTCGCGAACTTGCCACCACCACTGCTTCTCGCATAATTTATGCGGCGCTGGCCGCTACTTTCTTGTCGAAGTCAGCGAAGGTACGGCCGTCTTCGGCTAATTGCTTCAACAGCGGGGCGGGCGTCCAAAGCGCTCCGTGCTCTTTTTCGAACTCACGAATGCGGTCGTAGACCTTCTTGAGTCCCACCGTGTCGGCATACCACATCGGTCCGCCGCGATACGCCGGGAAACCGTAGCCATTGATGTAAATGATATCGATGTCCACGGCGCGCAGGGCGAAGCCTTCCTCCAAAATCCGCGCGCCTTCGTTCACCAGCGCATAGATGGTTCGCTCAACAATTTCTTCGGCTCCAATCTCACGGGGCGAGCGTCCGATTTCGGTCCTCACCTGCTGGATGAGCTTGTCCACATCCGGATTGTGCAGCGGCCTGCGATTCTCGTCGTACTTGTACCATCCGGCGCCGGTCTTTTGCCCGTAGTGTCCCGCTTCACACAAACGATCTTCGAGAATCGGCTGTCGAACGCTGGTGTCGCGCGTTTCGCCGTACTCTTTTCGGATGCGCCAGCCCACGTCCAATCCCGCCAGATCGCCCGTGGCAAGCGGGCCCATGGCCATGCCGAAATCGTAGAGCGCCTGATCCACCGCGTCCACGGTGGCGCCTTCTTCCACCAGGAACTGCGCTTCGCGGCGATACGGCCCGAACATCCGATTGCCGACGAAGCCCCGGCAATTTCCCACCAGCACGCCGACTTTGCCCAGTTTCTTGGACAACGTCATCAGCGTCGCGATTACTTCTTTCGAGCTGGCTTTCCCGCGAACAATTTCCAGCAGCCGCATGACGTTCGCCGGACTGAAAAAGTGCGTGCCGATGACCCATTCCGGACGCGACGTCGCAGAAGCGATTTCGTCGATGTTCAGCGTCGACGTATTGGTCGCCAGAATCGCACCGGGCTTTATTACTTTGTCCAGCTCCGCGAAAATCTGTTTCTTCAGCGTCATGCCTTCGAACACGGCCTCGGTCACCATGTCCACTTCGCCGAATCCGTCGTAAGTCAGCGTCGGGCGGATGCGGGCCATCCGCTTGTCCATTTCTTCCTGCGAGAAGCGGCCCTTCTTCACCGAGTTTGCGTAGTTCTTGCGGATGGTGGCCAGGCCGCGATCGAGCGCGGCTTGATCGGTCTCCTTCAGGAGTACCGGAATTCCGGCGTTTGCAAAAACCATTGCGATGCCGCCACCCATGGTTCCCGCGCCGACCACGGCCACTTGGTTCACCGGGATCTGCGCCGTGTCTTTCGAGATGCCGGGAATCTTCGCTACTTCGCGGTCGCCGAAGAAAACGTGAATGAGCGCTTTGGATTGATCCGAGAAAAGGCAAGCCTGGAACAGCTCGGCTTCGCGCTTCACGCCTTCGTCGAACGGCAACGTGGCGGCGGCTTCGACGGCGTCGATCGCAGCTTGCGGCGCCATCAGATTGCGCGCTTTCTTGCGAGCCGCATCGCGCGCCGCTGCAAAAATAGGATTATTCGAGGCTGCGCTCCCCAGTTTTTCGTTCAAATCGCGCGTACGCCGCGGCGGCGTTCCAGCTTTGCCGCGAGCGAATGCGACAGCGCCCGCAAGCAGATCGCCTTCGATGATTTGATCGACGATGCCTGCCTCATGCGCCACCTTGGCGCTGATTGGATCGCCTGCCGCGCACATCTCCACCGCTTTCGCCACACCAGCCAATCGCGGGAGCCGCTGCGTCCCGGCCGCGCCTGGAATGATTCCGAGCTTCACCTCCGGCTGTCCGACCTGAGCTGAGGGAACGGCCACGCGATAGTGGCAGGCCATTGCAGTTTCGAGTCCGCCACCGAGCGCAGTCCCGTGAATCGCCGCGACGATCGGTTTGGAGTATTGTTCCACGCGATCCAGCACGCCGAGGAATCCAGGCCCCTTGCGCCGGTCGCCGCTGGAAGTGATCTTGCCGAACTCTTTGATGTCCGCGCCCGCGATAAAAGTGCGGCCGCCGCCGATCAGCACGATCGCTTTGATTGCCGGGTCTTGTTCGAACTGCTCGAGGCCGGCGACAATTCCTTCCGGAACGCCGGGGCTGAGCGCGTTCACCGGCGGATTGTTCACCGTGAGGATGCCAACGTCGCCGTCTTTACTCGTCTGGACCAAAAGCGGGTTTACCTGATCGCTCATCCATACGATTCTATCGCAGGAATCCCGCCACGCCCCGCATCGAAGGGCCTAATTTTCAGAGGTGGTTTGGTCGTTCGAAGTTGTAAGGAAAATGTCCAGGAACATGCTCAGCGCATATCCGACGAAAAGTCCGGCGGCGCCAAATCCCACCAGCGCGACCGGCGCGGAAAGTCCGAGTTGGTCACCCACTGGAATCGCGGCAGCCAATCCCACAGCCCCGAAAGCAGCACTCACAAGCAATCGTTTTCTCATAATGTACGGCCTGTCCTATTCTTTTTGTAGTCCCTTGGCACTACTCCAGTATTCGACCTTTTGGCCCTCCGCCATAGAGGGATTTACCTTAAGGCGCATACCAAGTAGCCTGCAGGATGTGGGACCGGATCGCCCCGGTACGATCTAACCTAAAGTCACACGGGATTAATCGAAATCGAAAGGATTTTTGGGCGGAGGCGCGTCGGGATTATCTTTGGCCTGCTTCAGCAGCTCGTCGAATTTGCGCTCGAGAACCTGTTGATGGCTCTTATGCTGCGCGAACGATTTTTGGAACACTTCATCGCGCCGTGCCTCCTCGCCTTTGAGTTTTTGGACTGCGGCGCCAATGTCTTCAATGGTGGGAGGCTTCTTGTGCTCGGTGTAATTTATGACGGCCTTGAGTTCCGGATCGATCTGGAGGGTGGCCTCGCAACACGGACAGCGGACTTCCACCAGATCGCGTTTTGCTTTGGCCATACGGTCAAATCTTACCAGGTCGCCTGGGACCTGGGCGGGATCTACCGTTGCTCTGGCTTCAGCCGGATCTCCCGGGGACCGTCGTCCAATCCATCGATTTTGATCATCGCAGGTGCAGCCTTGGGTGCTGGGGGAACGGCCTCCGCCGGTTTCACCTCTGCCGCTGCGACCGCTTGTTGTTGCCGCGCGGCGGCGAAGATCTGGGCGTTCTTCTCAAACTCCTGAGGCGACATCCGCAAACTGATTCGGGCTGTAGCGCCATCCGCGGCAGCTTTCAATCGCTTTTCAAAGTCCACCATTGCCGGACCGCCGACCTTTTCTTTCACCGCCGCCTTCATCATTTTCGAGAACTCGGACACCATGCTTCGTGCCTCGGGCTCCGACGGAAAAATCAGTGAGATGTCCGCCGCCAAGCCACTCTTCAACGAGATTCCCGCTTCGAAGCTTCGGGAGTCCGATTGTAAGCCGCCGCCTGAGAGCAGCCCCATCAAACGGTCGCTGGCGGCAGCCTGCATTCCGGATAGAATCGCCCACACGTCGTAGCGGGAATCCAATTCTTTCGCGCGAGCCAAAGCGGGCCCTCCATCGGGCGGCGTGGGATTGGTGTTCCGTTCCAGCGCGGCGAATACGGAGCTGGCATCTCCGATCAGGATGGTCTGAGCGTCGATCAGCACAAACGCCAGGTCCCGGCTGCTCTTGCCCTGCGGCCGGTAAACCTGAATGGAGTTAAACATCTGCGGTTTCGCGCCATGCTCGGCCAGTGTCTTGCGAACTTTGCTCATGTCAAAGTGCCCGCGCACCACAACCAGCATTGGCGGCTCGGATGTTTCGTCCGCTCGCGTGCCGGCGGGTGAAGCGACGACGAACCGGTCGACATCGTCTAGATATTCCACTCCCGGCATTGCCGAAGAAGCATCGCCATCGATGTATTTCTCCCGCAGCAGCGCACCAATATGAGTGCTTTTGAGCGCCTTCCAGTCGACACTGATCAGCGCCTTCGGATTTGGCGGAACGAACCGCAGCAGCGCTGGATCGGTCTGCGCGCTCCCCACAAGCGGGGCGAGCAGCAAAACTAAGCTAGCCAGAGGACGAACCATGACCTTATATTTCTATCGGCCAAAATAGGGAATTACCTTAGGCCGGACGCGATTGAATCACCGTGAATCGCTCCTTGAGCCGGAGGAACGGGCTTTCAAGGTATTGATACGAAACATGCGCCACCGCAATACTCAGAATCAGTGCCACAGCATCCACGGACATCATTCCCAGAGCTGACCCTTTCGACCCCGGAACAACTTGCGTTGCGATCTTCAGCATCGCGATGTGAAACACGTACAAGCCATACGAAATCTTGCCGAGATAGATCAGCAAGCGTGGAACGGAGGGCATCCCGAGCGCCGCAAAAAAGATGGTTCCGCAGCCGACCGCTCCGCAGCCATATCCGACGAATAGCTGGGCTGCGGAGAATCCCTCAACGTGATCGATCCCGATGCATCCGATGGCCGAACCGGCATAAAGCGCGACCAACCCGGCCAGGAAGAGCGTTCCACGCGTTGCCGCACTCATCGCCCGCAGCGGCTTTCCGCTGGTTTGCAAAGCGATCAACGCTCCGGCGGCGAAAAACAGGAACTCCACCGGAGTCTGGAACCAAAGCCTCCAACCTTGGGCGGAAAACGCCGCGAGCCAAACGCCCGCGACCGCAAAGAAGATCAACGATGTGATTAGCACCAGTCTCTTGCCGCCGAACTTGATGATCGGCGCCCAAATCAAATAGAACTGCTCTTCCACCGAAATGCTCCACAGATGGCCGATCAACACGCCCAGTTGCGGCCCGATCAGCACCCAGTTGGTGCAAAATACCGACATGGTGGCAATCCCAAACCAAGAAACCCAAAGCTGCTGAGGCGCAATCAGCGCGAGTGCTACGGCAATCGCGAGCGCCGCAAAATAAAGCGGCCAGATCCGCAGGGCTCGCCGGATGAAAAACTTCATCCAGACGACGGTGCCTGTTTGCTGGTGCTCGCGCAGCAGCAACTCAGTGATCAGGTAGCCGCTCAGCAGAAAGAACATCGAGAGCCCGTAGTCGCCCACTGCTTTGGTCAGACTCAGAAAGAAATTGTCCGCGTGCGGCCCGTGATGGATGAGCACGGAGAAGAAAGCAAAAAACCGGAGCGCATCCAGCTCAGGCCGGTAGAAACGGCTTTCTGCTTTTGCGCTGGGGACTTCGGCTATTTCGATGGGGCTTTCGCGAACGACCGTGGTCTCCAACCGGCGCGGCTCCTTTTGTCTTGAGTTATCGGCCGATTTGAGCTGAATCGCTATGGTACTCAGCGCGGCTGCGCGACAGAGTATAATGAGGAACAGCGCGAGACGCGGCAATGGAATGCTTATGGTCTCGCAACTCCTTGATAAGAGGGCCCGTAGCTCAGTTGGTTAGAGCGCTACCTTGACACGGTAGAGGTCACAGATTCGAGTTCTGTCGGGCCCACCACTCCGATTCAAGACGGTTTTGAAAAAATCCCTGGTCATGCTCTCAGCTCCTGTATTCTGTCCAGTCGAGGCGCCGGCAGGAAGGCGGTAGGCTTGCATGGCATCGTCCTCCCATTTGTGCGTGGCGGTGCGCCAGTTCGTTTCGTTTGAGGGAAGTTGGGGAAATCCGTACGGCAGTGTCCACGCCGCTTGGAAAAGTCAAAAACGGCGGGAGGGTACTTGTTGATCAAGAGAGCCGATTGGTTCCGTCATTCGACCAGATGATCTCCAGTTCGGATTCCAGATGGGCATCTGCTACAGAAGCCACGCTGTAGATTTGGACCGCACCTACGATCTGATTCCCCTTGAGGCAAAAGCGCAAAGCGTAGAAGTACCCGTCTCCCGATCGTCCTCAAAATGAGACCGCAAACTGACCAACGTTCGATTCCGAAGTCAGCAGAGCTGTAATTCCAACCTTGTGACGTTCCCAAACGGACATTCTTCAACTTTTGGACCTAAAGCCGTTCTGGGAGATCATTCCATTGGATCGAATCTAGGTGGTCTCTTACCATTGTCGGTTTCGAATCCCCCTGTCACGACCTTCAAGACAAGGTTTTCAATGCATTTCAGTGTGTTTTCGATTTCCGGTATATCCGGGTCAAAACTTATAACTGATCATGCCCTGAGCTGGGAAACGGCTCCTTTGAACACAACGATGATGGCCGTCTTTCTGCGTTTATAGCCCGATCTGTATGGTGGAACCCCCGAGAGAGACTCGTAGGCTGGAACGCCGTTCGTGACGCTCCTGTACGATATGTAGACGAGGCCTTCGTTTGCCCCGTTTTACAGAAACCGCAAGTCAAGAAATCCAATGAACAATAGGCAAGAAAGGATCGCATTCCTATCAAGGCTGAATCGCGGCCGTCTTCAGATGCCTTCGTTCTTGAGCGCATTATCGAGGACGCTCGGTGATCCGATCGATGCGACGGCTCTGGCGCCTTTGCCCAATTCAGACGTCCTGCTGGTTACATTTCGGAACGGGTATCAAGCGGCACAATCACCATGGGCATATCGAAGATTCTTTCTGCGACGAGATGAGAGTTCGGTCTTCAGACTAGCGGCCTGCCTAGCAGAACGGCTTTCCGAAGACGTGTACTTTCTCACCAAAAAGGGCGCGAACTGCGGAGCGGTAAGGGTCAGCGTGGCGGCTCTGCTAAAGCACGCCAAGGCGGTAATCAGCCTAGACGGGGATTCAGTTTCGGCACTCTCTCTAGATGGAGTTGAGGGTTTGCTAATAGATTACAACCCGGATGATGAGCAACAAACATACGAAGTAGCGGTGTGGGGCGACCGATGGCCCGTTCAGGCCCTCGAATGTGACCCACGGTGAAAACTTTGTCCCACTTTGGCCCATCTCACCGAATGTAAAAAATCACAGCCCACGGATCGTGTTCTCCGACCCGTTGGCTACCTTGACACGGTAGAGGTCACAGATTCGAGTTCTGTCGGGCCCACCACTCCAGCGGTAAACCTGTTCTGCGAGATCCGGCTATACTTTGTGCCCGCTCGCCGATCCGCGATGGCGTACGCCCCAATCGGCTAGAAAAAGAAAACCAGGTATAGCCGTCATTGCCACGATGTCATAACGGCCGATCCCCACGACAACGACGAACGCGACCAAACTCGCCAACGAGAAAAGAGCCCCGGACAATTCCCACTTCCAGGCAAGCAGCATTCCTACGATGGATAAGATGAGCAGCAGGATCCCAGCCCATTCGGGAAAGCTGCTCAACGGCCCGGCAAATGGATTCAACATTTCACCTGTGAGCAGTAGCAAAAACGCGCCTGTCACAAAAAGCGCAAAAGAACGGGCGGCCCAACCAATGATGCCAACGGATCGCATAGCAACACCTCCAAGGAAACTTGCGCCTAGCGCACTCGCAAGCGCGGGGGCGCGCAAGCTGATCGTCTCCCCCAGACCATTTCAGCCTGCGCGCCCGCGGCCCCTCCGAGGGTCGACGGCGGGTCCGATCAATCAGCGCGCAACCGCGAGCGCCATGTGGGCACGCTCGTGCTCGCAGATCGCTTTCATCGTCTCGACCACATCGAAGTAGGTCAACTCCAACGATTTCTCCTCGGCATGCAGGAAGATGTCATCCAGACACAAAATACCTTTGAGCGACCCATCGCTATCCAGAACCGGCAAACGGCGCACTTTTTGAGCGCTCATCGTTTTTAGCGCGACGTGAATATCATCGTTGGGTGCGCAGTAAAACAACTTTGGAAGAGCGACGTCTTTTACCAACGTATCGGCCGCCTTCACGTTTCGAGTGCCTAACGCAATGCATACATCGCGGTCGGTAACGATGCCGAGGACCCGGCAATTTTCCACCACGGGTAACGTCCCGCAGCCTTCCTTCCAGAGAATCTCGGCCACGGCGGCCAAGTTGGTGAGGGGACTGCAGACCTTAACATCCTTCACCATCACATCTCGTACTTTCATGGATCCATCCTCCTTGTTCATTGGCCTGGAAACACGATCCACTGAGGTGCTAGGCAAGTCTCAATCCAGAAAATCAATTTGGAATCCTATGAGGTTTCAACTACTAGCAGACTGGAAACTGCCGGGCGACGGGATTCGCGCACCCAGGGTGCGGCATTCCGCGCAGTCAAGCCGCCGGGCGGCGCCGTTTTCCATGATCCCGGCGCGCACAGATTGCCTTGAGCGCCTCGACGACATCCTGGCAAGAAAGATCGTGCCGTCCAGCCCGGTTGCAAGCCCGCGCCGCTATGTCGTCCATCGACAAAATTCCCATGAGCCGCCCTTCCCGGTCCACTACCGGAACACGGCGGATCCTTTCAATGCGCATAGTGGTGAGGACGTTGTGAATATCGTCCTCCGCGGTGCAAGTGAAGAGCTTGGGGAACGTGTACTGTTTGGGGAGCATGACGTCCCTGACCAGAACTTCGCTGGGCTTCTTATTTCGGGTGCCAAGAGCGATGCAAATGTCGCGATCCGTGATGACGCCAATCACGTTGCCGCCTTCGCCAACCACGGGTACAAACCCACAACCGTTGTCTTGCATCAATGTGGCTGTTGCGGCCAATGTTGTATCGAGGCCGCAAAACACAGCCTGTGGTCTCATCACATCTCGAATCTTCATAGCGAACCTCTTCGTTGATTTACGAGCAGTTTGTCGTCCGTCTGCGTGCGCATGACTACACGCCACTGTGGCAGCACGCTTGCACTGTGGATTAATGTTCGGGCACAGTCTCGGGCAACAACGCCCAGGAAGGAGGCTGACAATGCCGACGATGGTCGAATCTCGAACGGACACCGAGCGCAAGGTCCGAATGGCCCTCGAACGCGCGTTGGGCGCGGCCGCGGGCAACATCGCCATCCGGACGGACGGAGAATCCGTCACTCTGTGTGGCAACGTATGCACCCTCGAGCAGTGGAATCTGGCGGAAGAACTCACTCGAGGCGTTCCAGGAGTCTCGAAAGTCAAGAACTATTTGTCTCTGGGTCTCTTTGTGTAAATCGCGGCAGGAGGCGTTTATGAATACCGATATCCAAATCCGGGACGACATACAGCGCGAGCTGTTCTACAATTCCGGGATCAACGCTGCTTCGATCGGAGTCGCGGTGCGGGACGGTGTCGTAACGCTCTCCGGAACCGTGGACACTTACGCCCAAAAGCTCGAAGCGGTTCGGGCCGCGGAGCGGATACCGCAGGTGAAAGCTGTGGCCTGTCAACTTTCGGTCCGGTTGACCGGACCCGCCGAGCGCACGGACGCCGATCTGGCGCGCGCCTCGGCAAATGTGCTCGCGTGGAATAGCCGTGTACCGCCGGACCGAATCCGCCTCACGGTAGAGAACAGTTGGATTCGATTGGATGGCACGGTGGATTGGCAGTATCAAAAAGACGCCGCCGGCGAGGCCGTGGCGCATCTTTGGGGAGTGAAGGGGATCGACAACCGCATTACGGTTAATCCTTTGGCCAGTGCGGAGAAAACCAAAGAACTGGTGCAGGCGGCTTTGCAGCGCTGCGGAATCGCCGTAACTCAAAACGTTTTAGTTGAGGTCACCAACGATCAAGTGGCTCTTTACGGAGAAGTGCGCTCGATTGCGGAGCGTCAGGCAGCGGAGCGAATCGCGTGGGCAATCCCTGGAATCGCGGACGTTGCAAATCATTTGGCGGTCTGCCAACCCGTTGCGGTTCGCCCCGCCAAGGCAGCGGGCTGACGCCGGGCGTTGCGCGGCTACTCGGAAAGGGAGGATCGAAATGCTACTTCAAATCACTCATCGAGAGCAAAGACAGATCGAGATCTTTTGCTTGAAAGGCCCCCTCACGTTTGGAGATCCGGACTTGGCGTTTCAGAGTGTAATCGAACAAGCGATCGCCAGCGGCAAAATCCGGCTGGTGATCGACCTGAGCGGAGTATCGTGGATGGACTGCACCGGCCGCGCGACGCTTCTTGCCACCGATGAACGCTTGCGTGCCTTGGGCGGAGGGCTGGCTCTGGTACACCTCCGCTCCGTCCCCATGGATCCAACGGAGGTCGGAAAGCTGGAAAGGTTTTTTGAGCCCTTCGAGCTGGAACAGGAGGCCGTGAACAGTTTCTTTCCCGACCTCCGGGTCAGGCGACTCGACCTCCTGGAAACAATCAAATCTTACCGCCGCAGCGCGCATACCCCGGAGAGGCAGAGGTTACCGGTCCGATAACGCCGGCTTGCCAGTAACCTCGGCCTCACAAGGGAGATGGTTTTTCATTAGAAGCGTAATTCCGCCGCAATCGCAGATCCATCCGGGATTCTCCCGGCCGGAATGCTGAACGCCTTTCCGCTGTGCAGAATAGTCTCTACCGCGGCAACGTTCAAGAGATCTTCCTCGCCCCAGTTCCAGCGTCCGGCTCTCTTGGTTCCTTCAAAAATCCCCGACAGCCTGGCAGCTTCGTCGATGTACAGGTGTGCAATGCGCCCCTCAACAGCCGCGCGGAGAATCTTGTGCGGGTCGCTCGCATATCGTGTAGGAGCGAGGCGTTCCTTAGATTCGCGCAGAATTCGGATGGCCCGGTCGATGCAGTCCGACCGTACAATCGAATACGCCTGCGCCAAAATCGTTTTCTCCACCGGGCCGGTCGTGCTGCCGGAAATCGTGGCCGCAAGCAAACTTGGGGCACGGTTGATGGCTCGATACAAAGCCGTATCCTCATCCACGCCAGCAAGCACAACGGGCGCGCCACTGGCACCGAGAAGCTCGTGCAGACCGCGACCCACACTTTTGTAGAAATCCGCTAGATAAGCGTGCTGCGTCTCCTTGCCGGAACCGGTTCCGAAACGCACCCCGTGCATTGAGCCACTGGAGGGTCCGGCGGAAGATCGGTTCTCGAGATCATGATCGGGTTGTTTAAAAGCAAGGGCCTCTTCGAGTGTTGCGGGAATGCCTCGGGGCAGTTGCACGGGTGCGGCGCGAAGACCGGCGCAGCGAAAAACTTCCACATCTCTCTTGGATAGCCGAAGCAGAAAGAAGACCGGCGGTAGATGAAGCTCCGTAAGGATGGGCCGGATATGAAAATATCCTCCAACTTTTACGCACGGTTCCTCAGATCCTGTAATCGCGAACTGCCGAAGCACGTCCGGCGACCGGTAGACTACACGGCCCCAGTGCGAACCCCCGGACATCTCCGGGTCTTCTACAAGTTGTTGGAGCGGCTCAAGTAAGTTCGTAATTACAGAGTCTGGGATCTTCCGCTCGACAAGACGCTGCTTCACCTCTTGTATGTCGCTCTTGAGTAAAGCAGCCCCCGGTTTGCCACGCTCGCCAGGGCGATATGGCGGCAGGAGAAGCGTTACGCATGGACCGGTGTGCAGGATAAGTTCCTGGAGCTTCTCAAGCTGTACGGATTCGAGATCCAAAATCTTCGATGCGGTCATAAGTCCTCCACCAAAAATCCCGCACGTGTCCATCCATTCGATCACCGCATCGGACCCATTCCCATCTCGCGCTCGTACCGCTCCATCACATCCGCCGCTTTGCTCAATTCGCCCTCATCGGTGTAGACTTCCGCCAACAATTCCACGGCTTGCTCCAACAGCGGATCCAGCCGCTCGGCTCTCTCCAGATGCGGCAGCGCCTCTGCCTCGCGGCCGGCCGCGATCAACGCTGTTGCCGCGTTCACTTCATAGGGCGCATATGCGGGCTTCAACTTCAGCACCTTTTCAAACACGCGCAGTGCTTCCACCGGTTGCTTGGCTTTGAGCAGCACGCTACCCAAACTGGTTAGCACCGCCGGATCGTCGGGAAACTCCTTTACCACTTGATTCAACATTCTGTATCCGCGCACCACGTCGTCCGAGGACCCCTGCTCGAATCCAACGGCCACCAGCGCCAGCGCCAGATTGCGGCCCCGCAAAACTGCATCCGGCTCCCGCCACGCCGTCAGGTTTCCGGATGCGGCCTGGTTCCCGGCCGGCTGCGGTTTGCGCGTGATCCGATGATCGGTGAACACCGTGTGACCGCCGTCGCGCGCCGGCAATCTTGACATATGACATGCCACGCAATCGCGCCCTGGCGCGCTGTGCGATTTTGCGAGGGACGCTCCGTGACATCGAAGACACCGCTCCCGGAAATAGGCAGCGGATTGAATCGGCGCATGCGGATCGTGGCACGTTCCGCACCACAACTTACCGCCGCTCTTGCGCGCGCACGCACTGACGGCCAACTGCTCTGCGTGGCTGATCACTTTTACTGTCCCTCCAGCCGCCGGCGCTGCGACGTAAACCGTAAAAGCGTCTTCCAGAGGCTGCCCGGGCTGATAATCCGCCATGCTCTTGCCCGGATTGGGAATTCGAATTTCTCCCGCCAGATGACACTGCTCGCAAATGCTGTCGCGCGCGGCCGCCTGTAACTTCGAAGGATTCAGGATGGATCCAGGCACGGGATTCTTCTCGTGCGACTCACCCGGTCCATGACACCGGTCGCACGAGATACCTTCTTCCGCGAACACCGGATTCCGATAACGGTTGAGCGTGTCCGCCAGCGGTTGCGGATGCCCCGCGTGGCACAGCAAACATTCCAGCGTCACGGGCCGCGAAAAATCCGGCGTTCGGGATTGCTCATAACCCGGCGCCACGTCCCATTGACGACGTGTCGAATAATAAGAAAGCGGCGATTGAAACAGATGATCGCCGGCTTGCACCAGATATCCGAAAGCATGCGCGCCGGAGCCGATCGTGTACGCTACTTTCCGCTCTCCGGCTTCGCGCCCGCGCTCAAATCTTTGAAGCATTCCCGAAGACCCGGTGTGGATGGAAAACTTCGTCTTCGAGTAAGCGTGTTCGAACTCGCCGTCCGGCTGAAGCGCGGACTGGCTCAGTGAATGCGCCATCGCGGATCTCGCGTATCCGGCGGCTTCCTGCGCATGACACTTGGTGCAATGTTCCGGCGTCGCCGCCGCCGCAATTTGCGCCGTGAACACGATTGCCAGGCTAATGCGCGGCCGGTTCATCCACCTGCAAGATTTGTCCCGCTCGAACATCTTTCAAAACCTGGCGGATTCCGCTCGGCCACTGTATCTCGATCGACAGCGCCACCGCATCCGAGCCCAGGCCGAAATGCACCCGCTTGTCGCTCGCGGAAAGATAGCTGCTTGCCGTGCTGACCGTCGCATACTGCGCGCCCGACGCCGTTGTCATTTTCACGACGGCGCCAATGGCATCGCGGTTACTCGTGCGGCCCACCAATTTCAGCATCAGCCAATGATTGCCGGTCTTGGTTTCGTTGTGGATCACGTAAGCCGGGCCATCGTTGGTCGATACCACCGCATCGACCCGCCCGTCGTTGTCGATATCGCCAGTCGCCAACCCGCGCGCCGCCCACGCCTCATGAAATATTTTTCCGGACTCCGCCGAAACATCCACGAAACCCCGTCCCGTATTGCGCGCCAGCAACAGCGGCTCGCGATAGTGCAACTGCGGATTGGTCAGCTCGATGGTATCCAAATCATGCCCTTGCGCCACCAGAACGTCCTTCCACCCGTCGTTGTCGTAATCGAACAGCCGCAATCCCCATCCGGAATGCAGCATCGAGATGCGTCCCATGCCGGATGTCTTCGTCACATAGTTGAAACTTCCGTCGCCTGCATTCTGATACACCGCGTACAACTGATTGGATAGATCGTCGATGATCAGATCCGGCAGTCCGTCGTTATTGAAATCTGCGAAATCTACACCCATGCCGGCATACGTCCGGCCGTCTTCATCCACCGCGACTTGTGCAGCCAGGCCTTTCTCTTCGAATGTTCCATCGCCTTTGTTATGAAATAGAAATTCCGGCATGGAATCGTTAGCAATGGCGAGATCGATGTGGCCGTCGCGATCGTAATCCGCGATCGCGATGCCGAGCCCTTTCGCCGGAACTCCCAAGCCGATTTTCTTCGCAACTTCGCTGAAGCGCCCGTTCCCGTCGTTGTGAAACACCAGCGGCGGGATCGCCTTGAACGTGTCCGGATGACAATAGGCCCGCGCGCCTTCGCGGTGCTCGCCGCACCAGATGTCGTCGAAATCCCAATCCAGATACCGGAGCACGACCAAGTCCAAGCGTCCGTCGTTATCCAAATCTACCCAAGCCGCGCTAGTCGACCATCCGCTGCCGCCAACACCGGCTTCCGCCGTGACATCGGTGAACGTGCCGTTGCCGTTGTTGTGATACAGCTTGTTGCCGCCGTACGCCGTCACGTAAAGATCTTCGTAACCGTCGTTATCAAAATCGCCGACGGCGACGCCCATCCCGTATCCAATTCCACCGAGCCCAGCCTTCTCCGTTGCATCCTCGAAAGTCGAGTCGCTCTTCTGATGAAACAATCGATTCCAATGCGCGGGCCCGCTTTTCTGCGGAATCGCGCCCTTCGGCGTGGGATCGGCGATCGGCGCTCCATTCACCAAAAAGATGTCGAGCCTGCCGTCATTGTCGTAATCAAAGAGCGCAACGCCCGAACTCATCGTTTCCAACAAATATTTCCTGGAGGTATGGGAAGCGACATGCTGGAATCGGACGCCGCTCGCCGCCGTGATGTCGACGAAATTTCCCGGATGTGGGTCCGATGCGCTGGCCAGCAACGCGCCAGCGATTAACAAAAGCTGCCCGCCGCGTTTCAATTACGGCGCTCCTCGATGGTGGTGTACCGATTCACCGGCAGGTCGTTGAGCGTCTGCACGACGCCGCTCGGCCACTTGACGCTCGCACGATCCACCTTCGCGCAGGTCCCGAATCCAAAGTGCAGCCTGGGATCGTCCCTCGAAATATAGCTCCCTCCGTTCCGCACCGTGTCGAACTGCGTCTTTCCGCAAGCCGTGATTTGCACGCTGCTCCCGATTGCATCGCGATTGCCGCGGGTTCCGCGAAGCTGCAATCCCACCCATGAATTCGAATTCGACGTTTCGTTCTTGAGCAGCAGCGGCTGCCCAGCGATCGGCAGTACCACCAGATCAACTTTGCCGTCGTTGTCATAATCCGCGGCCGCGCCTCCGCGGTAGGAGTTGTCCGGGATGCCTGGATAACGAAACACGGGCGTAAACACCCCGCTACGATTCTGGAGAATCGTGATGGGCTGGAAATAGTGCGGTGACTTCGGATAAACATGTCCGTTCGCCAGCCACAAGTCGCGCTCGCCCCGATTCTCGAAATCGACAAATCCGCACGCCCATCCGAGATAAGTTCGCGTGACTTTCGCGATCCCGGCGCCCGACGCAATTTCATCGAAGAAACCGGATTTGTCCTGCCGGAACAGCGGGAAATAATCGTCGAAGAATGTGGTCGTGAGCAGCGCCTGCCTTCCTTGATTGTCGAAATCTCCCACCGCCACGCCCATATTGGATTGCGTCTTGCCATCGGCGTTCACCGCGACGCCGCGCTCAAGCGCCGCTTCTTTGAACTTGCCGTTGCCTTGATTGATGAACAAAAAATTCGGATCCGAATCGTTCGCCACGAACAGATCGATCTTTCCGTCCTGATTGAAATCGTCGAACACGGCGGTGAAGGCATGGGTCGGCTTCAGCGCGCCGAGACCCGCCTGCGCGGTCACGTCCGTGAACGTGCCGTTCCCGTTGTTGTGATACAGGACGCCGCGACCACCCGGCAGCCCAATAGGCCCGCAGAACGCCGGAATTCCGTTGTAAGGACAAACCGGCGCAGGCTCAGTAAGAGTGAGCGCGTGAATATCCGAATAGCCAGAGACATACAAATCCAGGAACCCATCGCCATCGAAATCGCCGAACGCGCTCCCGGTGTGCCATTCAATCTTGCGGCTCAAGCCGGCTGAAGCGCCCACTTCGGAAAAAGTTCCGTTGCCGTTGTTCTTATAAAGCAAATCGACGCCGATCGTCGTGATCAGGATGTCGGTGTACCCATCATTGTTGTAGTCGGCCGCGTTCGCGCCGGTTCCCCAATAAGCGTTCGTGAGTCCCGCGCGCGCGGTGACATCTTCAAATTTTCCGTGGCCGAGATTGTGGAACAGATACACTCCGCTCTTCGACGGTGCAGGCGCCTGGCCGGTTACGACCCGGCGCAGTTGCTCCATGTTCGATCCGTTTACGATGAGCAGATCCAGAAGCCCGTCGTTGTCGTAGTCCAACCACGCGGCGCCGCTGCCGTTCGCCTCCTCGATCCAGCGCTTTTCGGGACCCCCGCATTGCATCTCGGCCTGGATGCCCGAGCTGCCTGCAACCTCGGCAAACTGGATTCCCGGCGCGCTTGCGCCCACCAGCAGGAGGGCGAGTGCTCCGATCAAGAATATTTGCCTCATTCCGCGCGATCCCGTTATAGTGTATAGCAAGGAAATTCTTTGAATCCCCTCCGCTTTGTGCTTTTTTTTCTGTCCTGCACCTTGTTCGCGCAAAGTGTCGAAGAACTCTACGGCCAAGCCAAAGCCGCCCAGGCGAATGGCGATCTAAACGCGGCCATCCATAAGTACGAAGAGATATTGAAAGTGGCGCCCGCGCTCGGAGCTGCCTATAACAATCTCGGTGCGCTGTATTTCCGCCAGCGCGATTACACCAAAGCCGCCGCCATCCTGGAACAAGGTCTGAAAGTGGATCCCTCCATGACGTCGGCCACCGCGCTGCTTGGGATCGCCTTCTTTGAAATGGGCGACTTCAAAAGAGCTCGACCGCGCCTGGAAGCTGCCATCCGCGCCAATCCCCAGGACGGAAATGCCCGGCTGTTTTTGGCCAAAGCTCTGATGAAGCTCAATGACTTTCCCGAAGCCACCACGCAATTGCAGCAGCTTACCGCGCAGCATCCCAAGAACCAGGAAGTCTGGTACCTGTTAGCGCGCGTTTATATGAAGCTGTCCGAGGAGTCGCTCGCCCGAATGAACGCCATCGATCCCAACTCGGTGCTGGCACACCAGTTATCCGCGGAAGTGATGGAAGCGATGAACAATTATGACGGAGCGGTGGTGGAGCTGAAGAAAGCACTGGAAATGGAGCCTCGCCGGCCCGGCTCCCACTACAAACTAGGCGATGCCTACTTCAGCATGAACCAGCTCGACGCGGCCTCTTCCGAATTCCGGGCGGAACTTGCTGTAGATACAACAAATTGCCAGGCACAATGGAAGCTGGGTAGCGTGATTCTCTTGCAGAACGGCAATCCGGAAGAAGCCCTCACCGATATCAACAAAGCGCTAACGCTTTGTCCTGGAATGAAAGAGCCTTTGTCCGATCATGCCAAGGCGTTGATGAAATTGAACCGCAACCAGGAAGCGGTGGGTGACCTGCAAGCTGCCGCCAAGGCGGACCCCGCCGAACCCTCCAACCATTTCCTGCTCGCCAAGGCGCTTCGAGCGCTGGGCCGGACCCAAGAGGCGCAGGCGGAAATGCAGACCTTCAGCAAATTGGAAGAAAACGCTCGGGCCGCCACCGCGGAACGAGCGCAGGAAGTCATTAAGAACAAGCAAAACGGCCACTAATTCCGTTTCTGCAAGGCTTACAAAAACTGCTACGTAACGGTCGTAACGTGTTGGTGCGGAAAGATTTCATAAAAATTTCATAAGTCCCTCACCACTCCCATTGGTGCTTCAGGGTAATAGTTATCTACTAGAGAAAGTTTGACCGAACCTGTCATTCGCAATCGCCAGCAAAAAATTAAGGAGCCAAGCATGTCTTTCTTGACCTCGTTGTCGCTCAATCTTCGAGCAGGGGGCCGGAGTTTAATCGTAAGCTGCATCACTATTTGTTTCCTGTTCGCCGCCACATCCACCGGACTTTTTGGCCAGGCACTGAGCGGGATCAACGGCACCGTCACGGATGCTAGTGGGTCAGTGATCCCAGACGCTAAGGTCACAGTCACGAACAACGCCACTCAGGTTGCGAAGACTGCCGTTACGAGTTCGGCAGGGACGTACACGGTCACCGATTTGATTCCCGGAACATATACTGTGACGGTGATCGCGCCAGGCTTTCAAACGTCGGCTCACAACGGCGTCGGCGTGGAAGTGGGAAAAGTTTCCACGGTCGACGCGGAGTTGCAGCCAGGTAACGTGCAGCAGACGGTAGAAGTATCGGAGAACGTAATTGCTCTGGATACTACCGCGCCCAGTCTGAACACGACGATCGAGAACAAGGTTGTGCAAGAGCTCCCGAACCAGATCCAGGGAGGTCGCGGCCGTCAAATCGACAACTTCATATTCCTCGCGCCGGGTGTGACGGGCAGCACATTCAGCCATCGGATTAACGGTGGCGTGGACTTCCAGAATGAAGTCGTTTTTAATGGCATCCCGATGGCGCAGTCGGAGACCCAGGGCTTTCAGACAATTTGGAACCCCCCGTTCGAACTGGTCAACCAATTCAACGTCCTGCGTTCCTCCTTCTCCGCCCAATATGGATTAGCGCAAGGTGTGGTCACCTATCAAACCGCCTCGGGAACCAACAGTCTTCACGGCGATGGTTTCGAGATCATCCGTAACAACTTCTTCGATGCACGCGGAGCCTATAACCCGACGGTTCCCATCGACCATGAGAACAACTACGGATTCAGCTTGGGAGGCCCCGTTCTTATCCCGAAAGTCTATAACGGCAAGAACCGCACGTTCTTTTACCTGAGCATGGAATGGTACCGGCAAAATCAGAGCGCCAGCGGCTTGATCTCGCTGCCGACGGCTGCTGAGAAGGCTGGCAACTTCAGCGCGCTCGGTACGCCCATCTGGAATCCGGCCGGAGGGAGCTGCACGGCAAACGGCAATAAGCCGGGTACACCTTTTGTTGGCAACATCATTCCCACTTCTTGCTTTAGCCCGCTTTCATCCAGCCTCTTGGGGCTATTACCCGATCCAGCCTACTCCGGATTTGTCAATAACAATCCTAACCTGACTGGCGTCAGCCCCACCCGGCACAATCCCTGGGGTTTTACGATCGACCACAACATCAACGATAAACAATCGATTCACTGGGCTGAGTGGCGCGACAAGCAGACCTCCTATGGAGGCGGCAACGGTCTAACGCAAGCAAATCCCCTTGCAAACTATACCTATTTCCCCGACGTTGGAACGGTGTTTATCCTAAATTACACATACTCCATTACGCCTCATTTGGTAATGACAGCCGGCGCGAGCTACTTGGGAGAATTGAACTTCCAGATCCCGAGCCGGGTCGGAGCTCAACCTACATTCGCGGCAGCCCCAGGCGCCCCCATCGTTCCGGGAATCAACTTCAACGGTCCCCTCTCTCCCCAGAATCTTGGAACGTCGAACACAAATTCGATCAACCGGAAATTGGGGATGGTGGCAGATAACAACTTCCTTTGGATTCTGGGCAAGCACACCTTCAATATCGGCTGGGAATTCCGTAGAACCTACCAGGACGATAACGAATGTCAGCAGTGCGCGGGAAATTTCAACTTCAGCAACAATGAGACGGCCGACCCCTCGAATCTGGGCAGCACCGGAAACTCATTCGCCAGTTTCCTGCTCGGCTCAGTGGATAGCGCCGACCGCATTGGGTCGCAGGAACTGAGGCTCCACAATACCGACGTTTCTACTTACATCCAGGACAACGTCAAATTGTTTCCGCGCCTCACTGTCAACTTCGGCGTGCGCTGGGACATCATGGTGCCCTTCGAAGAGAAGAATAACGCCATTGTATATTTCGATTCGAAAATTCCTAATCCTGGAGCCGGTGGCCGTCTCGGTGCGGCCACGAAATTCGGAGATTGCACTGGTTGCGCAGGAACGAATAGAGCCGCGATCCACTGGAATCATTTCAGCCCCCGCACCGGCTTTTCCTTTGAACTGAACAAGAAAACGGTGCTGCAAGGCGGATTCTCGGTTAATTTCCTCAATGGCGGAGCCTACGAATACGGGATCAGCAAGGTGGCCGTCAACTACGGCAACTTGCTTCTGGGTTCATTCCAGCGGAATTCAACCGGCTCCACGAACCCTGGTTTCGGCTCTTGGGACACCAACACTCTGCCTATCCCGGGTCCAACGCCGTTTAGCCCCAACATCGCGAACGCGACCACCATTAATGCCTTTGATCCAAAAAATGACGGCCTTGCGCCATACGATGTGGTTTGGAGCATCGGCGTTCAACGCGAATTACCTTACAACATGTTCTTGTCGGCGTCCTACGTAGGCAACCGCGGTAACCACCTGCCTTCTCAATTGAACCCCATCAACCAAATACCTTCCGTGGATTTAGCTAAATACGGCAGCCAACTTGGTGATCCATACGCAACCACTGGAGTAAGTCTTGGCATCCCGCTTCCTTATCCCAGCTTTAACAAAGATTTTCCCACTGCCACCGTGCTGCAAGCGCTACGCCCCTACCCGCAGTACGCCGGGATTTTCAACAACTTCGATATGACCGGATCGTCGCTGTATCACGGGATGCAGCTTCAACTGGAGAAACGCTACACCAACGGACTTAGCTTCCTGGTTTCTTACACACTGTCGCGCATGATGTCGGACACCAACTCCGGCTTCACCTCCTTCGTCAGCAACTCACTCAACAAGGATAATCAGAAGGCGGAATGGTCCGTTGATAACAACGATCAGACACACATTGTCAGCATCGCCGCCACGTATGAATTGCCAATCGGAAAAGGAAGGACATTCATGAACCGGGGCGGTGTCGCTAATTTCTTTTTGGGCGGATGGCAGATCAGTCCGCTATTAAACTACGCCAGCGGCACGCCGCAGCAAGTCAATGTCGCGGGCGATCCTTTGGGGAATGGGACGGGTAATCGCCCGAACGTGCTGCCAGGAGTGCCCCTCATGTTCTCTTACGACAACGTGTACAAGGGTTTGCCCGTGTTCAACAAAGCAGCATTCGTGGACCCAGGCCCATGGGCAATCGGAAATGAGAAGCGCTACCTCAGCGGCCTGCGAGGTCCGGCTTTCTTGAACGAAAACGTAGCGCTGGCCAAGTATTTCCCGGTTGGTGAGCACGTCAAGTTCAAACTTGAGGTTGAGTTTTTCAACATCCTCAACCGGGTGGTTTTCGGCACCCCCAATACGAATCTGGAGGATCCGAACTTTGGGCGCGTGATCAATTCTCAAGCGAATGCGCCGCGCCAAGGCCAGGGACACATAGAAGTCAGGTTCTGACAACCCACGCAGGTTGCGGCCGGAAGAAAAGCGCCTATTAGTAGAGCGCTTTTTCCGGCCGCCATTCTGTTCCGTTCGTCTAAACTGAAGTTGATGTCGCGCGCTGCTTTACTCCTGCTACTGTTATATCCGGTCTTCGCGCAATCCCAGTTGCCCTCTCCGCGCACGCCTTCTAGCCAACCGGAACCCGCGCTCTTAGAAATCCAAGCGCTGCTCGACGCTGGAAAGCTGAAAGAAGCCGAAAACGCCGATCGGATTTATCTCGCTGCTCACTCCAGTTCTGCTGATGCCCACTTTCTGCTCGGATACATTCTGTTTCGAAATGCGAACCCAAAATCGTCACTGGCGGAATACACAGAGGGCGCTCGATACCGAGCTCCCGCTGCGCTCGACTTGGAGGTAATGGGCTGCGATTATTTCCTTCTGGAAGATTACCCCGCTGCGGATAAATGGTTCAGCAAGGCGGTGGAGCAGGATCCTACCGATGCGATGGCGCGATTCTATCTCGGACGCGCCAGGTTCAATGAGAAACACTTGGACGACGCGATTCGCGCTTTCACGGAATGTCTTCGAACGGATCCTCGGAACAGCCAGGCGTCGAATCATCTCGGTTTGTCGTACGAAGCATTGGGCAAGACCGAAGAGGCAATGAAAGCTTACCGTGACGCCATCTCGTCGGACCCGAATGCTTCAGATCCTTATCTCAATCTCGGGGCATTGCTTGCACAAGACCAGCGGCCTGCCGAGGCCGTCAGTTACCTGATCCACGCGGCGCAAACCATGCCTTCCGACCCGCGTGTTCACAGGGAGCTCGGAAAAGCGTATCTGGCGTTGAATCAGTTGCAAGACGCGCGGGCCGAATTTGAGAAAGCCGTCGAACTCGCTCCCGAGAATGGCCCCGGTCACTTCCTGCTCTCTCAGGCATTGCGCAAACTAGGCCTTGCCGATCAAGCGGGCGTTGAAGCGGAGCGATATACAGCGCTCACTGGGACGCATTCATCGCCCGACACTCCTCTGCAGGAGATTCGTTCGCTCATCCAGCTTGGCAAACTGCGCGATGCTGAACAACTGGCGCGAAGGTATATCGAAATCCACAAGAATTCGGGCGAGGGTCACTTCCTTCTGGGATATGTTCTATTCAATGAAAAAGATGCGAAATCCTCGCTAGCGGAATATACAGAAGGCGCGAAGTATCGCAAGCCAACCGCCGCCGACCTGGAAGCGGTGGCCGGCGATTATGTGCTGTTGAACGATTATCCGGACGCCGACAAATGGTTTACCAAGGCTGTGGAATGGAACCCGAACGACGTTCTGGGCTGGTATTACCTCGGCCGCACGAAATACAACGAAAACCGGTTCGAAGAAGCGATTGCGGCTTTCGAAAAGTGCCTGGCGCTCAATGGCAAGGATGTGAAAGCGGAAGACAATCTAGGCCTCTCGTATGAAGGGCTGAATCGCGTGGAAGACGCCATTGCGGCCTATCGCACCGCAATCTCCTGGCAGAGGGATGCCTCTACAAAAGATGCCGGACCGTATTTGAATCTGGGAAACTTGCTGGCGGAGAACGAACAGGCTGCGGAAGGGTTGAGGTATCTAAACACCGCCGCGAGCATCGCGCCCTCGGACTTCCGCGTGCATCGCGCGTTGGGAAAAGCGTACAGTCATCTGAACCAAAATGAAAAAGCCCGCGCAGAGCTGGAAAAGGCCGTCACGCTTGCGCCCGAGAACGCGCCCATTCATTTTATGTTGGCTCAGGTGTACCGAAAGCTCGGCCTGACGGAAAAAGCCAAGCTCGAAAGCGAGCAGTACACAAAACTCAATAACGCGTCACCGCAGGCGCAAAATTAGGAGACTTTATGCTGCGTGTCATCATTGCCGGCCTTCTCACATGCTCTTTTCTAGCCCCCGCTCAATCGCGTTTCGTTCAAGCGGAACTGACCACGCCCATCAAAACCAAGAAAGCCAAAGTTGGCGATCCGGTAAAAGCGCGCACGATTTCGGAGGTGAAACTCCCCAACGACATTACCGTACCAGCGGGATCCGTTCTATTAGGCGAACTTCGTTCTCTCGATCCGGATTCCGTGTCGATCTCTTTTGACGCCTTCCAGAACGGCTCCAAGACCACGCCGCTGAAGCTCAACATCCGCGCCGCGATGATGCCGGTGCAAGGCAAAGACGGAACGCGGGAAGCACAACGCGCCGAGGCGACAACGGGCGCCGTGATCGGACTTGACGGGGTCTCGATCAAAGTGGATGAAAGCGGCCACGAACCAACCAAATTCCAGTCATCCAAGGGCGAGTTAAAACTCGACAAAGGTCTGCAACTCATGCTGGGAGTCGTGGAATAAACAAACAAGACCGCGTTTTGCTTAGTGCGATATAATCAGTCGCATGTTTCGTGGCCAGGATGGGGAACTGGCCGGTCAGTCTGTGCGAGTGAGAAATCCAACCGCCTTGCCCGCGGTGCACGATCGGCCGGCCGGAGGTGAGCCTGCAGTCAAGGAGTACAGCCAAATCTACCGGTGTGAAGACATCGAGATTGATCCATCGTTAGGCTGTCTGAAACGAGGTGGAACCGAACAACATCTCCGCCAACAATCCTTTCACCTCCTGCTCTACATGATTGAGCGGCGCCAGCGCCTCATCAGCAAAGACGAGCTGATTGAGAACTTCTGGCAGGACGCCGCCGTCACCGACAATGCGGTGGTGCAATGCATCAAAGAAATTCGCACGGTGCTCGGTGACGATCCGCATGACCCGCGATTTATCCGGACCATTTACAAACTTGGATACCGCTTCATTGCGAATGTCGTCGAAGAGCCTGTTGCAACGGACGCAGGAAAACCTGCCTTGCCGGAAGTAGCCGCGCCTCCGCCGGTGAATGATGAAAGGACGATTGAGCCGCCAGCGCCGCATCCACATGTGGTGCGCTTATGGCCATCGCTTAGTTGGGCCGGTCTACGTTGGATCGTTTTAGGCCTGGCCGCGACCGGCGGCATCGCGCTGGCCTGGACCATGTTTCGCCACTCCAGCACGCCGGCCGTGGAGTTGACCTTGCCGCGCGTTCCTGGCCGCAAGGCGCTGGCTGTGATGTACTTCGAGAACCAGAGCGCCAATCCTAATCTGAACTGGTTGAGCGAAGGTTTAGCGGACATGTTCATTACGGACCTGGCTCGCTTCGACAAGCTCACGGTTCTCAGCCGCGAACAACTTCATCTGCTTCTCGATCGCAACGGCTTGAAACCCCAAAATGGGATTCACCTGGATGATGCGATAGATGTCGCGCGCAAAAGTCACGCCGAGGCGCTCTTGCTCGGCAGTTTCCTGACCCTCGGTGAAAAAATCCTGATCAACACCCGCGTCTTCGAAACCTCCACCGGCCAGTTGCTCGCCGCGGACCAGTTCGAAGTGGATCAACCTGCGGATATTCTGGCGCGGATCGATTTGCTTTCCCCAAAATTGGCTGCCCACCTCGGCGCCGTCCCGGCTGACCCGCGTCATCAGGCCAGCCTCGCGGAATCGATGACCAACAACCTGGAAGCTTATCGTTATTATTCGCTGGGTGTGAGTAAAGCGCAGGCTTTTCAGAATGCCCAGGCCATTGGGCTGCTGCGCAAAGCCATCCAGTTAGATCCAACATTCGCGCTGGCCTATGCGCGAATCGGCTATGCGTATTCCGTGACGGATTTTGTGCCGGAACAAGGGCGCCCGTTCTTAGCCAAGGCGATCCAACTGTCGGACCGTCTTTCACCCAAAGACCGGCTGCTCGTCACCGCTTGGTACGCGATCGCCCGGGAAGATTACGCCGCTGCGATCCGGACCATGCAACAGGTCGTCGACCAGTATCCCTTGGAAATCGAAGGGTACACTCGTTTGGCGCGGCTTCTCTATGGAGAGGAACGTCCGCAAGAAGCCATCGGAGTGGTGCGGCGAGGCCTCGCGATCGATCCTGAATTCGGGGATCTCTATAATGTCCTGGGCGTATGTTATCTGCTGATGGATCGTTATGACCAAGCTATCGCCGCGCATCAACGCTACGTTCAGCTTGCCCCATCCGAAGCCAACGCACACGATAGTCTCGGGATGTCGTTCCAGCACGCGGGTAAGTTCGAAAGCGCTTCGGCGGAGTACAACGGTGCACTCGCGCTCGATCCTGAGTTCGAGCCTGCAATCATTCACCTGGGCGATATGTATTTCCAGCAGGGAGCTTATCGGGAAGCGATCCGCCAATATCAGCGGTACATTCAAGTCACCGGATCGGACAAGGCGCGTGCCATCGGCTATGGCAGCATCGCGCAGATCTATTTGCGGCTTAAAGAATACAGCAATGCCGAACAAGCCGCGCGGAGCGAGACCAACCTGGAGAAGGGGGCGGTTTGGAATTCATTGCTGCTCTCGCTGGATCGCGGCCGAGCCACCGGCCTGAAAGAGAGTCTGGAACAGATTCTCCGCCGCGGGCCGAATGCCACGCGCGGATCGAGAAACGAACTCAGAAGCTACGAGTATTTTCTCGGAACGCTGGAGCTCCGCCAAAAGCACACCGAACAAGCCCTCCGGCATTTCAAGGACGCATTGCATCATCAGCCGCCGAGCTCGGGTATGGATCTTTACGAAGATTGCCTGGGCAATGCGTATCTGGATTTGGGGCGCCTGGAGGAGGCCATCGATGAGTATCAAAGGATTCTGCGCCTGAATCCGAATTATCCCCTCGCCCAATATCATCTCGGGCAGGCCTATCAACGAAAAGGTCAGACGGCGGATGCGCGAATCGCCTATGAACGATTCCTGCAGATCTGGAAAAACGCCGACGCCAACATCCCGGAAGTGATGGATGCCAAGCGCGAGCTGACGCTGCTCAAATCCGGAACGTGAAGCAATTTCTGATTGTGCTGATCCTCGCGCTGATCGTGGCGATCGGTTTCGTGCTTTACCGGAAGCAGCAGGATCGGCAGCTGAACGTTACTCCCGACGCAAGACGCTCCATCGAAAAGGCCAAACAGCGCTGATCAACGCGGCCAGATGACTTGAGCCTCCGCCAGTCTCGATCCAGCCGTCTAAAAAAACAAATGGCCGGCATCCCGAAGGAGCCGGCCACGATTCAAGAAAACCAGTGCGATTCGATTTAGCTCTGCCGTCCGCGGGTGTACCGATAACGGAACAGGCCGGCTAACACCAATCCAGCGCCCGTAATCAAGCTGAACGTTCCGGGCTCAGCAACTCCCGAAGACGCTTGTGCTGAGTACGTACGATCGGTTTGGAACGATCCCACTCCGCTGTTAAGAGCGAAGGTGCCGTTGCCGCCGAACGAGGTGCCCAACGCCACGTTGATGCCGGGATCGGTGGGAGTGAATTTCCAGTCATTCGTGGAACCGCCGCCAGAAACGCCGGCTCCCCCATCTACCGTGGAGTTGAACTTAATTGAGCCAGCGCTGCTGGCCGTCAGTGTTCCCGTGGAATCCGCCAAGCCGGTAACAAAGCCGAACGTGTAGTTCGTTCCGGCGACATTGGTGCCTGCCTGCAGTCCGAACGAAAACGACTGGAGACCGCCACCACCGCTTACCGGTTCAGGATTGCCGATGGCGACAACCGTGAAGACTCCGCCATTGTCCTGGAACAGCAAAGGCGTCAAGTCCCGGGTGCCAGAGAATACCGAACCAAACCAACTGAAGCCGGTGACTACATCCCCAGGTTGAAAGAAGTCGCCGGTGTAGATATAAACCTGACCGCTCGATGAATCCGTGAACGATCGGTTTGTGGTTGAAGATCCAATTGTGGTTGCCCCACCCTGACTGAGGGATAGGACGAAAACAACCGAGAAGAGTAGTACTAACCTCACGGCAACGCGTAGGTGTGATTTTGCCATAGTCTTATCGCTCCGGTACTACAACAGCTTTCCTCCGTTACTGGATGAAAGTATATAACAAGTGCTAACCCCTAGCAAGGCATAAATATAAGATTTTTAAGTAATTTACCCTACGCGGGCTATTACCCCGGAAATCTAATTTTCCAGCAGTCGTATCGGTGTAAACCATTGTTTACGTGTAGGTTCTAGTGCTCAAAGGGGTATGTAAGGCGTCCCAGGCTAATTCTTCACCGATGAGGGTACTGGTACGAAATCAGTCTGCGCTCTAGTGCAGTCCTACCTGGCCCCGCACCGAATCGAGCAGTTTCTTCGGATCGAACCCAATCCCATCCCGGAAGACCATTCTTACTTTCTCGACGTCGGAGATCTGTTTCAGGGGATTTCCATCGAGGACCACCAGGTCGGCTTGTTTCCCTGGAGTGATGGATCCGATTCGGTCGTCGAACCCGAGGAACTTAGCGCCATTCAACGTCGCGATCTGAATCGCCTCCTCGGCGGTAAAACCGCCGTCCACAAGCAACTCGATATTTCGCTGATCGCCGAAGCCTGCGAGCGCGCTGCCGTTCCCCGTGGGATCGCAGCCGGCCATCAGTAGACCGCCTGCCTTTACGAAAGCCCGCTCGAACTCCAGTTCTTTCTTGATCCGTAGCGCGCTGGTCGCCCGAGCTTGTTCGGCAAGCCGATCGCGGCCGCTTAAATAGAGGAGGGCCGAGCTGGGCGACAGTGCATCCAGAAAACGCTGCTGCAATGGCGGCGCCCCTTCAAAAACTGCGAGCGTCGAGGTGACCGCGACCTTGTGTTCCACCAACTCGTGGATTGTCCGCTGCACCGCTTCACCGTTGATGTCGAGCTGCGCCAACTCCTGGGCTGAGCCTTGGGGGCACACATCCGGCTGTTTGGCGGGATGAAATTCGGAATCCACCACCAATCCGTGCTCAAGGTTATCGATGCCGAGCGCGGCCGCCTCGCGAAATCCGACGGAGCATAAATGCCCGGTCACCTTCAGCCCGCGTGCATGCGCGGTGGTAATGGCGGCTTCCAGCTCTCCCCGTGTGATGTGCATATACGCTTTGAACGAGTGCGCGCCCATGCCTGCCCAATACTCCACGAACCGGCGAGCGTCATCCGGCGTGTTGAGCTCGGCCATTTGCGGCGCGAAGCTGTCGTGGCCTTCCAGATATCCCACTGTGATCAGCATCTTCGGACCCGGCATCCGGCCTTGATCGATCCATTTCTTGAGATTCAAATCCGTGTAAGGCTCGAGCGTTCCCGCCGTGCGAGCCGTGGTAACCCCGGAGGCCAGATATAGCCTGGGGAAGCTCATCCCATGTTCGATGTAAAGCGGAACCGCACCGCCCGATGGATAGAATAGATGTTCATGCATTCCGACCAGTCCAGGAATTACGGTTTGGTCGGCCAGCGGCATTCGTTGGGCGCCGGCAGGTATTTGAACTTGGGCCGCTGCGCCAACGGCACGGATCCGGCCGTTTTCGATCAGAATGGTTTGGTCTTCCCGCACGGGCGCGCCCGTTCCATCCACGATTCGCACGTGCTCCAGCGCAATCACCGGGGCATCAACGGCGATGAACGGCTTCACTCCCGGCGTGAATTGCGATTGGCCAAGCAGACCGAACGCGCCGGCCGTAACAAAGATCGCGAAGGGGATTCTCATAACGGTGAAGTATAACGGATTCAAGCTGCGATGAAATCCTCCTTCTGGCTGCCAGGGTTGTTCCTGGCGTTGCTTGCTCTCTCGGTCGCGCAGGAGCACGAGAACCCGATCAAAGTGGATGTCGAGGTGGTCAACGTTTTCTGCACGGTCCACGATCAGAAGGGCGCTCTGGTCCGGGACCTGAAGCAAGCTGATTTCAAGCTGTTCGAAGACAACCGCCCGCAGGAAATCCGCTATTTCGCGCAAGAGACGAATTTGCCGCTCACGGTGGCCATTCTGGTGGACGTCAGCGGAAGTGTGCATTGGTTTATTCAGGAGGAAAAAGGCGCGGTTGCGACCTTTCTGCAACAGGTGCTTCGTCCGGATGATCGAGCGCTGCTGGTGGGCTTCTCGAGCACCATCGTCCTCTGGCAGGATTTGACCCACTCCACCACTCAGCTCTCGGAAGGGTTGCAGCGGCTGCGATCGGTTCCATTCAAAGGGCTTCCTCCGCTCGGATTTCCCATGCCCAGCACGCTTCTTTACGATGCCGTGGAACAAACCGCCATCGGCAAGATGAAACCGCTCTCCGGCCGCAAGGTTTTGATCGTGATTTCAGACGGCTTGGACAACGGCAGCCGGGCCCACATGGATTCCGTGATCCAGGCGGTGGAAGCCACTAATACCACCGTTTATGGCGTCTGCTTTGAAAGCGGATTCTCAGGCTGCTCCTTTCTGAAAGAAATGTCGGACCCAACCGGAGGACGAACGTTTCACGTGAAGAAAATGCGCATCGACAAAATCTTCGAGACCATCGAAGACGAAATGCGCAGCCAGTACGCGCTGGGTTACGTATCCACCAATCGCGAACACGACGGAACATTTCGCAAGTTGCAAGTAAAGGTGACCCCGAAGACGCTTAAGGTGGCGGCAAGAAAAGGCTATTACGCCGAAAAGCCCTAAGCCCCAGCCTCGAGTCCCCAGTCCCGAGTCCCCTATAATTCGAACAGGACCATGCGTAAGCGTCTCATGATCGGATCGGGCGTGCTGCTGCTCGCTCTTCTGGTGGCGCTGGTAGTGTGGCAGGGTTCCTTTACATTCGGACCCTTCGCGCCGGCGAGCATGCAGCAGACCATCCTCTTCTGGGCGATCTCCACGCTCATTTTCGTTTTGACCATCACGCTGGGCTTCATCTTGTTCCGTACCGGATTGAAGCTTTACATGGAACGGCAAACGAACCGGCCCGGCTCGCACATCAAGTCCAAATTAATTGGCGGAGCATTAGCGCTGAGCGTTCTGCCCATCTTCTTCCTGGTTCTCTGGAGTGTTTCGGTTCTCAATCGAAATCTGGAGAGCTGGTTCAGCCGGCCGGCGCGCAACATGAATATCGATCTCACGCAAGTGGCCGACGCCTTGGATCAGGAGATGCGAAGCAAGCTGGCCGCGCAGGCGAACCTGCTCGCCTCTTTGTCACCCACTGAAAGCGCCGATTATTACGAGAGATTCTGCGCCGCCAATGAAATCGAACGCGCCGAAGTGGAGAATCCGAAGGACGTCAAGCGAGTCTTGTGCTCGGTGCCGAAATTACGCAATACCGATCTTTTCACGGTCGAAACCGAGACCCCGCGCGGCATAATTACGCTTTCGGCACGCTTGCCGCTGAGCCTGGCAGCGAAACAGGCGGAAATTTCCGGCTATGTCGCCGAATACAACCGGCTGGCCGTCGATCGCAAAGCGTTCCGCAGCTTGTATCTTCTGCTGCTGAGCCTAATTACTTTGTTTATCCTGTTTTTCGCGACTTGGATCGCGCGTTATATGGCCGGACAGATCAGCACACCGATCACAGCGTTGCTCAAAGCGGCCGAGCAAATCCGCAAAGGGAATCTGGGATATCGCGTGCATGTTCCGGCGATCGATGAGCTGGCCACGCTGGTCAAAGCGTTCAATGAAATGACCGAGGCGTTGGAAGCCAACAGCAAAGAGCTGGAAGCGCGGCGCCGCTTCACCGAAGCGATTCTTGAAAGCATCCCCACCGGCGTCATCTCATTGACTGCCGACGGCCGCATCCAGCGCGTCAATCGCGCGCTCATGGGGATTTTCCCGGAGGAGCAGGTGGCGCGTGCCTCGCGGTTGAGCGATCTGTTTTCGCGCGAGGATACGGCCGAGATCCGCTATCTGATGAATCGCGCGCGCCGCACGGGAGTGGCCGGTATGCAGATCGAATACAAAGCGGAACGCCAAGTGCTGCACCTGGCGCTGACCGTGGCCGCGCTCGACGCCCAACGAAGTTCCAGTTTCGTGTTGGTGGTGGAAGACACAAGCGACCTGTTGCGAGCTCAAAAAGCCGCCGCGTGGCATGAAGTGGCGCGCCGGGTGGCGCATGAGATCAAGAATCCGCTTACGCCCATCGCGCTCTGCGCGGATCGCATCGGCCGCCAGTTGGAACGAGCGGAAACCATTCCGACGACCAATGCGTCTGACACGCGTCGCATTTTGCAGGAATGTTCCACCACCATCGCGCGGGAAGTGGAGAGCGTTCGAGCGTTAGTGGACGAGTTCTCGCAATTCTCGCGCTTTCCGGCGGCGCAGCCCGTACCTTCCGACCTGAACGAAGTGGTGGAGAATGCACTCTCGGTTTTCGAGGGACGTCTGGAAGGCATCCAGGTTCGCACCGATTTGGCCGACGATCTGCCTGCCGTCAACCTGGATCGAGAACAGTTCAAACGAGTGGTGGTGAATCTGGTGGACAATGCCGCCGAAGCGATGCAGGAATCGCCTGCCAAGCGGCTTTACATCGCCACGCGCCAAACGGAAGCCGACTCTGTGGAACTGATCGTCGCCGATACAGGCTGCGGCGTTTCGCGCGAGGACAAGGAGAAACTGTTCCTGCCCTATTTTTCCACCAAGGGCCGAGGAACCGGCCTGGGACTCGCGATCGTGAATCGCATTCTTGTGGATCATGACGCCACTATCCGGATTGAGGACAATGTCCCTGCCGGTGCGCGATTCATCGTGGATCTTCCAACGCCCACCTCGGCTGACGCTGAAATTAAATCCGCCGATGCTGTTGCTGCTCCGGTGTTCGAGAGCCGTTCATGAAAATCGGGCGCATCTTGATCGTCGATGACGAGCCCGGCATTCGCCAATCGCTGGCCGGCGTGCTGGAAGACGAGGCGTACCAAACCCACGCCGTCGCCACCGGTGAGGAGTGCCTGGAGGAGATCGCGCGATCCAGCTACGACCTGGTTTTATTGGACGTCTGGCTGCCAGGTATGGATGGTTTGGAAACTTTGTCGCGGCTGCAGGAGATTCCGTTCGCCAGCCGCCCGGTGGTGGTAATTATTTCCGGCCACGGAACCATCGAAACCGCCGTTAAAGCCACCAAGCTGGGCGCATTTGATTTTCTCGAGAAACCGCTGACCATCGAAAAGGTCTCGGTAGTGGTGAAGAACGCGCTGCAACAACGCAAGCTGGAGCTGGAACTCGAACGATTCAAGGAAGACGACCGCTCGAAGCTCCAGATCATCGGCGACAGCGTTCCGATGAAAGCGTTGCGCCAACAATTGACCTTGATGGCCGCTACAAATGGGCGCGTGTTGATTTATGGCGAAAGCGGCACCGGCAAGGAATTGGTGGCGCACGCGATTCACAGCAGCAGCGCGCGGGCGTCCGAGCCGTTCGTCGAAGTGAACTGCGCGGCGATTCCGGAAGACCTGATCGAAAGTGAACTTTTCGGTCATCGCAAGGGTAGCTTCCCCGGCGCGCTGGAAGATAAAACCGGAAAGTTGCAAAAAGCCGACGGCGGCACGCTGTTTCTGGATGAAGTGGGCGACATGAGTTTGAAGACGCAAGCCAAGGTTTTGCGCTCGCTGGATGAGCAGCGCTTCGAGCCAGTAGGCGCCGAGACATCCATTCAGGTGGATGTGCGCGTGGTGGCGGCGACCAACAAGAATCTGGAAGAGGAGATCGAGCGCGGAAATTTTCGCGAGGATCTTTTCTACCGGCTGAACGTGATTCCGTTCCACATGCCGCCGCTGCGCGAGCGCATTGAAGATGTGCCGCTGCTGGCCAATCATTTTCTGCGCGAATTCACCATGGCATACGGACGCCGTCCCAAGGAGCTGACCCCGGATGCGTATGCGGTGCTGCAGGAGCATCGCTGGCCGGGAAACGTGCGCGAGCTGCGCAATTTGATGGAGCGGATTGTGATCATGAATCCGCAGGTGCGCGTCGATGCACGGCATCTTCCGTTGAATAACGGGAAACGAAACGTGATCGAGCGCCCGGCCGAACGTTTCGGCAGCCTGCATGACGTGCGCGCGGCGGCGGAACGTGAATACATCCTGAAAACGCTGGACGAAACCAAAGGCAACGTCACCAAGACCGCGGAACTGCTCGGCCTGGAGCGCAGCAATCTTTACCGAAAGATGAAGACGCTGGGGATCGCGCCGAAGGAGTAGAAGGGTCACAAATGACTCCCAATTTGACACCGCCCTTCACGCGCGAGACGGCGGTTTTAAAAGTCCGCAAAGCGGAGGACGCCTGGAATACCAGAAATCCGGCGCAGGTTTCGCTCGCCTATTCCATCGACAGCCGTTGGCGCAACCGTTCGGAGTTCGTGAACGGCCGCGAGGAGATCGTCGCATTTCTCACACGCAAA
>DATGIH010000215.1:0-8959 GCA_035295865.1 Bryobacteraceae bacterium
TAGGACTTGTTCCAGACCCGCGTCTACGGAGGTGGACACGATGTCGTTGCGCGGCACCATGATTTCGCGCACGTAATAGTTCTGCAGCTCGAGCAGCGATTGGATGGCGTCTTCTTCAAAGCGGTGCAGGTGGCCTTCGCGGCGGCTGGAGCTGACGATGAATTTCAACTCTTCGGCGGAGTGGCCGCCTCCGCTGTGACTACCCCGCAGACCGATCCAGTGCGAGATCGCGGCGGCGGATCTCTCGGCGACGATAATAAACGGCGTAGCCACGCGATCGAACAGCAGCAGCGGCGGCGCCACGAGAATCGCCAGCTTGTCAGCTTTTTCGATGGCGAGATTTTTCGGGACCACTTCGCCGAACACCACGTGCGCATAGCTGATGGAAAGGAATGCGATGCCGAAACTTGCCGCGTGCAAAATCGGATCCCATTTAGCAGCCACCAACGGCCCCAGGATGTTCAGAAGCAAGTGGAAAACCGTGCCTTCGCCCGCCCATCCAAGACCCAAGCTCGCCAGCGTTACGCCCATCTGGGTGACGGATAACAGCCGCGCCGGATTCGCGAGCAAATTGAGCGCAGCCTGCGCTCCCACCTGGCCTTCCGCCGCCATGGCGCGCAGCTTGCTTTTTCGCACTGAAACGAGCGCCACTTCCGCGGCGGCGAAAAATCCGTTAAGAGCCAAAATCGCGATCAGGATTACGAAACGATAGGCCATCAGTGAGGAGGCAGGTACGGTAGAATCTTCCAAGTGCCCCATGGAAGAGTCCTGAAGTTCATAAACTTGAGCATAGCGGGTTTGCTGCTGCTCGGTTTGCTGGCTCTGTATTGGATTGCATATCGCCCTCTGGCACAAACTTCCGGCGAGATTTCGGCTCCCGTTTCCGCCCACGCAACCATTGCACGCGATGCGATCGGTGTGCCGCACATTACGGCCGCAAATTGGGAAGACGCGATTTTCCTGCAAGGCTTCGTCACCGCGCAGGACCGGTTGTGGCAGATGGACGCGCTACGCCGTTTAGCTGCCGGCGAGTTATCCGAGATCATTGGGTCGCGCACTCTGGAGTTGGATCGGGAGGCGCGCCGGCTGCGCATGCGCCGGATCGCTGAAGAGCAGTATCGGACGTTGCCGGACGGGGATCGCGCGGTGCTTGCGGCTTACGCGCGTGGAGTCAACTATTTCATCGAAACGAATCGCAGCCGCCTTCCGTTGGAATTCACGCTGCTGCGCTACGATCCACGTCCCTGGCATGTGGTGGATACGATTCTCTGCGGATTGCAGATGCATCGTAACCTCACGACGACGTGGAGAGAAGAGCTGCAGAAACAAACCATGCTCGCAAAGGGTGACCCTGCGCGGGTGAACTTTTTGTTCCCCACGTGGGCTGGAACGGAGTTCCAACCGGGCTCCAATGCGTGGGCGATTTCGGGAAAGCACACTGCCAGCGGAAAACCGATTTTGGCAAACGATCCGCATTTGGAATTCTCGCTGCCCTCCACCTGGTATCAGGTTCATCTTCGGGCGCCAGGTCTGGACGTGACGGGCGTTTCGCTACCCGGCGTTCCCGCGGTGATCGTCGGCCACAATCAGCGGATCGCATGGGGCGTGACCAATCTTGGGTTCGATGTGCAGGATCTCTACATCGAGAAGTTCGATCCGCGCAGTGGCCAATATCTATTCCGCGGAAAGGTAGAACGGGCGCGGCTGGAAGCGGAAAAAATCGCAGTGAAGGGCGCGAAGCCTCAGGAGTTCCAGCAGTGGGTAACGCGGCATGGCCCGATTAACGCATCCGAAAACGGCAAATTCCTGGCACTGCGCTGGACCGCGGCTGAGCCCGGATCGTTTCAATTTCCCTTCCTCGAATTAAACCGCGCAAGCAATTGGCAGGAGTTTACCGCAGCCCTGGCGCGCTTTGCCGGACCCGGGCAGAACTTCGTCTATGCCGACGTGGACGGCAATATTGGCTATCATGCCACTGGAAAATTGCCGATCCGGAAAAATTACGATGGCGATATCCCGGTGGATGGTAGCTCGGGCGAGAACGAATGGGAGGGTTTCATCCCGTTTGAGCAGTTGCCCACGTTTTACAATCCGCCGCAAGGCTGGATCATCACGGCCAACCAGAATCCGTTCCCCAAGGATTATCCGTATCGCGTGCATGGGGATTTTGCGTCGCCCTACCGGTCGCTCGAAATTCGCTCGTTGTTGACTGCGCACGACGGCTGGAAGCCGGAGCAGATGCTGGTGGTCGAAAAAGATGTGTACTCCGCTTTTTCGCATTTTCTCGCGCGCCAGGTTGTGGCGGCTTACGATCAGAAGAAACCGCCGGGCGGCGAATTGAAGGAGTGTGTCGAGTTGCTCCGCGGCTGGAATGGGCAAATGGAAAAACAAACGCCTGCGCCGCTGCTGATGTCACTGATTTACGATCAACTGCGCAAGATGATTGCCGAGCGAGCATCGCCGGGCAAGGGCGATGTATATGGTCCGCAAATGGCGCCCGCCATGGTGGAGAAGATCTTGAGAAGCGATGCGGCCGCTTGGTTGCCGGATAAAAATGCCGCGTTGATCCGCGCGCTGACCGATGCCTTCGAAGAAGGGCGCAAGGCGCAGGGCGGCAATGTGAATCGCTGGGATTACGGCAAAGCGATCGAGCTGACCATCAAGAATCCCGTCGGCGGTGAATTGCCGCTACTCGCGGCCTATTTCAACGTGGGGCCGGTGGGAATGAGCGGATCGTCCACGACGATTAAGCAGACCACGCTCCGGCTGGGACCTTCGATGCGATTCATCGCGGATCTGTCGGACTGGGATCATTCGCTGAATAATCTCACGATCGGCGAGTCCGGGCAGTTTCTTTCGCCGCATTATAAGGATCAGTGGGACGCCTATTACTCGGGGCGAAGCTTTCCGATGCAGTTCACAAAAGTGGAGGCGAAGCAGACCCTGGAAATTCGGTGACAGGATACCCAATTCCCGATTTTTCCGGATGCGGGCCAGGCGCTTGTCTCGCGGAAATCGGGAATTGAGTATCCTGTCACCGGATTTTTATTCGGTCCGAGCCTTCGTATCGATCAGCTTCCAGATATTCGCAACAAACTCATCCACGGTCTGAGCGCCCTGATTTCCATGCTTGCGGTTGCGCACCGAGACGTTGCCGCTTTCGGCTTCCTGATCGCCGACCACCAGCATGTACGGGATTTTCTGGAGCTGCGCATCGCGGATTTTGAGATTCACTTTTTCGCTGCGATCATCCAGCGTGACGCGCAATCCTTCGGCAACCAGCCGGTCCCGGACCTTCAGCGCGTACTCCAGGTGCCGGTCTGTGATGGGTAGCACGATGGCTTGCACCGGAGCGAGCCATACGGGAAATGCTCCGGCGTAATGCTCGATCAGGATTCCGAAGAAGCGCTCGATGGATCCGTAGAGCGCGCGATGCACCATGAGCGGCTGATGCTTTTTGCCGTCATCGGCGATGTATTCCAGATTGAAGCGGCGCGGCAGCGTGAAATCGAACTGGATGGTGGAAAGCTGCCATAGCCTGCCGATAGCATCCACCAGCTTCATGTCGATCTTCGGGCCATAGAAAGCCGCTTCATCGGGAATCAGTTTGATCTTGACGTTGAGCCGTTCGCTCGCGCGGCGGAGTGCGCTTTCCGCGAGTTGCCACTGCTCGGGAGCGCCGTCATATTTTCCGCTCGCGCCGCCGTCCCAGGTAGAGAGCTCGGCTTCATAATCGTCGAATCCGAAAGTGGAGAGAACGTCGATGGCGAACTGCAGGCAGTTTACGATTTCATCTTCGATCTGCTCGGGTGTGCAGAAGATGTGCGCATCATCTTGTGTGAAACCGCGGACGCGCAATAAGCCGTGCATGACGCCCGAACGCTCGTAGCGATACACGGTACCCAACTCGCCCAGCCGCACAGGAAGATCGCGATAGCTGCGCAGCTTGTCCGCGTAAATCAGAATGTGGCCCGGGCAGTTCATCGGCTTGAGCTGGTATTCGGCGTCATCCAGCTCCATGGGCTTGAACATGTTGTCGCTATAAAAATTGGCGTGACCGGAAGTTTTCCAGAGCTCGCGGCGCATGACGTGCGGTGTGTAAACTAGCGAGTACCCGCGCGCCAGGTATTGGTCGCGCATCCAGTCCTCTATAATTTTGCGAATCGCCCCGCCCTTGGGATGGAAGAAAATTAAACCAGGACCGGCCAGTTCCTGGATACTGAACAGATCCAATTCCTGGCCCAGCTTGCGGTGATCGCGCTTTTTCGCTTCTTCCAGGCGCGTGAGATACGCGTCCTGATCCTTTTTGTTGAAGAACGCGGTTCCGTAGATCCGCTGCAGCTTGGGATTGTGCTCGTCACCTTTCCAATACGCGCCTGCTACGGAAAGTAGTTTAAACGCCTTGATGCGCGCAGTGGATGGCACGTGCGGTCCGCGGCAGAAATCGATGAACTGCGGTCCCAGAGTGTATTCGGAGAAAACGTCGTCGGCCTTTTCGGTGATGAGCTCTTTCTTCATCCAATCGTCGGCGTATTTTTGCAGACCATCCTGCTTGGCGGTCAATTGACGCTCGTACGGCAGGTTCTTAGCCTGCAGTTCCCACATGCGTTTTTCGATTTTTTCCAGATCTTCGGGTGTGAAGGGCGTTTCGCGCTGAAAATCGTAGTAGAAGCCGGTGTCGGTGGGCGGACCGATTCCCAGCTTTGTCTCGGGAAACAGCTCCAGCACAGCGGCAGCCAGCAAGTGAGCCGTGGAGTGGCGGTAGACGTTCAGTGCCTCGGGACTCTTGGAGGTGAGAATCTCGAGTTTCGCGTCGCCCTCAAGCGGCCGGGTGAGGTCCCACAGTTGGCCATCGACCCGCGCCACCACAGCATCGTCGGCCAGACGTTGGCCGATCGATTTCGCGATGTCCATCGGGCTGGAGCCTGCGGGGGCGGGCTTTTGACTGCCATCGGGCAGAGTAACGGTAATGCTCTGATTCATGAAATTTCAGTTTCGCACGTTTCTTGTTTCTCGTTTCTCGTTTTGGACGACCTACGTTATTCTGAAAAAGTATCGCAATGAAGAAGGCTTACGAACGATGGATACGTTCCTGGGAAGATCGTCTGTGCAATCGCGCCACGAATCGTGTGGTTCGAGATTTTGAGTGGGGGCTGGATTGGACGCAGGATTGGCCCAGCGCGCAACGGCATCCTAAGAATGGGGAATCGGCCGAGGCTTATCTATTGAAGCTGAATCAGGCGGCGCTTCAGGATAGTGATGAGTTCTTTGCTTACGATCCGCCACGCGATTTTCGACTGGAAGACGGGATGCTGCGTTTTACTTCGCCGGTGGAATCGCCGTATCCGGAGAACAACACCGTCCACGCTCGCTGGTTCCCGGCCGAGGGTGCTAAGCGCGCTGTCGTGGTGCTGCCTCATTGGAACGGTCCGGCGGACGCGCATTACGGATTGTGCCGCGGTCTGCAGAAACTCGGCGTTTCGAATCTTCGCCTGAGCCTGCCGTATCACGATTACCGGATGCCGCCTGAACTGGAACGCGCAGATTACGCGATGTCTTCGAATATCTGCCGGACCATCGATGCCACGCGGCAAGCTGTCATCGACACACGCTGCTGCTATGACTGGCTGGAGCAGCAGGGCTTCGAACGCCTGGGAATTGTCGGCACCAGCCTTGGTTCGTCCTACGCGTGTCTGGCGAGCGCGCACGATTCCCGCATCGCAGTCAATGTATTCAACCATTGCTCGACCTACGTCGCCGATGTGGTTTGGACCGGGCTTTCCACGCAGCATGTGCGAAAAAGCCTGGAACAGCATGTGGATTTGGATCGGCTGCGGGAAGTCTGGCGGGCCATCAGTCCGATCAGCTACATGGACAAGTTCGCGGCGCGGAAACACAAGTCGCTGTTCATCTATGCGGCTTATGATTCCACCTTCTTGCCGCACTTGTCTCGTGACATCGTCAACACGGTCGGATCGTTCGGCATGGATCACAAAGTAGTGGTTTTACCTTGCGGCCATTACACTTTGGGCGAAACACCGTTCAAGTTCATCGACGGATATCACATTTGCAGTTTTCTGTTGAAGAATCTCTAACGGTCACCCCAGGAATTTGTCTTTCGCGTAGCAGATCGAATCCAGCTTGCAATTCGGACACTGCGGTTTTCGTGCGAAGCAGATGGCGCGTCCGTGGAAGATCAACTGCAGCGGGAACGCGATCCATTTGTCTTTGGGGATCAGCTTCATTAGGTCCTGCTCGATTTTCACAGGCTCGGAATGCTTGGTCAGATCCAAGCGCCTCGAGAGACGTTGGACGTGGGTGTCCACCACAACTCCGGCGGGGATGTGGTAATAACCACCGAGCACCACGTTCGCCGTTTTGCGCGCGGCTCCGGGAACGGTGAGCAGTTCGTCCATCGTTTTGGGGACTTCGCCGTGGTACTCGGAGAGAATGCGGCGTGCGGCCCCGATCAAGGATTTCGATTTGTTGTTGAAGAATCCGGTGGACCGGATATCCTGTCCTAGCTCCGTTTGATTGGCGTTGGCGAAATCGGTGATGGTTGGATATTTCTTGAAGAGGCCCGGCGTCACTTCGTTCACGCGCTTATCCGTGCACTGCGCCGATAGAATAGTGGCCACCAACAGCTCCCAGGCGTCGCGATGCTGCAAAGGGATCTGCGGATCGGGATACATCCCGTCCAGCAGCTTCACGATTTTCGCCACCCGCGCCGCGCGCTCGGCCGCCGTTTTTGGTTTCGGAACCAACTTGGGCGGAGTCGCCTTTTTCTCAGCGCTTTTTGTCAGACTGGAATTATCGTTTCTCGCCAAAATCTCCTGCTATGCCTCGCCGCTATCATCGCATTTGGCGGATGCCTGTGGGGCTCGTTTCACTTTGACGATTACTCGCTGCTTGCAAGCGACCTGTGGCGTCCGTTCGAGATCCGGCCGCTGACCTACCTGACATTTTGGGCGAATCACGAGTTGGGTGGCGAGATTCCGGCCGGATATCACGCGGTCAACCTAGTGTTGCACCTGATCGCGATTCTACTGCTCTGGGATGCGCTCGGCCGATTTGTATCTCCAGCGGCGAGACTCATCGCTACGGCGATCTTTGCCGTGCATCCGTTTCAAGCGGAGCCGGTGAATTACATCTATGCGCGAAGCGCGCTGCTAGCCACGGTTTTGTGTCTTGCCTCGTTGCGAAGCTGGTCGCGTGGGAATCGCTGGTGGGCCGTGGTGTGGTTCGGCTGCGCTCTATTAGCGAAAGAAGAGTGCGTCGCGTTTCCGGCTTTTCTCGTTCTACTGTCGTTGCCGATTTCCGCAAAATCGAAAGAGTTGCCGCCCATCGCCGCGATGTTTGCGCTGTCCCTCGCCGCGGGATTGCGCGTGCTGTTTGCCGTCCAAACCACGGCAGGCTCTGGCGCCGGGGCGCATGCCGGTGTTACTTGGCAATCCTATTTGATGGCGGAAGGCCTGGCGATTCTGCGCTACTTTCGGATGCTACTGCTGCCTTGGGGATTCACTGTGGATGCCGATTTTCCAATCCGCGCGCCTTGGTTGGGAGCACTCGCATGGTTGACGGTGCTTGGCCTGGCTTTGCTCGCCTGGCGAACGCGGCATCGGTCGCGCTCAGGAATCTGGTTCCTGGGCGGCCTGCTGCTGCTGCTTCCCAGCTCGTCGATATTTCCGGCGAACGATCTTGCAGCGGACTATCGAATGTACTTACCCATGCTCGGATTCGCGATCTGTCTCGGAATTATTCTGGAGCGCGTGAAGCTGATCTATTTAGCCCCCGTTTTTGTGATTTTGATTTTTCTCAGTTTTGTCCGCACGGAGACATGGAAGACGGAAGAATCGCTGTGGGCTGACGCAGTAGAGAAGGCGCCATCCAAGATCCGGCCGCGCATCCAGCTTGCCCGAGCGGTCGAACCGGCCCGCGCGCTCGATATTTTAGAGCAGGCAAAGCAGATCGCGCCGGATGATCCGCAAATTCCTTCTGAAGAAGGGCGGATTTATCTGAGTGAGGGAAAGCCGGCGCAAGCACTCGTGGAGTTTGGCCGGACTCTCGCGCTCACCCCCCGCAGCGCCGACGCCTTGAACAATCGCGGCGCGGCGTTACTGGCACTGAATCAGAAAGACGTCGCGATTCAGGATTTCGAGCGGGCGCTTGCGCTGGATCCCTGCCAATTCAATGCGTTGTCCAATTTGCAGCGGCTCGGGGTTGCCATTTCCACGCCTTCTGGCTGTAAATTCACGAAGGCGCAAAAGGACGCGCTGGGCGTCCCACTCCGGTAGCGCTGAAACAAAAAGGCGCCGGACGTTTCTATCTAAATTGATAGTACCTGGGCTGACACTGGCCCACCCCCAAACATCCGGGGGAAATGGGGTGAATTTGGGCTTGACATGGCAAATGGCGCGTTTAGAATGGGTTTAATCTCTACTATGCAGCCCTGCAATCACGGTCGTACCGAGATTCTGGCGAGGCGCGATGGGGTCGATTATGTCCGATGCCTGGATTGTGACCAGGTTTTTGAAGCGGAAGACCTCGAAGCTGTGCCCACCTACGAAGAGGACGACCAACCCGCCGCCTGAGCGAATCCGATACCATTCTCGACTGAAAGCATCTCCTCGACTGAGAACTTTCTCGCGCGAATAGTACAACATTCCTATGCAAAGGGTCTATGCGGAATTGATACGAAAGGTTCAGGCTAGTCGCGTGGCGAACCTGCGATGCTATTACTAATGGAACCGTTGCGGATCGTGGCGATTGGGGGTGGAACTGGATTGTCCACCCTCCTGCACGGGCTGAAACGCTACGTCAAAGATCCCCAAGAAGCGGAAATCACTGCCGTGGTGACGGTCAGCGACGATGGCGGCAGTTCCGGCCGTTTGCGCCGCGAGTTCGAAGTGCTGCCGCCGGGCGATATCCGGAACTGCATGGTGGCGCTTTCCGAAGACGA
>DATGIH010000216.1:0-11486 GCA_035295865.1 Bryobacteraceae bacterium
GTTTTGTGGGGCGGACCCCCTGGTCCGCGGCCCGACGCCCTCGTCGGCCTTTCCACTTGCGGACGCTAATGAGCGGCCGCCGCGAACTTCGCGTCCATCAAGATCCAAGTGTTGGGATCAAGCGCCACGGATGCCGGCTCATTATCAGCCCCAACCTCGAACCGCTGCGCTTTCTGTGTCATCTCTACTTTCTCGACGCGATCGCCGTAACCGATTTCCAGCGGCAATCGATAAGCTTCCCCCGATTGCTTCTGCGCGAGTTCGACGACGATCTTTTTGCCACCCAAATCGTAATGCCAGTTCCCTTCGACGACCGGCGACCCGGCGCGATTCAACCACTGGTCGAAAAACCACTTCAAATCCGCGCCGGAAGTTTCTTCCATGACTCTGCGAAAATCATCTGTCGATGCGTTCGTGTCGCGATATCGGCGGTAGTATTCGCGGATTCCAACCCAAAACTTGTCCGTGCCGATCTGTCCGCGCAGCATATGCAGCGTCCAGCCGCCCTTTTGATAGACAAGCTGATTCAGCACCTTCTTCATGTCCGAGAGATTGTCATGCCGTATCGCGACACCCGGAAGCTTCTTCTCGGTAGCGAAGACCTGATCGCGGCTTTGCTTCAATCCGGCGACAAAGGCATCGCGCCCCTGATAATGCTCCACGCACAGCAGCGTAAAGTAAGTAGCGAAGCCTTCGCTCAACCAAACATCGTCCCAATCCTTTTCCGTGACCGAATCGCCGAACCACTGATGCGCGATTTCGTGCGCCACCAGCCGAAAGGCGGGTTCCTGGGTGACGGACTTTTCCCCGTAGAAGATGGCGCTCGCATGCTCCATGCCTCCGTTTACGCCCGCGGCTTCCACGTTCGCCAGCTTTTCATACGGAAACGGGCCGATGTGATCGACATAGAACTCCATCGCCTCGCGCGCCGGATTTTCAAACGTGACGATGCCGTTATCGCGATCCTGATAATCCAGCCAGGTTTGCAGCTGAATGTTGTGCACGCGCGCAAAGTTACGCGAGGCGAACTGCGCCACTCCGATCGCATTCAGCCAAGAAGCGATCGGTACCGACTGCTTCCAATGCGTCAAACGCCGGCCATCGCCAAGGTCCGTTTCTTCCTGAAGCAAACCGTTAGCTACTACCTGATATTTGGAGGGCGCGGTGATAAAAAACTCGCTGGTGGCTTTATCGTACGGATGATCGATCATCGGCACCCATTGCCGGGCGAGATCCGGCCAATTCTGGCTGAAAAATGTCCGATCGTGATACCTGTTCTCGCCGATCCGCAAACCGCTCGTTGGAGTTCCGTGATATCGAATAGTGAATTGGCGCAGTTCACCGGCGCGGGGCGGGGAAGCAACGCGGATCAGCAACCGATCGGCCAGGTGCGTGAATTTGAGCCGCGCGCCGGCAGAGCTGACGTCGCTAACTGTCATCGAGGCGGTAAGATCCAGCGCAATCTCGGTGACCCCATCTTGCACGAATCGGAACTCCACCGTGGCTTCGCCCACAATTTCGTCCGTCGAATCGCTGAGCGCCAGCTTAAAGATGTAGTGCTGGGCATCGATGCCAGGCTGCCTCGGATATGTGTCAGCGGTAAGTTGAATCGAGCAGAGCAATGCAGCGACCAGGAATCGCGTCATATAGACACGAAGTCTAGCATCACTCAAGCAAGCTTGCGGACTGCGCGTATAGCAGCAGCATGATCGTTTTGCCGTCCATGATTTCGCCCCGCTCGACCATCTGGAGAGCCCGCTCGAAGGGTAGCTCCACCACTTCGATGTCCTCGCCTTCGGTGTGATCGCCGCCGCCCTCGCCCGCGCGCTGATCGCGCCAATATTCGGCGACATAAAAGAAGAGCTTTTCGGTCACCGATCCAGGACTCATGTACGCTTCAAAAACGCCGCGCGGATTCCCGATCTGAAACCCGGTCTCTTCCGCCGCCTCGCGTTGGATGCACGCGTCCGGTGCATCATCGTCCAAAAGACCGGCGCAGGCTTCGAGCAACATGCCGTCCTCCAAGCCGTTGACGAACGCCGGGTAGCGGAACTGCCGCGTCAAAACTACCGTTCGATGTTCGCGGTTGTAGAGCAAAACCACAGCGCCGTTTCCACGATCATATGTTTCGCGGTTGAGCGTTTGCCACGTTCCGTCTCGGCGCAGGTAATCGAAAGTCGTTTTCTTGAGAACGTACCAATCGTCGGAAAGAACCTTGACGGACTTGACGCGCACGCGGTCGCAGGTGGCCATAGCTTGACGATATTGTAAGCGACGCCGGCTCCGGCCTAGTTCGCTAAACTAGAGTGTTATGCAGAACCCAAACCCGCCCGGTCCGCAGGTTGATCTCAAAAATGTTTACGACGCAATTGTCGTTGGATCGGGGGCGGCTGGCGGGATGGCAGCGTACGTTCTGTCGTCGCAAGGCATGAAGGTGTTGCTGCTCGAAGCCGGCAAGCAACTGGATACCACGAAAGAGCTAAAGTCGCTCGAGTGGCCGTACGATCATCCGCGCCGCGGTGAGATGCCTCCCGGTTATCATCCGTTGGGGATGAACGAATACAACGTCCGCAACCCGCCGTACGCCAAAGACTCCAAGTATCCGCATGTGGAATCTTACGTCCAAGGCTGGAATGGTCCAGATTACAGCAAAAACATTGTCGTCGATGAAAAGGATCATCCTTATACCGGCACCAAGTACGCCTGGGTGCGAGCGCGTTGCGTGGGCGGCAAGACAAACATCTGGGGAAGGCTCGCGCTGCGGCTTTCCGACTATGACTTCAAAGCCAAATCGCGCGACGGCTACGGCGAAGATTGGCCAATCTCCTATGCCGACATAGCGCCCTACTACGACAAAGTCGATTTGTACCTCGGAATTTCTGGGTATAAGGAGAATCTGCCTTATTTGCCGGACGGCCTGTTCCAGCGCCCGGTGAAGCTCACTGCGTCGGAATTGAAGCTGCGCAGCGAGCTCGCCAAGATGGGCCGCGTGCTAACTCCGTATCGCGCGGGCGTCACCACCGATGGATTGAAGCACAACAAATACCGGAGCAAATGTTTCGGACGAGGCGCTTGCGACCGGCGCGCCGGCGGATGCGATATCCACGCTGCATTCGACTCGCCGACCGGGCTGATCCGTCCGGCCATGGACACGGGAAACCTCACGTTGCGGCCCAATTCCACGGTTTACGAAGTGACCGTCGATCCGGTGAGCGGCAAGGCGCGCGGCGTCAATTTCATCGATACGGATTCCGGCAAAACGTACGAAGCTCGCGCGAAAGTCGTCATCTTAGGTGCATCCACGCTCGAATCGGCGCGGCTGATGATGCTGTCCAAATCGAGCCAGCATCCGAACGGCATCGGCAATTCCAGCAATCACGTCGGGCATAATTTCTGCGAGCACATCATGGGACCGGGAATCAACGGCCTGGTGAAAGACCTGGTCGGCAAGCCGCGCACGCTGGACGACGGCCGCCCGGGCAGTTTCTATCTGGCGCGTTTCCGGAATTTGAAAGACAAACAATCGAATTTCATTCGGGGCTACGGATTCGAAGGCAGCAGCGGGACAACCATGATCCCGGGCAACGCCTTCGAGACGCTGGGATTCGGCAGCAGCTACAAAAAAGCTGTGCGCGATTACGCCGGCGCCTACATCAGCATGGGAGCGTTTGGCGAAGTTCTTCCACGCTACGAAAACGCTGTGAGCATCGATCCGGATGTGAAGGACAAGTGGGGCGTGCCGGTGCTCCGCTTCAACTACAGCTTCGGCGATAACGAAAAGAAGATGGCCGCGGACATGGCCGTATCCGCAAAGGAAATGTTCGAGGCAGCCGGGATCGAAGTAGTTTCGGTGAATCGTGAGATTTTGACCGAAGGCTGGTCGATTCACGAGCTGGGAACGGCGCGGATGGGAAACGATCCGAAGACTTCGGTGCTGAACCAATTCCAGCAATCACACGATGTCAAGAATCTATTGGTAGTGGATGGATCGAGCCACGTGAGCGCGTCCTGCCAGAATCCGACATGGACCATCATGGCGCTGGCCTGGCGCTCCTGCGATCACATCGCGGACGAATTGAGAAAGGGGAACGTGTAATGGAAGGACATTCCCGGCGGGAGCTGATCAAAATCGCGGCTGCCGCGGTAGCGGCCCCCGCGATCGCGGCGGCGAGCGTCGAAGTGAAGCCGTTGTTTTTCACTCCGCCCGAGTTTCAGATGTTGGATGAGCTGACCGAAATTATCATCCCCACCGATGGCCACTCGCCGGGCGCGAAGGCGGCGAAAGTGGCGGTTTACATGGACAAGTCACTGTCGGAAGCCTTTGAAGACGAACCGCGCCAGAAGTTCCGCGAAGGGCTGAAGCTGGTGGACTCCCTTAGCCACGAGCTGAATCACAAGCCGTTTCTCGAAGCTTCCCCTAAGCAACGGGTAGCGGTGGTGTCGCGCATGGCACAGAACGAGAAAAATCCGAAGAAGCCGGTGGAGCATTTTTTCACTCAGCTCAAAGCCGCGACGGCGTTTGCTTATTACACGTCCAGCATCGGAATCCACCAGGAGATGGGATATCTGGGAAATACTTTGCAAACGGTCTATGCCGGCCACGACGCAAGTGAAGCGCCGATCCACTTGCCGGATAGTTCGAAATGACGATTACACGAAGATCACTGATAAAAAGCCTGTCATTTGGCGCAGCGCTTCCATTCGCGCTCGCTGCCGACGAAGACGAAGTCAGCATCGTGGAATTTAACGACGCCGGCGAAAAAACCGGGGTGGTGCGCGTGAAGAAAATCGCCCACACCGAAGCGGAGTGGCGCAAGCTTCTCACGCTGCAGCAATTCTATGTGACGCGCAAACACACCAGCGACCTTCCGTATTACGGAAACTACTTCAAGCTGCATGACCCCGGTATTTACCGCTGCCTGTGTTGTGGAACCGCGGTGTTCAGCTCCACGGCAAAATTCGATAGCAAGAGCGGATTCGCGTGTTTTTCGGCGCCGATCGCCGAAGAAAACATCTACACCTTTGTAGATGTTGTGGAAGAACCCAAGCGGGTCGACGTGATGTGCAAACGTTGCGATGGGCATCTTGGGTATGAGTACAACGATGGTCCGGAGCCATCGCAGTTGCGCTATGCGTTGAATCAGTCGTCGCTGAAGTTTGTACCGTTTAAGAAATAGATCCGCCGGCCGCGCCCGACATTTTTTTCGGCTCGGCGTTTTCGAGGAGCCCGGAAATCAGACGCGCGATTTCGGGAGCGCCGTTTTCGCCCAAGAGCGTTCCGTGTGAGCCACTGACGTGATGCAAGTGAAAATCGCCGGTACAGATTTCCCGCCAAGCCAGGCGCGGATCATCTAGAATTCGCGTGCTAATCGTCTGGTGTTGCGCGACGAACTGCGCAACCGGAATATCGGTCGGCTTCACTTCGTACATGTAGGCGCAACGGAGCTGCCATTTATCCACGGACTCCACGGGCGGGGCTAGGACCGCTAATTCATACCGCGCGATCTGCCGCTCGGTTTTGCCCATCACTTTCCGCTTGATCATCTGGCTGGTTGTGTCCAAGTGCGCAAGGATTTCACGCACTCCGAGTTTTTCGTCGGAACTTCCGATGACGACATCGCGCAGCTGGCGCCATTTGCGCCGATGCTCGCGGACGACTTTGGGATATCCGGGCGCGGCCGTGTCGAACAGCACAATCATTCGAACTTCTTCGCCCATGGAAGTGAGTTGGCGCGCGGCTTCAAACGCGATGGATCCGCCGAAACAGTAACCGGCCAAAACGTACGGGCCGTGCGGCTTGGTTACCCGGATGGATTGAATCGTGCGCTCCGCTAATTCTTCGATAGTGGGGACGCGCTCGCCTTCTTTGGGAAGCACGCGCACGACGTAGAAGGGCTGATTGGTTCCGAGCTGCTTCGACAAATGACGGTAACAATACGGGCCTTGGAGCGTAGGCGAAAGGCAGAAGAACGGAGCGAGCGAACCTTGGATCTGCAGCGGGAACACGGCATCCCAGCCTTCCGAAGTTTCAGTGTGTTCGGCTTCGTCCGAATCCAGAATGGCAGCAATGCGCTGAATGGTGGGCGCGCGGAGGAGTGTAGCGAAAGGAAACTCCTTGCCGAATTGCTGCTGGATCAGTAGAATCAGTTGCGCGGCGCGCAAACTGTCACCGCCCAGCTCAAAGAAGTTCGCTGTGGCATCCGTCACAACTACGCCGAGAACCTGCTGCCACAAGGCGACCATCAGTTTCTCGGTGGGAGTGGATGCTTCTTTGAATTCCTGCCCGGCGGCCAGGAGTGCCGGATCGAAAGAAGGTAAAGACTGCCGGTCGATCTTGCCGCTCAACGTCAGCGGCATTTTCGGGAGCACGACGAATGTCGCGGGAATCATGTGCGTCGCGAGATGCGCGGACGCGTGCCGACGCAGGTGTTGCACTTCCGGATCCGCGCCGTTGACGGGCGACACGTACGCAATCAGCCGTTCCTCCCGCACAACCACGGCGCATTCGCGCACTGTTGGATGTTTTCGCACGACGGTTTCGATTTCGTCGAGTTCGATGCGGAAGCCGCGGAGTTTTACCTGGCGGTCCAATCTTCCGAGGAAAACGAGATTGCCGTCGGGCAGGGAAAATACTTGATCGCCGGTGCGATACATGGGCGCTGCCGGATCGTTGCTGAATGGGTCCGGCAGAAATCGTTGCTGTGTAAGTTCCGCCGAATTCAGGTAGCCGCGTCCGACGCCTGTGCCGGCGATATAAAGCTCGCCCGGAACGCCGGCGGGAACCGGCTTCTGCTGGCGGTCCAGAACATACACCTGCGTATTCGCGACTGGCTTGCCGATTGGAACATACCGTTCGCCTTCCCAATCGGACGTGCCGGCTTCATAAATGGTGGACGTGCAGGTAGTCTCGGTGGGCCCATAGGCGTTGAACCAGCGAATGCGAGTGCCAACTTCGCGCTTCCAGGCTTGGAGCGCCTCCGGATTTACCTGCTCCATTCCAGTAACCACTATGCGAAGAGATCGTGGCGGCGTGAATCCGTTCGTGGAAAACGAGCGCACCCATTCATGCCACCAGGAACTCGGCATTCCCGTAATGGTGATGCGCTGCTCGTCGAGCAGCCGGAGAAATTCTGTGACAGAATTTCCTTGCTGATCCAGGCAAAAAACCAGCGTAGCGCCCGCGCTTAGATTGTTGAAGACCTCGGCGACGAAGAAGTCCGCACCCATCCAACTGAATTGCAGGCGGCGGTCGCGATCTGAGATATCGTACACGCGCCCGGCCGCGAGGACGTAATTCACCAAGCTTGTATGCGTGATGACGGCGGCTTTCGGTGCACCGGTGGAACCCGAGGTGTAGATGGCGTACGCCGCGTTGTGCGGCGCGGCGATATCCGGCAGATTCTCGAAGGACTGCACCGCAAGTTCCGCTGCAAGGTCGTTCCAGTTGAGGACTGCCGGTCCATAAGCGCTTAGCTTCGCGTAACTGGTCTGGTCCGCAAGAACAAACTTGGGGCGGGCGTCCTGCAGCATGGCCATCAGCCGTTCTTGGGGCAAACGAGGGTCGAGCGGAAGAAACGCAGCACCGGATTTTGCGACTCCAAGAACCGCCAGCACCGCTTCCGGCGACCGCTGCATGCAGACTGCGACAAAATCTTCGGCCCCGGCGCTTTTTGCCCGCAGGAAAGCGGCCAGCCGGTTCGCGCGTTGGTTTACTTCACGATATGTCACGACTCCGCTGGGGGAATCGAACGCCAAGTGATCTGGAATTCGCTCGGCCTGCTGTTCGAAGAGCCGGTGAACGCAAATGTCTTGTGGATAATCGATCCCGGTGCGATTGACTTCGCGCTGCAGACGCTCATCGGATTCCGTGAGCATGCTCAAATCCCAAAGCGGTCTTTCGGGATGTGCGACGAACCGCTGGAAAAGGGCATGCAAGTGCTGCGTCATGCCGAAAATCAGATCGCGGCCGAACAGGCTCTGGTTGTAGACGATTTCCAGAAACATTCGCGGCCGCCCGTTCGCGACCAGTGTCATCGGAGAATCGGTCCGTTGCGTACGCGTGATGCTGCGATGCTGCCATTTTCCGCCAAGCCGCCGCATGCTATCCGCAAAGACGCGATTTTCGTAGATGAGTACGTTGTCGTAGGGCGGCATGCCAGCAGGCAGTCCGCTCCACTCCCAAATTCTGTCCGTCGGCGTGTGTTCGTAATCGCGCAGCGTGATCCACTGCTCACGAATCTGGCGGAGCCAGGTGAGTAAGGGCGTGTCCGGCGACACCCGGATGCGGATCGGTACCGTGTTCATCAGAACTCCGACTAGGGGCGCCGTGCCTGCAGCGGAAGATTGGCGCGAGACGCGAGCAGCGCCGAACACGATGTCCGAGCGGTCGCTGTAGCGGGCCAGCAAAAGAGCCCACGCGGCTTGCACCAAGGTGTTGACCGTGAGATTGTGGCTTTTCGCGAACTGTTCCACTTCATCGGTGAGCTTTTCGGAAAACTCGACATGCTCTTTCGCGAAGCCTTGCTGAGGAATGTCGTGTGGCGGACGAATGCGATCAGTGATGTAATCGGTGCTCTGCGAAAGATTCGCGAGATATTCGCGCCAGAACTGTTCATCCGGCTTCAGATCCTTCTGCTGCAGCCACTGAATGTGATCGCGGAAATCCATGGCCTGCGCGAATTCCAGCGTTTCTCCCGCTCGCTGCGCGTCGTAGAGTCCGAACCATTCTTTCCAGGAGAGCGCGAGCGACCGGCCGTCCATCACGACATGATGAAAAAGCCAGACGAACTTGTAATGGGCCTGGCCGAAGCGAATCAGCGCGAAGCGCGTTGGCGGACCATCCGCAAAGTCGAAGCCCTTTTCGAAATCGCGGCGCAAGAACTCCGCAAACTGCGCGTTCTGCTGTTCCTGGGAGAGATGACTCCAATCGAGAATTGTCCATCGCCCGGTTGGATGCTCATTCACTTTGAGGCGGAGTTGACCATCGTGGGTGGTTACCACGCTTGCGCGAAAAGCGGCGTGGCGCGCGGCAATGGTGAGCCACGTTTTTTGGAGCAGCGAGGCATCCACGTCCTCTGGCATGTCGCACACATACTGCAGCAGATAGGCGCCCGCCTGCGGCGCCCGCTGGGATGCCAGCACCATGGTTCTCTGAAGAGACGTCAGCGGGTAAAGCAAATCGGTCAACGCGGCACTCCCGCGCGCGGCGCCAAGACGAAGCTGGGGCAGCGGTCGCCCAGAAAATAGCCCGGTGTGGACATTGAGACTTCGTCGAAGAACTCGGCGAGAACGGAGCGCAATTCGGCCACGGTGGGAAATGTGTGAACCACATCTTGATCTTTGTACAGCTCAATGGATTGCAACGATTGCGGCTCCCACCCGGTCAGAGTGAGCAACTCGTCTTTGTTAATTTTCCGGCGCGCCCACTCGCGATAAACATCTTCCACCGCGATCCCTTGTTTGGCGCTGCGCTGCATAGCCATCAACAACTGGTACTTGAAATGGTTTACCGTGGGAAATTTTCGATTAAACAAGTCCGCAAAGGTTTGTTCCAGAGAGTCCTTGACTTCGGGAAGTACAAAGCTCCTCAGCAGCAGGACGCCATCGGGACGCAGAATGCGCCGGATGCTACGCGCGAGGGCGCGGAAGCCGTCCGGATACCGGAGGCAGTTCATCGATCCATCGCCGACTACGATGTCGCAGGAGCCGGATGCGCGGGGCAGCTCCAACCAGTCCCCACAGACTACGCGGCGTTTGTTTAGAACATTTCCGGGCCATACTGTCTGGACCATCGCGAACGAATTATCCACCGCCAGCAGCGAAGAACCCTCCGGCCAACGCATGGCCGCGATCTCGGCCGTTACCCCCAAAAGCAGTGCCTGAGGCGCTCTTGCGGGATGTTCCGCGCACCAGTTCGATACCGCGTTTTCAGCAAATTGGATGTCTTCGGGCGAGGGCTTTAAGGGCGGCCCAAGTACAGAAAAAGAGCGGGCCGCATGGTCCCAATAGGACTTGGCACAAACTGGAGTCACGTTTCGCTCGATTATAGCATCGAGCACGCGATCACTTACTTGCTGTCGAGAAGCGAAAAACAGTTGTGCTATGGAATGTTGCGCCCGGTTTCAAAACCACACTGGGAAACTTCGGTTGGTTGGGCGAATCCGGAAAGTGCTGCGTCTCGAGACAGAATCCATAACGGTGCTTGTAGACCTTGCCGCCCTTGCCTTTGATGGTGCCGTCTAAGAAATTTCCGGTGTAGAACTGGACGCCGGGTTGCGTAGTCAGCACTTCGAGCACGCGGCCGGTAGACGGCTCTTCCACTCGTGCCGCGAGACTCAACCCGTTGCCTTTTCGGTTGAGCACCCAGTTGTGGTCGTAGCCGCGTCCGAGCTTGATCTGCTCATCGCTATCGCCGATGTGCGCTCCAATGGCCGTCGATTTCCGAAAATCAAACGGCGTTCCAGCGACCGGCCGCAACTCGCCGGTCGGAATCAGTCCGGCATCCACGGGCGTGAACCGGTCGGCATTAATGTGGATCTGATGACCGAGAATGTCGCCGTCTCCGGTGCCTTTCAAATTGAAGTACGAGTGATTGGTGAGATTGACCACGGTGTCTTTGTCAGTGGTGGCGGAGTAGTCGATCTTCAGATCGTTCGTATCAGTGAGATGGTACACGACCGTGACCTTGAGATCGCCCGGGAATCCCTGGTCGCCGTCTTTGCTCGATACGGTAAGCTCTAAGCCGCCGTCGGATAGAACGCGCGGAGTCCAGACATATTTATCGAGTCCATGCGTGCCTCCGTGCAACGTGTTCTCGCCATCGTTTTTCGGCAACTGGTACTCGTGGCCATCCAAAGTGAACTTGGCATGCGCGATGCGATTGGCGTAGCGGCCGACCAGCGTGCCGAAGAACGGGCCGGGGTTTTGAATATATCCGTCGAGCGAATCGAATCCCAGGACGATGTCGGCGGATGCGCCATTGCGGTCGGGCGTCTTGAGCGACACGATGCGCCCGCCGTAATTGGTAATCCGGGCCTCGACGCCTTTTTGGTTGGTCAGCGTGTAGATGCGGATCGGAGTGCCGTCCGGCATTTTTCCGAAGTCGGCTTCGACAGTTTTTGGAGCAGCGTTCATATGCATAGTGCCGGCGATCAGCAGGGTCGCGGTGGAGAGAGTCCTTACCATGTTTTCCCTTCGTGTTTGAACTTGGATTGTATAACGAAACCCGATTGGATGTCGGGTTACAACAGTGCCGACAGGTGGTATGTGGGCGTTGCGTATTCGTGGGGAAGTGCGGAAGATTGGGCGATAGTGCGGTGACGGGAGGATCGGCAAAGTTTCAAAAACGAAGCTAGGAATTTTTCGGAGAGGATGGGTTCCGACGCATATCGTGTTTTTTGTGTTGGGAGGTGGGTAGGCGCTAAGCGGATGAAGTTATGCGACTTCGGCGCGCGGCGCGAGGGTTTTGGGCCATCGAAAAACAAGAT
>DATGIH010000217.1:0-17038 GCA_035295865.1 Bryobacteraceae bacterium
GAGCCATCGGCTCGGCGAAACGAGACATAAGGGTTTGATTCGTTCGGAAGTTGGTAAGCGCTGCGGGCAGAGAACCCTGTGCGAACAGCCGCACCCACGAAGCCTGCTGCAACTCAGCTTCTAAATTCCCATCATGCCGCCGAGGCCGCCCAGCATTCCGCCCAGGCTCGATTGCAGGTTTTCGTCAATTTTGCGCGCAGCGCCATTGACGGCCGCGGTCACCAGGTCCTGCAGCATTTCCACATCGCCGGCCACTTCCGGATCGATCTTCACCGAGGTAACCGTTTTCTTGCCATCCATCCCGATGGTCACCATGCCGCCGCCCGCCGTGGCTTCCACGCGGATGAGCGCGATCTCCTCCTGCATCTTCTTCTGCATCTGCTCGGCCTGCTTCATCATGGCCTGCATGTTTCCGGGAAGTTTCATAGATTATTCCTTTAGATTACGCACCACGCGGACTTGCGCGTCGGGGAACATCTCCTGGAAGCGCCGCACTTCCGGATGCGCCAGCGCGCGCTCGGAAACATCGTCCAGCGCAGCTTTTGGTTTAAGACTCTGCGTGACCGTTCCAGCCCCGAAAGTGGTTTTCACTCGCATCGGGCGGCCGGCGACTTTCTGCACGATCTTCAGGATATCCTTTTCGTTCAACGCGAGCCGAAACTCTTCCGGCGTCGCGAAGTGCAATTCGTTGTTCACTTCGGTGATTTCGGAATGCTCGACGGCGTCAGCGGTGAATTGCATGCCCGCTTCGAGCAGCGCCGCGTGGAGCCTCTCGCCCCATGCTGCGCTGCTCGGGGCTAGGGTCTGGGGACTTGGGACTGGGGACTCGGGCCGCGCCTGCTTCGCTCCTGGTTCCTTTGGTCCGCTTTCCTGACCGCTGACTCCCGAGTCCCGAGCCCCAAGCCCCGATCCCCGCGCGTTCAGCCCCGAGCCCCCTGTCCCGAGCCCCGCTTTCGAACCACCCCCCGTACTTCCCAGACTGGCGATGGCTTCTTCGATCGGCATGAGCTTTCCTGCTTGGATCAAACGAAGCAGGCCGACTTCAAGCAGCAATCGCGGTTGCAACGAGAATTGCAGATCTTTGAAAAGGTCGAGCGTGAGTTGCAGGTAGCGCGTTAAATCTTCTTCCGTGTATCCATTCGCAATCTCAGCCAGGCGTTCCTGTTCAGGACCCGACGCAGCGATCAGGCGTGTATTCGCTCCGGCCACTTTTGCAACCAGAAGATTTCGAAAATAGCGGGCGAGTTCCCTACAGAAGTGTTGCAGGTTGCGGCCGTTGCGCTCCAGTTCCAGCACAAGGTCGAGCATCCGGCGCGAATCTTGCGCGGCGAGCGATTGTGTGACTTCGCTCAACGAATCGAGCGAGAACATGCCGAGCAATCCGCGAACCTCCTGCGCATTCAACTTCACGCCGCAGCAGGCGATGGCTTGGTCCAGCGCCGATAGCGAATCGCGCACGCTGCCTTCGCCCATCTGCGCCAACACACTGAGCACTTCCGGATCGGCTTCGATGCCTTCCTGCCTGCAAATATATTCCATGCGCTCGACCACTTCCGCGAAATCCACTGAGCGAAAACTGAACTGCTGGCAGCGCGACGCGATGGTGGTCGGAATCTTATGTACTTCCGTAGTGCACAGGATGAAAACCACCCACTCGGGCGGCTCTTCCAGCGTCTTAAGAAGTGCGTTGAAAGCTTCGTTGGTGATCTGATGCGCTTCGTCGATGATGAAGATCTTGTAGCGGTCGCGCGCCGGGCGATAGCGCACGTTCTCACGCAGCTCGCGCATTTCGTTGATGCCCCGATTAGAGGCTGCGTCGATTTCAATTACATCGGGAGCGTTGCCGCCAGTAACTTCAAGACAACTCGCGCACTTGCCGCACGGGGTGGGCGTTGGACCTTCGATACAGTTCAGGCAGCGGGCTAAAATGCGCGCGACCGTAGTTTTTCCCGTGCCGCGCTGGCCGGAGAAGATGTAGCCGTGGGCGATCCGCTTTTGGGATATCGCATTTTCGAGCGTGGTGCGGACGTGTTCCTGGCCGATCAGTTCGGCAAACGACTGGGGCCTGTATTTCCTGGCGATTACCTGGTACATGAAAGCGTGGGTGGAGAGCTTTATGCCAGACCCCGGGTGATCCGCGGCACACGGACTAAACCGTTACCGTTGCTTCCTTCCGGACCTGGCGGGGTTCACAGCCGCCCGTTGCACGAAGCCCGGAGCCTGACAACCATCCATGCTAGCACCTCAGCGCGGGATTGGAGATCCGGGGTTGCATTGATCAATCACTATACTTTCAGATCCCGATCTTCCATTGCATCCTCGACTTGCTTAAGATACGCCGTAAATCCCCTTCCGAATCCCAAACCCCCAGCCCCAATTCCGCTCAACCCGCCCACGGCCTCAAGCGCGGAATCCACCTCGGGACATTCGCGCTGAACTCGCGATATTCATCACCAAAAGTCGCCCGCATGGTTGGTTCTTCGTAGGCGATTACAAAAAGGTGCATGATCAGCCAAGCTGCGGCACCGTATTCCAACACAGGGACATTCGCAAAGAGCAGCGCCTGCCCCAGGATGATAGACACCACCGCCACATACATGGGATTGCGGACATACCGATACCATCCGGTCACAACCAAGTGCTTGGTGGGGAAAACGGGCGCGGGAGTGCCGAGTCCTTGGATGGCGAACCGGGCGAATGAATCCAGAAGAATCGGAAGGCCGGCGAGGATTAGAACGGCTCCGAGAATTCGGACCGGCATCCAGCCGGGCTCTAGGCGCCAGTGCGACAGCCACCAGGGGATCAAGCCTGCCACCGTGCAGGGTGCGAGTACGAAGAAGATCGCCGATCCGAAGATCGCGGAAATTCGCCGCATCTCAACTGATTCTAGCGTTCACGCCACAATTCAAGCTAAATCCCCCATCAAATCCACTGCTTATGCCCAGCCCCTCGCGCTGAGCCACACCTCAATGCCATGCTCGGACAGATGTTGCAGAATCGGTTTGCTCATTTTACTTTCACCCATCGCCACACCATGACGCATCGCGAATTTTTATGCGTCGAGCGCCCTGAGGCGAACCTTCAACTGCCTATTCATGAATTACTTACGTGCACCCGCCCTCCCGACACAAAAAACCAAAGATGCGCCGGAATCCGGAATCCCCAATCCCCAGTGCGTTGACTGCGCGAATCGGCATGAGGCATGATGGCTGAGGACTGCGCCACTCGCTTCGACGATCAATTCAGTTCGCCGCTGCCTCACATCGGCGGAATCCAATGTTCGCGCTCTTTACGGAGTACAGGTGAGAATCGCGTTTCTGAACCCATGGAACGAAGCGGCGGAAACCCAAGCGTTTTGGAGCCTCCGCGTCAGCGCTGCGCGCATCGGCCACGAACTGATTCTCTGCGCCAACAGTAGCGACATCGATGCTTGCTCCCCCGATTTTGTTCTCGTAACGGCCCCAATACAAGCGAAACTGAACGACTTCCCTCACTACGGAATCATTCACGCGCCTTTGGATAACTATTTCACCAACCGTTCGTACTTTAATAACTTGCTTTCTTACGACGGGTATCTGGCCTTGGCGGATACCTTGCACAGAATGCTCCGGGATGTCACCTTCGGTACCGGCCGCCCCCGTCCCGTGGGTTTTTACTTCAACACCTTCCACCGTTCCGGCATTGCAACCGATCTCAAGAGCCTGATTGAGCGGCGGGCTCTCACCATCACTTACTTCGGGACCAATTGGGATAAACGGCACTCCTTCATTTTTACCCGGTTGAGCGAAGCGGACGGCGTCCAGTTTTGCGGCCCGGCCAAGGCATGGGAGCAGATTAACCAACGAGCCTACGGAGGCATGCTCCCCTGGGATGGCGCCAGCGTTCAAGAGCGATATGCCGCCAATGGGATCGGGCTCTGCATGCTGTCGGAAAATCATCTTCACAGCGATGTCATTTCCAGCAGGATTTTCGAAGTTACCGCTGTAGGAGCTATTGCATTTTGTTGTGATACTCCGTGGATCAGGAAGCATTTTGGAGATAGTGTTTATTATTTCAACCAAAACCTCGCCGGTGAGGCTCTCGTGGCCGCCATCTTGAAACTGCGTGAGGCGGTTTACAGCGATCCACCAACGGCCATCCAGAAGGCCGCCCACGCGCGCTCGATTTTCGAATCGAAATTCGCCTCCGAGATCCTGCTCGGAAATGTCGTCCGCTATCACGAGGAGCTATCCGCCAGCCGTTCCGCCATGCTGAAGGCCGCCGAACGGTATGTCCCCCGGATCTCGGTCATTCTACGCTGTGGCTCCCGTTCGATCGGCTATGTTCAGCGCGCTGTCGCCTCCATCGCCAAGCAAGTCTACGGCCGCTTCGAAGTGATCCTCGTGCGCCATCACGATCTGGATCTCGGGCCTGTGCTGGATTCTTGCAACCCGCGCATCGATTCGTTCCATGTTGTGGATTGTCCCGGTGGAAATCGCAGCGCCACCCTCTGGGCGGGCCTGAACGCGGTCACGGGCGAGTATTTCTCCATCCTGGACGACGACGATTGGTGGTTTTCCGACCATTTCGAAAAGCTTTTTCATCCGCTGCCGCAACAACCGCTCCGGAAATTTCTGTCGTATTCCGGAAGCATCGTGGTAAGGCCGGAGCCCGTTCCGGTCGGGCACGGGGGAAACGACCATCGTGAATTGCTGAAATTCGGCATCCAGTCGCTCGAGAGTTGGGCTACTGCCGTCTCGGCTTTTTCCTCCAATAGCTTCGTCGCCTCCTGCGATTTGCTGACGCCTCGCCTGAAGATATCGCCCGATATGGAGACCGCAGAAGATTCTTATCTGATCCTGTCATTGATGGCTCAGGCGGAGCCCCGATTTTCCTATGCCGCCACCAGCGTGTTTGACCGGTCGCTTCCCGGCCAGTCGAATTTCGCCGGGCATCCCAAGCGGTTTCAGGATGAGCTGACCCTGCAGCTTAGATTGTTTGGGGTCGACCGGCCGCGCTTTCTGCCGCTGAATACCTGGGCGTCGATTGCGCGGCATTGGAAACTCGGGTCGTTCGTGGATGCCTTCCAGGCAAACACCGGTTCGGAAACGTTGTTACAGGATTGGGAGCAAGTGGGCGCCGGCTACGATCCGGGTACAAGCCACGTGGCGGCCGGTTCTTCCTTGATCGATCCACAAATTGGATCCGCCGCGATCCACACCCCACCGGAACCGTGGCAGTACGCGGTGATGTTGACCCTGCCCAAACCCTCGCGGGAAGCTGCCAGTTATGCCTTTGCCGTCGAGTTGCACGTTCGCGAGGGCAAGGTGGGTGTCGGAATTCTGCGCCCCGGGGAAAGTGAGTTTCTATTCCGCGAAGCTCAGCGGAGTCATCCCGAGCCAAAGACCGTTCTCATTCCGGTGCGCAACCTTTCCGAAGTAGGACAATTGGTGATTCAAAATTGGGACACCTTCGGAGCTTCCGTTGCCGATCTGATCTCGATTCGCCTGATGGCCGCACCTGCTCTATAGCTGCGGCAGCACCGGCTGGCAGACCCGGTTTGAAAACGCCAGAGCACAGCCCCAATTCCGGGGGCAACAGTGTATGATCGAACCAATTGGGAACGAAACACTTTTTTCACTTGGCGTTTTGGCTGGCCAGTTTCGGAACCGGCCTTGCGCAGCCTGTCATCACCACATTCGCCGGCACCGACGCACCATTTACTGGCGACGGGCTGCCCGCCACCAATGTAGGCCTCGGGCTTGTAACCGGAATCGCCGTCGATCACAGCGGTAACGTCTATTTCAACGATCCCGACAATCATGTGGTGTTTCGCGTAGGCACGGACGGCATCATCCACATCATTGCGGGCAACGGGATCGGCGGATATTCGGGCGATGGCGGGCCTGCAACCGAAGCGTCCATTGGCGGCGACGAAACCAATTTCGATCTACAGCTTGGGCCGCCGGTTTTGAATGGAATCGCGGTGGACGGTGCGGGCAATGTGTTTATCACATCGGGCTCCGTGGTTCGGCGGATCGATCCCAGCGGGATCATTTCCACCTACTATGCGGGAAGCGGTGTGCTGCTGGGCATCGCGGTGGATTCCACCGGCATTGTCTATTTCGTGGACCGGTCGCATTCCGTGATCCGTAAAGCCGCGCCGGATGGGACGATCAGCACCATCGCGGGAACCGGCGCGAACGGATTTTCGGGCGATGGCGGGCCAGCGACAGCAGCGCAGTTGAACAATCCGGTGGGGATCGCCTGCGATACCACCGGGAATGTTTATGTCGCCGAGACAGTGCCGGGACGGATCCGGAAAATCACGGCCGCGAGTGGCGTTATTAATACGGTGGCGGGAGGCGGGAATCTTCCGCCGGGCGTGGGCGTGCCGCCGCTGGAAGTGAATATCAACCAGCCGAGAGCGGTAGCGGTGAGTCCCGCGGGCGATATCTATACGTTCTCGCCCGATCCGGGCGCGCTCATCAAGTTTGCGACGAACGGCGATTCGAGTTATATCGGGTCGCAGCAGGCCAACACCGGATTTCTCGCGAACAATGTTCCGGTCTCGCAGGTGTACCTCAATGGCGCCAATTTTTCGAACAGCAGTTTAGCGGTGGACAGCTCGGGCAACCTGTATACTTCGCAGGATCTACGCGGGCTGGTTCGCAAGATCGCCACAAACGGGATTATCTCGATCGTAGCGGGCAACGATAAGTATCGTTTCTCGCCGGACGGAACGCCGGCGGTTAGCGCGGAGGTGAGAAGTCCGGCGTATATCACGATCGGCCCGGATGGAAGCACGCTGCATTTTCTTTCCTCGAACGGGTTGCGCAAAATCGGGAGCGACGGAATTCTCCGGACCGCTACATTGCAGCCGCCCTTCAGCGGACCGTTTCTGATCGGAATCACATCGGATGGCGCGGGCAACTTCTACACGCTTTCTTTCAACACCGTGGTGCGGTTGAGCGCAGCGGGTGTAGTGGGGACGTTCGTGAACAATACAGGCGGACCGGGATGGGGCGGAGATCAGGGACCGGCTTTGAATGCGCCGCTCAACAATCCGCGAGGGCTCTCCGCCGACAAAGCCGGCAATTTGTTTATTGCCGATGCTGGGAATTTTCGAATCCGAAAGGTAAATACGAGCGGAATCATCACGACGATCGCGGGCACCGGGGCATCGGGACACACGGGCGATGGAGGGGCGGCGCTGAGCGCGACGTTTAGCGCGCTCGGTGGATTGTTGGCCGACAATCAAGGCGGCGTTTATGCAATCGACGGCGCCTACATCCGGCACGTGCTGGCGAATGGCTCGATTCAAGCCGTCGCGGGCAACGGCGTTTCCGGATTTTCGGGCGATGGCGGTAAGGCGGTGAACGCGTCGATCTCGGTGGAGTATCGCAGCGGCATGGTCTTGGATTCCGCCGGCAATCTTTATTTCACCGGATCGGATTTCGAAGGGCACGTCAGGCGAGTGGCTCCCGATGGCACGATCACGACAGTAGCTGGACGCGGGACCAGCGGTGGATTTGCGGGCGATGGCGGTCCGGCGACAAAGGCGTTGTTCAACGAGCCGCTCGGATTGGCGATGGACTCAGCCGGGAATTTGTACGTGGCCGACAGCGGCAATAACCGCATCCGCGTGATCCTGGCGCAGCAGCCGCAAGTTACGGCTTCGCCGCTCGCCTTCACGTTCCAAGGCAATGCCGGGGGTGCGCCGCCGCTCGCGCAATATCTTACGGTGACCGGGTCGATCAATGCGGTTCCATTCACCATCACGCAGAGCGCGGGCAGCGATTGGCTGACGCTTTCAACATCGAGCGATGTGACACCCCGATTGATCCAAATCACGGCCGATCCATCGCAGCTCACGGCCAAAACGTATCAGGCGACGCTGATGATTCAAGCTGGGACCGGCGCGCCGATTCCGGTGAGCGTGGAGTTCGATGTAGGCGAGGGCTTGCCGCCCCAACTGTCGCTAAATCGATCGAGGCTATCGTTCACTTATCCGATGAATGCGGCGGCACGAACGGTATTAGTCACGGTGAGCAATACGGGAAGCGGAGCCTTGGGATTCAATGCCACTGCCCACACGGATGACGGCGCCCATTGGCTGACGGTTTCCCCAAGCTCCGGCGCCGCCACTCCGTCCGCGCCGGTGGTGCTGCAGGTGGAAGCGAATCCGGCGGGATTGCCGCCGGGAACGTATCACGGAATCGTGTCAATTTTTGGAAGTGGCACGTCGCAGGCCGGAGTTTCGGTCACGATGACCATCAGCTCGGCGAGCCAGGCGATCCTGCTATCGCATTCCGGGCTGACTTTTACGACGGTGCAGCAAGGCGGCGTGGTGCCGCCGCAAGATTTCGCGGTTCTCAATATCGGCACAGGATCGATGAATTGGTCCGCGAGCGCTTCGACGTTGTCAGGAGGGCCGTGGCTTTCAGTGTCTCCAGCAGCGGGCACAAGCGTCACCGGCGAAGCGCCGCCGAAAGTTATCGTGACCGTGAACCAGAACGGGCTTGCGTCCGGCAAATATTACGGATTGGTGCGTATTACGGCGCCCGGCGCGGCGAATACGCCGCATGTGATTACCGTGCTGCTGCGCGTGCTGCCGGCCGGCACGGATCTCGGTGAAGCGGTGACACCGAATGAGCTGGTGTTCGTCACGACGGCCGGCGCAAATTCGCCCGGATCGCAAAGCGTGTTCGTGTATAACGTCGCGCCAACGCCGAAGACGTATTCATCGAGCTCGGGATTTAACGGCTCCACGTTGAATTACCTGCCGGGCCAAGCCACCCTCGCGCTGGATGCGCCAACCGAAATCGTGGTGCAGCCGGTGACGGACGGTCTGACACCAGGCGTGTATCACGGCCATTTAACGCTTCAGTTTTCCGATGGACGGGTGCGCGACGTGCGGCTGCATTTGATCGTGAAGAAAGCGCCTGCCGGGGGCTCTACCGCTTCGGAAGAAACAGAACGCGCGGCATCCAGCTGCACGCCCAGCAAGCTGATTCCGGCGTTGACATCGCTTGGACAATCGTTCACGGTTCCGGCCGGTTGGCCGCTCGCCCTGCAAGCGAAAGTGGTGGACGATTGCGGCAATGCGCTGAACAACGGCAGCGTGGTGGTTTCGTTCTCGAACGGAGATCCGCCGTTGAGTTTACTGTCGCTGCGCAGCAACGGGCAGTGGCAGGCGACGTGGAATCCGAGCAATAGCTCCACGGCGCCGTTGACCGTTACCGTAAACGCGTCGGATGCGCAGCCGCTTTTGCAAGGATCTCTGCAGCTTTCCGGAGGCTTCGCGGCGAATAGCAACGCGCCGCAGCTTTCCGGAGTGGTGAGCGGGGCGAGCTTCGCGCCCGGAGTTCCCCTGTCGCCCGGAGCGATCGTTTCCGTGTTCGGAGCGCAGCTCGCCGATGGCAAGGCGGGTGCGGCGGGATTGCCGCTCAATCCGGTGCTGGAAGGCGCGTCGGTGGTGATCGCGGGCGAGCCAGCGCCGTTGTTCTACGCCTCCGATGGACAGATCAACGCGGCGATTCCACTAGATATCACGCCGGACACCAGCCAACAAATTCTGGTGACGCGGGACACCACGGTGTCGGTGCCGATGCCGGTGGACGTGGCGCCCGCGCAGCCTGCGGTGTTTTTGAATCCGGTGGCTGGAGCTCCGAATCAAGGAGCGATTTTCGCGGTGCGCAATACGTCGAGCGGACAAAGCAGCTTTTTGGCGGCGCCGGGATCGCCTGCAACCTCGGGCGATACACTGGTGATTTATTGTGCGGGATTGGGCGGCGTGAATGTAGCGATTCCCCCGGGCGCGGCATCACCCGCTGTCGCGGCGAAGACGCTCGCGACACCGCAAGTAACGGTGGGCGGAGCTCAGGCGAACGTGGCATTTTCCGGATTGACGCCGGGACTAGTGAGCGTGTATCAAATCAACGCGGTGGTTCCACCGGTGGTGACCGCGTCGGATCAGACGTCGGTGATAATCCGAATTTCCGGGCAAGTGAGCCCACCGGTGACGATCGCGGTGAAGTAGTTATCGCAAAGTTCCGAGCATAGCTTCCAGACGGACCACGATTCCACGCACGGCTTCGGATTGGCTGGACAGTTCCTGGCCTGCGACGGCGCTTTGTCGGCTTGCCCCGATCGTGAGCTTTTTTCCGATGGTTAATTGCGACATGGTCGTTTCTGCGACGGTTTGGTCCCCTTAAATTACGCACCGGCGAATTAGTGGCGGTTTCGAGCGCCAGCCAACCTCTGCTTTTTCATCGGATCTGCCGATCTAATTAAGGATAAGGCATGTCTTTGAATGCACGAGCCGGGGTGAAGCTGGAAGTCACAGATACCATTGCCCTTATTCGCGGCCATTTGCGTTCATTCGCGGCCTTGTTTTGTCTTTGCCTGGCTGGCTTCGCGGCACCAGAGACGCATCTCACCCTGCAACAGGCCGGTTCGCGGATGGCGCCCGATTGGGCGCCGGTTTATGACGGCAAAGAGGTCACGGTTAGCGGACAGGTCTCCAGCGCACCGATAAGAGTAGCGGAGTCTCTCTACTTGGCCATCCAGGATCAAGCCGGTTATGGACTGTTACTGGAGGGTTCGGAGCGGCAGTTCAAGGACTTTAAGCCGGGGGATTGGGTGGAGTCGCAAGGCGTCATCGTAGGCCACGCCGGGCTGGCGGTACAGATGCCGCGGATTCTGAAGCGGACCGGGTGGGCCGCGCCGCCGAAGCCCAAGCCGTTACGTGTTTCCGAGCTGGCTTCGTTCCGGTATTTGGGAGTGCTGGTGACGGCCGAGAGCGTGGTGGCGCTGGATAAAGAGATCGCGAATGGAAACATGGTGGCGATCGGCGAACGAGGCAACTCGATCGACGTGGTGCTGTCCTCCGGGCAGAGTCCGGCGCCGCAACTGCATTCGGGCGATCGTGTTCGGGTGACCGGGATCGACAGCCAATTTTGCCGGCTGCCTCCTTATAACAGGTCGTTCCAAATTCTGGCGATTGGACCTGCGGCGGTTACGGTGGTGGAGAAGGCCTGGATGATCCCGCCTCCCTTGTTATTGGCGTCCGTAATGATGGCGTCCGCGCTGCTCGCCATCTGGTGGTTCCGAGAGCGCCGGATGGCGGGACTGCGGCGGCGGATGCGCGTTCTGAATTCGTTGGGCGAAGACGTGATCGGAGCGGCGTCGCCGGCAGAGATTTTGCGGCGGCTGGAGGCGACGCTGCCGAAGGTTTCCGCGTCCTCGAGGATCGGGATGTATTTACTAAATCGAGGAACGAAGTCGCTCGAAAGCGTGCACGCATCGGGCGGAGCGATGGAAGCGATCGATTTGGATAACCCGCGGATCGGTATGCCGGCGGGAATCGCGGCCTGCTTCCGGAACCGGACGCTGATCGCGATTCCGGATACGCGGCGGAGTCCGTTTTTCAAAGAACCGGGCGCCAACGGGCCGCGAGCGTTCATCTTCGTTCCCATGTTCGCGCAGAGTGAGCTGGTGGGAGTGCTGGAACTGCACAACGACGACAAGATCCGCTACTACAGCCCGGCGGATCAGGCGGCACTGCAGCACCTGGCGAATCAGGTTGCGACCGCGCTGAAACTTCAGGAACAGCATTCGGTGCGCGAACAACTCTTCCGGAGCGAAAAGCTGGCGGCTGCCGGACAACTCATCTCAGAGATCGCGAATGAGCTACGGCAGCCGCTGGAATCGATTGTGGCGCGGGCATCCGCGCTGCGATCGCAGCGCACGGAGGATTTTCGCGAGGAAGCGGAGACCATCGCGGCGGATGCGCAGCGCGCTTCGCAAATCGTGGCACGGCTGGATTCGTTGGCGAAGGTGGAACAAACCGATGTGCAAGCAGTGGATCTCACGGCGTTGTTGAATGGCTTGCTGCAATTCCGGGAGCCGGAATGCAAGGCAAAAGGCGTGGAGATCCGCTCTCAGATCGCGGCGAAGCCCAGCATCATCATGGGGTCGCCGGGACAGCTTGAACAGGTACTGCTGAATCTGCTGGTAGATTCTGAAAAAGCGGCAGCGGAAGCCCGCGAAAAAGTGATCACGGTTTCCAGCAGCCTGTTGGCGCGGCGGATGCTGGTAGAGATTTCTTACTCCACGCGATCCACGGAGTTTCAGAGACTCGATGCTTCCGACGGCGATCATCTCGGCGGAGGAGCGCTCGCGCTGGGGGCATGCCGGGGCATTATTCAGAGCCATGGAGGCGAGTTTCGATCGGTGCGGGTTTCGCCGGTGCAGGCGCGCTTCGATATCGAGTTGCAGGCGGTGGAGCAACGCGCGAGCGGTCCGGTGGTCGGCGCGGGGCTCGGTGGGCGAAGCCGGCATCTCACGGTTTTGGTGGTGGATCCGGATGCGAAGGTGCAGCATCAGCTTTTGCAATTGCTCGGCGAGCGCGGCGACCGGGTGGTGCCGGTTTCCAATGCCGAAGAAGGCGTGGATCTGGTGCAACGGGTGCGTTTCGATATGGCGTTGTGCGCGGTACGGCTGCCTGGTTTGAACTGGGTGGAATTTTTTGAGCGCGTCCGGTATCAGGTTGGGGCTTTCGTGTTGCTGACGGATGGGCGCGATACCGATTTGGCGCGGGCGTTCCAGGGTGGCGAAGGATTTGTGCTGAGCAAGCCGATTGAGGGAGCGGAGGTCGGCCGGATTTGTACCGCCGTCGAAGAGAAGGCTGGGCTGGGGGCTCGGGGCTAGAGCCTGGGGACTCGGGGCTTGGGCTGGCGAAACGGTGGCACACTGGTGCCATGGGTGCAAGAATCTTGTGCTTATGGTTTCTGGTTGCGGGATGGGGCTGGTGCGAGGGGAAATATGCTGGGCCGGTTCCCGCCAAATCGGATTTGCCTTATTTGTTGCAGGCTCAGAAGCTGACAGAAGTCGAAGTTGGGAAGGCGCGCGAGGAAAAGAAGAAGGACGGGACGCTGGTTGTCGTGGCTGGGGCTGCTTCCCCGGTTCGCACGCCGTTGCCGGAGCCGATTTTTCTTCTGGATGCTCGCAAGATTGCTCCGGAGCGAGTTGAGCTCTTTTTGTTAGAAGTGAAAGATGGGAATCGCGAGGTGTCGTTGCCCGGCACGCAGCCGCTGCATTTGCGGGTTACGCCGTTGAACGATCATCTTTATAAAATCGAGCCGAGCGAGATGTTGGAAGCGGGCGAGTATGCGCTGAGGTCCGGCGCGGACAATCAGGTTTTCTGCTTCCAAGTCTACTGACTGCGATAGAATTGCTCTGACTCATGCCAGCGCAACCGGCGCCCGTTTCCACGCCGCAGTCAACGGAACCACCGTATCCATCGCGGCGTTACGCGTGGTACGTGGTTGGCGTGCTGACGCTGGTTTACGTTTTTTCGTTTATCGACCGGCAGATTCTTTCGCTGCTGGTCCGGCCGCTGCGACGCGATCTGGGGATCACCGACACGCAGGTGAGCATCCTGATGGGATTCAGCATCGCGGTGTTCTACACGATTTGCGGAATTCCGCTGGGACGATTAGCCGACACGCGCAGCCGTAGATCGATTGTCGCCGGGGGATTGGTTTTTTGGAGCATCTTCACCAGTCTGTGCGGCGTGGCGCGCAATTTCATGCAGATGCTGTTGTGCCGGATTGGAGTGGGGGTGGGCGAGGCGGCGCTTTCGCCGTCGGCCTATTCGTTAATCACCGATTACTTTCCCAGGGAACAACTGGGAACGGCCATCGGCGTATATTCGATGGGCATTTATATCGGCGCCGGACTGTCGTTTCTGCTTGGCGGCATTGTGATCCGTCTGGCATCCGTCAAGGATGCGTGGATTCTGCCGCTGGTGGGCGAGGTGCGTCCCTGGCAAGTGATCTTTCTCGCTGTGGGATTGCCGGGCATTTTGGTTGCACCGCTCATCTACACGATTCGCGAGCCGGTGCGGCGCGGGCTGCTGCGGCAGGCGTCTTCGGTTCCCGCGGCGGAGGCGTTTCGTTACATGCTGGAGCAAAAGGGGACCTTCCTCTGTCACACGCTTGGGTTCGGATTGTTGGCGCTTGCATCCTACGCAAGCTCGGCGTGGGTTCCGGAATACTTCCGGCGTAGTTTTCACTGGGACATTCCGCACATAGGCATCGTGTACGGTTCCTTGGTCATTGTTTTTGGATCGCTGGGCGTGGCGGGCGCAGGAAAGATTGCCGATCTGCTGCGGAAGCGCGGGATACTCAACGCGAATATGCGGGTGGGGATGTGGATCGCGCTGATCGGGATTCCGGTGTGCCTGCTGCTGTATCTTGCGCCGTCCTCCGGATGGGCGACGCTTTGGTTAGCGCCGGGATGCATCGTGGCCGCGGCGCCGTTCGGCATTGCTCCGGCGGCGATCCAGCAGATGATGCCGAATTCGATGCGCGGGCAGGCGTCGGCGGTTTATTTGTTCATCATTAATTTGATTGGGCTGGGCTTGGGTCCGACGGCGGTGGCGCTCTGCACGCAGTACGTGTTCAAGCGCGATGATGCGGTGAATTTGTCGCTGTTGGCGGTGCAGGTGACTGCGATGTCTCTCGGGGCGATTTTGCTGGGGAGTGGGTTGAAGCCGTTTTTGAGAAGCTTGGAGCGGCTCGGCCGTTGGACCTCTGAGCAGCGGTCGGCGTGAGCGAACGGCTGCCTTATCTCGCGACGCAGGGCGCGGCGCCCTACGAAGGGATCGCGCCGATTCCGGTTTCGATCCTGCTGGATCAGGTTCGTAGCCTGTACAATGTGGGCGCGTTCTTTCGGACGGCGGATGCGGCTGGCTGCGAGAAGCTTTATCTTTGTGGAATCACCGGGCGTCCGCCTAAGTCTGGGATTACGAAAACGGCGCTGGGGGCGGAAGAGACGGTTCCGTGGGAACACCAGGCCGATGCGGCGGCGGTGGTTCAAGGCTTGCGCCAGCGGAATTACGAGATTGCCGCGATTGAAACCAGCGTCCATGCGGTGGATCTTTTCGACTGGCAGCCGCGATTTCCGGTTTGCATCCTGTTCGGACATGAAGTGGATGGGCTGGGAGCGTCGCTGCTCGAGTTGTGCGACACGTATGTCCGGATTCCGATGCTGGGGCGGAAACATTCCTTGAATGTCGCGACGGCGGGCGGCGTGGTGATTTACGAACTTCTGCGGAAGTATCGGCGAATGTTGGACAATGCTAGGTAATGAAGCCCCTGTTTCTCGTTCCTCGTTTCTCCTTTCTGGTTCTCGCGGCTCTCTCGCTACAAGGCCAGCCGCCGCCTACTATGGCGCCGCCAGTTCGGGGGATTCACGAGATGGTGGGGGCGGCGAACAATTTTGAAGTTGAGGCGGGGTATCGCATTCTCACGCAGGGCGGCAATGCCGTGGATGCGGGGGTGGCGAGTGTTTTGGCTGCCAGCGTCACCGAATTGAGCCGGTTTGGATTGGGCGGCGAGATGCCGCTGCTGGTGAAGATGGCGGGGCGTCCGACGGTGGCGATCAGTGGAATTGGAGTGGCGCCGGCCAAAGCGACGGTCGAGTTTTATCAGCACCGGTCGCCTGAGCCTTGGGAAGATTCGGGGCACATGCCGCCGGTGCCGATGCAAGGAATTCTTTCGGCGATTACGCCCGGGGTTTTCGACGGGTTAATTCTCGCGCTTGAAAAATACGGAACCAAATCGTTCGCCGAAGTCGCGGAGCCGGCGATTGAATATGCCGAAGAAGGCTTTGCGATGCCGGAGGAGTTCGGCAACATGCTGCGTGGTTATCAGCGGATCATCACGCTGTGGCCGGATTCGGTGAAGTTCTTTTATCCGGAGGGCGTGCCTACGCCGCGCGGCGAGATTTTCCGGGAGCCGTCGCTGGCGAAGACTTTGCGTGAGCTGGTGGCCGCAGAGAAGAAGGCGCATGGAAAGCGCGATGCGAAGCTGAAAGCGGTGCGGGACCTGTTTTACAAAGGATCGATCGCGCATCGGATCGCGGATTTTTCCGAGAAGAATGGCGGGCTGATCGCGTATAACGATCTCGCGAATTTCCACGCGGAGATGGATGAGCCCAAGATGGGGACCTATCGCGGCTACGAGATTTATAAGCCCGGGTTCTGGACGCAGGGTCCGGTGATGATTCAGACGCTGAATATTCTGGAAGGCTACGACCTGAAAGCGATGGGCCACAACAGTGCCCAATATCTGCACACCGTTGTCGAGGCCGTGAAGCTGGCGTTCGCGGATCGCGACGAATATTATGGCGATCCGAAATTCAGCAAGATTCCCGAGGAGATTTTGCTTTCGAAAGAATACGCGGCGGAGCGGCGAAAGTTAATCGATCCGGAGCATGCTTCGATCGAGCATCGGCCGGGAGCTTTCGGGCGGCGGATTACGGTGCCATCCACGCAAGGCGCGATGGGGGCGGTGAACGATACGACGTGCGTGAACGTTGTGGATCGCCAGGGCAACGCATTTTCGGCGACGCCGAGCGGCGCGTGGCTGCCGTCAGTGATTGCGGGCGATACGGGAATTCCGCTGACGAGCAGGTTGCAATCGTTCGTGATGACGCCGGGGCATCCGAATCAGTTGCTGGGGGGCAAAAGGCCGCGGGTGACGCTGAGTCCGACGCTGGTGACGAAGGCGGGCAAGCTGGAAATGATCATGTCGACACCGGGCGGAGACAATCAGGATCAGGCGCTGCTGCAGGTGTTTTTGAACATCGTGGAATTCGGCATGACGCCGCAGGAAGCGGTGGAGGCGCCACGGTTCCAAACGGAGCATTTTTATAGCTCATTCGGGAATCACGAATTCGTGCCGGGAAAGTTAAATTTAGAGGGACGAATTCCGAAAGCGACGGCGGATTTATTGATCGCGGCGGGGCATCGCGTGACGATCGCAGGTGAGTGGAGCAATTCGTCGGCGCCGACGGTGATTTGGGTGCATGACGGGGTGTTGAACGGCGGTGCGGATCCGCGAAGGGCGAGGTTTATATTCGGGCGTTAGAAAAATCGCAAGCCAGATGCTTGCGCCGCTTATAGCCCCACGTTATTGCGCGGGGGCGGGGTTGACGATTGGGAGCGTGACGATGTTGCTGGTGAACACGCTTTGGGCGATGAACATTT
>DATGIH010000218.1:0-4569 GCA_035295865.1 Bryobacteraceae bacterium
GCCGGCTGGGCTGGACCCGATCGAGGAGAATATGTCATAAAACCGCCGGACGAACGCTTCGGCAGTATCAACGCTACTTCGTTCCTCGATGTAGTCCCAAATCACGTCCAAATCGGCACGAGCTTGCCGGGATACAGCATAGCGCTTCACGCGCGATCGACTTTCCTCTTAGCAGCCGCGCGCTTTTTCCCACGAGTCACGATGTCGTTGAAGAATTCCCTCAACTCTTTATCGTCCTTCAGTTCGATGGAATCGCCGCTTTCGATGGAGGCAACGCCCTGCAGTATCGCCTCCCGTGGGTTGTGCGGATCAAGCACAAACGATTGCGTTCCTATCATCTCCTCCTGTTCCAGCCGTCGTAAAGCTTCGCGCACAACTTCGCTCGCGTTACTGTATCTGCCGCTAGTGACTTTCCGGCGGATGAAGGTGGAGAAATGCTGAGTAATCGAGACATTGAGCTGCTTGGTTTTTGATGGCACGTCAAATTTTCTATGATCCTTGACTGTAGAATATCTAAACAAGATGCCGGATTTACGGTGCTCATCGTGGCGACCGACGAAACCTCGGTGACCGCTGGTTCCATGGCCGAGTATGGCAATCTCTCCGCAAATCGAAACCAAACCAGCGTCCGGCTTTCCTGTTCTCAGCCGCAACGCGCGTTTTCTTTCGACGCAGTACAAGGATGGTGAATTGCGCTTTCAAAGCCCGTTCACGAAGCCATCTGAATCGCGCGCTGAATATCGCTCGGCAACGCTAGCTTGCGGAACAACCGTGCCGGATACAGATAGTCTTCACCCGATTCATCCACTACCCGAATCAGCTTGTTCGCCTCCGCATCCGGGTCATAGATAAACGGATAGAGTTTCCGAACTTCAAGCGAAGCGGCGAATCCGTCGTTCCCCACACACACCGCAAATCCCTTTTTCTTGGCAGCCATCGCTAATCTAGGAAACGATTGATATTAATTTCCCTTTTTCCAATACCAGTCGCCTCCTACCAATGAAGCTCAGCTTTGCCATACGCTCTCGCGTCTCTCACCGATCCGCGAAAGACAACCGAGCAGCAGGTAAAGTAGCGATCCCTCTTGACCGAACCGCGACCGCAAGGGAGCGCCACCACGAACGTCCAAAAAATTGTCGCGCCGCACCGGACACTGGCCAAGCTGCGCGAAAACTTACGAAGCCGTGGCAACTCGCAAATCGACGGACCCCTCGCGAACGTCTCAACATCATCGATCGCGCCCAGAATGTCGAAAAACATTCTCGCGCGAGTCTATCATTCGCCGGTCACCACCAATCAAACGCGCCAACCCCTCACCCACCAACAACCTCCAAAATCCGCCGCCGATATCCCTCGGAAACCTATGCTACCCATTCGCCAAGGAGCCATCATGCAACCAGCCATCCAATCCAGCGCCACCGTCTCGGTCTTCCGCGCCACTATCAACCGCCAAAATGCCCAACACTCCACTGGACCCCGCACCGAAGCCGGCAAGCGGCGCTCATCGCTCAACGCCCTTCAGCACGGCCTGACCGCCACCTCTGCGGTTCTCCCCAGTGAGGACCCGGCCGCCTACCAACAGCACTGCCTCAACTTTCGGAACGAATACCAACCCGCCACTCCCACCGAAACGCACTGGGTCCAGGAATTAGCCGACACGGCCTGGCGCCTGAACCGAATACCTTTGCTGGAAGCGCAACTGCTCGCCTCAGTCCCCAATTCCGAATCCCTGATCCCTGCTTTATCCCGCCTGGGACTTCACGCCGCACGTCTCTCCCGCCAATTCCAAAACACGCTGCGACAGCTCCGCGATCTCCAGTCCGGCCGACGCCAGCAAGAGCGCCGCGACCTCCGCGATGCCGCCGATCTTCTGGAACTCCATAAACACAAAGGCATTCCCTGGCAGCCCTCCGATCATGGCTTCGTTTTTTCTAAGGAGCGCGTCGAGCAACACGCGGAACGCTTGATGCGTCAGAATGAGGCCTGTCATATCGGCGCAGTCCGCTTCCGGATCTCGCCCCTGCATGCGCGGGACTATCTTGCCTCGCACGGCCTCTGATCCGCACTCCAAAGACGGCCACGGTGTCCCACAAACGAACAGGCCGTCACGATAACTCCATGCATAGTCGTCACTTAACTTGGCATAACAACTGCTAACCTGAAGCCCATGGACTTAAAATTCGCCGTTCGCTCCTTGCTGAAGAATCCCGGATTCACTCTCCTCGCCGTGCTGGTGATGGCGCTTGGGATTGGAGCTAATACGGCGGTCTTCAGCGTGGTGAACGCTGTCCTGCTCAAGCCGCTCCCGTATTCGCACCCGGATCGTATCGTCACACTCAGTTCCCTATGGCGCAAGAGCCGGGAGCACGGAACGGTCTCAGCGCCCGACTTTCACGATTGGCACGATCAAAGTTCGGCGTTCAGCGCCATGGCCTACTATGCGAACGACGAAACCTCGGTGACCGCTGGTTCCATGGCCGAGTATGGCAAAGTCGCCTCCGTCACGCCTGAGTTCTTTCGCGTTTTTGAAATGGCACCCGTGATCGGCCGCGTCTTCGCCCCCGAAGAATTGAAACAAGGCGGCGCGCCCGCCGTCCTGATCAGCTATGGCTTCTGGCAAAGTCATTTCGGCGGGAAACCGGATGCGTTGGGTCAGAAGGTGAAGATGCTCGACAAAACGTTTCCGATCGTCGGCGTACTCCCCGCGGGTTTCGGCTTTCCGGATAAGACCGACATCTGGCTTCCCAGTTCCACCTTCGAAGAAAACGAGCACCGTTCGGCGCACAATTATCTCGTTGTCGGCCGCTTGAAACCGGACGTGACTCTGGAACAGGCGCAAACGCAAATGACGGCGATCGGGACGCGCCTGGAAAAGCAATATCCGGCCAGCAACAAAAACAAGAACGTGGCCGTCACGCGGATGCGGGACGAAATGGTCTCGAACGTCCAGCTCACGCTCTACCTTTTGCTGGGCGCTGTTGCTTTGGTTCTCTTGATCGCCTGCGCCAATGTCGCGAATCTGCTGCTCGCGAAAGCCACCACGCGGACCCGCGAAATCGCCATTCGTGCCGCTGTGGGTGCGAGCCGCGGCCGCATTCTCCGTCAACTCATCACTGAGAGTTTGCTGCTGGCCGTTTTGGCGGGCGTCTCCGGCCTGATCCTGGCCATACTCGGCTCGGAGGCGTTGGTGGCTTTAGCGCCTGCGAACGTTCCGCGGCTGGATGAAACCGGCCTCGACGCGAGCGTCTTGATTTTCACCCTCGGAATTTCCGTAATCGCGAGCCTGCTTTTCGGTCTCGCACCCGCTCTGCATTCCTCGCGCGTGGATTTGAACGACGCTCTCAAGCAGGGCGGCGGGCGCGGCTCCGTCGGTGGAAGCGGCGGAAAACTGCGCGGAGCGCTGGTCGTAGCCGAAATCGCTCTATCCGTAATCCTGCTCGCAGGCGCCGGTCTCCTGATTAAGAGCTTCAACGCGCTGAATAACGTCGCTCTCGGATTCCATCCCGAACACGTGCTGGTCATGGAAACAAGCGTCCCAGCCAACGATCTGAAAAGCGCACAGCGCGCCACCGCGATTTATAAAGACCTGCTGCGCGACGTTGCTGCATTGCCCGGCGTAACCGCCGCCGGAGCAACGCGCTCCATGCCCGGTCACGTCATTTCGAACGGCAGTTACTGGCTCGACCATCTGCCGCCGGCCGATCAGTTGACCGTGAACGCTCCGCAGGCGGTATTCTCCCTGGTTACGCCCGGCACCTTCGCGACGCTCGGAATCCCGCTTCAAACCGGCCGGGATTTCAACCAAGGCGATACCTTCAACGCTCCGTTCACTGCCGTGGTCAATGAGGCGTTCGTCAAAAAGTCGTTCCCGGGCGAAAATCCGCTGGGTCACCTGGTTTTTTGCGGCTTCGATTCGCTTACTCCCATGAAAATTGTCGGCGTCGTTGGAAACATCCGCCAGTTCGGACCCGCACGCGATCCCTGGCCCGAAATTTTCATGCCCTACGAGCAGCATCCGGAACCAGCTACCGCGCTCAATGTCTTAGTCAAAACCACCAATGATCCGTACACGCTTCAGGAAACACTGCGCCGCAGAATTCGCGAGCGCTCGCCCGACGTTCCGGTAAAATTCACCAGCGCGGCCGCCTCTGTCGCGGAGAGCGTCGCCGCGCCGCGATTTCGCACTTTAGTGTTGGGAATCTTCGCCGCGCTCGCCGTTTCGCTCGCCATGGCTGGCGTCTACGGCGTGATGGCGTATCTGGTGAGCCAGCGATCCAATGAAATTGGGCTCCGGATGGCGCTGGGCGCTAGTCCCGGCGACGTTTCCCGCTTGGTTCTGCGTGAAGGAATGCTGCTTGCTTCGATTGGCCTCGTGATTGGTTTAGCCGGCGCGGCCGCCGCCACGCGCTTACTGACCAGCATTCTGTTCCAGGTAAAGCCCGGCGATCCCTTGACCTTCGTGGGCGTCGCGATTTTGCTCGGCGCCGTCACGCTGGCCGCCAGTTACATTCCAGCACGCCGGGCTTCCAAGGTGGATCCTCTGATCGCCCTGCGCCAGGAATAGCGTCC
>DATGIH010000219.1:0-4856 GCA_035295865.1 Bryobacteraceae bacterium
ATGGCGAAGACGCCGTGCTGCGCGTGCTGGATAAAGAATCGATGAGCGAGAAGTTCGCCAAGCTCTCGCTCGAAGTGGTCGGGTTCTCCGACATGGATCTGATGAAGTTCCGGCGCTACATCAAGGAGCCGTACGGCATGGTGCTGGTCACCGGGCCCACCGGCTCCGGCAAAACCACCACGCTCTACGCCGGCGTAAGCGAAATCAAGAACGACGAAGACAAGATCATCACCATCGAAGATCCGGTGGAATATCAGATCAAAGGCATCACGCAGATCCCGGTGAACGAGAAAAAAGGACTGACCTTCGCTCGCGGATTGCGCTCCATCTTGCGCCACGATCCGGATAAGATCATGGTCGGGGAAATCCGCGACCAGGAAACCGCGCAGATCGCCATCAACGCCGCGCTCACCGGCCACCTGGTGTTCACCACCGTCCACGCCAACAACGTACTCGACGTGCTCGGCCGATTCCTGAACATGGGCGTCGAGCCATACAACTTCGTCTCCGCTCTGAACTGCATTCTCGCGCAGCGGCTGGTTCGCCTGATTTGCGAACATTGCAAAGTTCCGGTCCAATATCCCGACGCGTATCTGATTGAAAGCGGATTAAACCCGGACGAATGGCGTGACGTCACACTCTATGAGGGTCCTGGCTGCTTCGAATGCGGGGGCACCGGGTTCCGCGGACGAACCGCCATCCATGAGCTGCTCGATTTGAGCGAGCACATCCGCGAAATGATTTTGGACAAGCGCCCGGCATCCGAAATCAAGCGTGTCGCGCGCGAAGAAGGCATGACGTTCCTGCGGGAATCCGCCATCAACAAAGCGCGTAGCGGCGTGACCACGCTGAAGGAGATCAACAAGGTAACGTTCATCGAAGGATAACGCCGCGCTTCCCCATGACTTCGCTCGCCAATCTGCTGAAAGACCCGCCGCCGACGCACGCTTTCGAACTGTCGGAAGCCGGCATCGCGTTCGCCCGCGTCGCGGAACCGAAGGAATCGAACTTCGCGCCGCTCGATCCGGGCGTACTGATGGTCTCGCCCGCGAATGACAACATCCATCAGCCGCACGTGATGCAGGAAAAGATCGCCGCCATCGCAGCGCCCAATGGCCAGCGCAAGCGCCGCGCGGCTTTGATCCTGCCGGATTACTGCGCTCGCATCGCGGTCTTGGATTTTGACAATTTTCCCGCCGCTTCCGAGGAACAGCTCGCGCTGCTGCGTTTCCGTGTCAAAAAAAGCGTCCCATTCGACGTGGATAACGCGATCGTCAGCTACGTCGCTCAACCCAAGAAGAAAGATAAAGCGAAGATCGAAGTCCTGGCTGCGGTGATGTCCCGGGAAATCGTGGCGAATTACGAAGCCCCCTTTCGCGCTCACGGTTTTCTTCCCGGATTGGTCACCACTTCGTCGCTCGCCGCGCTCAATCTCGCGCAGCCCGAACAAGTCACCATGCTCGTGAAACTCAGCGGGCGGATCTTGTCGGTGCTGGTGCTCGACGGAAGCGCGATCAAGCTCGCGCGCTGCGTCGAAATGGATTCCGGCCGGCCCGAAGAGATTGAATCAGTGCTGCATCCCACTGTCGCGTACATTGAAGACGAATTGAAGACCAAGCCGCAACGAATCTGGCTGTGTGGATTCGGCGCCGAGACCCGGGAAAACGCCGAGCTTTGGCAATCGGAATGGGGCGTGAAAGTGGAACCGCTGCACGCGCGCTTTGGCACGCCGGGCGCCAACAATGCCGGCCTTTTGGGCTATTTGGAGTCGGTGGCCGGATAATCATGGCGATTCAAGTTCCTATCAATCTCGCAACTGAGCCGTTCCGTCGCGATCGTCCGGTGCTCGTCGCCACCGCGGCCGCTGGCGCCCTGCTCCTCATCCTACTTGGATTCCAAGTCAGCACCATCCTGTCGCAGCGGCGCGAAGGCGCGGCGATTCATGTCACCATCAATCGGCTCAATACGCAACTGCGCGGCATCACCAACGAACAGGCCAAGCTCAACGCGCTGCTGCGGAAACCGGAAAACGCCGAGGTGATGGAGCGCAGCCTCTTCCTGAACTCTTTGATCGACCGCAAAGCCATCAGTTGGACCAAGCTGTTCGAGGATTTGGAGAAAGTGGTTCCCTACAACGTCCGTCTGGTTTCCGTGCGATTGCCCGAAGTGGATTCGGATAATCGAGTCCTGCTCGACATGGTAGTGGGCGCGAAAGACCGGCCGGAATTGCTGGAGCTGGTGCGGCATCTCGAGGCCGCGCCGCAGTTTGGCGAGACTAACGTACAAAGCAGCACGCCGCCTTCGCAAACCGATCCGTTCTTCCGATATCACGTGGTGGTTTCCTATGCTCAGAAGCTTTAGCTGGAACGTTTGGCCTCCCAACAACACGGCCGCGCTGCTGCGGTTGGGCGTCGCGGTGTTGCTGGCCGCGAATCTGGCGGCCGGATATTTCGTTCTGCGGCCCATCGGCGGATCGCCTGACGAACTGCGTCAACAAGCGATGGAAATGCGCCTGCAAATCCATCAACAGCAGAACGCGCTGGATCGGTTGCGGCTGCTTTCGGGCAAGGTGGAAATCGGACGCGGCGAAGGCGACAGTTTCATGCACAAGTATTTCATGCCTCGTCGTACGGCGTACTCCGTAATTCTGGCCGAGCTGAACCAGATTGAGAACGATGCCAAAGTTACGCAAAAGGAAGTCGCGTTCGGATGGATGCCGGTGGAGGGCAGCGACAATCTGCAAATGATGCAGATCACCGCCAACCTCGAATCGAGCTACGAGAATCTCGTTCGATTTGTGAACATGATCGATAAAGCCGACCGATTGCTGATCATCGAAGGTTTGAACGCAACTCCGCAGCAAGGCGGCGTGAAGCTGAATGTCATGATGAAATTGGACACCTTCGTTGTGGAGGATGGGTCCGCGCAATGAACTTCCTGCCCAGCAAAGTCGGGGCCGAACCGAAGAAAATCGCGGTGGTAGTGTTACTCATGGCCGTCGCGGCTTACTTCTACATTTCGAATCGCAATTCGGGGGAATCGGATGCGCCGTCGTCGAGCGTGGCTCCCTCAACTGCGAGTCGTCCGGCTGTTGCGCAAAAAGCGGCCGCGAAGCCGCGCGCCGGAGCGCTTGGCAAAAATGCAGGTGGCGGCAATCCTCGCGAGTTCCGGCCATCCATGAAGCCGCCGAAAGGCGTGGAACCGTCCACCGTCGATCCGACGTTGCACTTGAACGCACTCGCCAAACTGCAGGAAGTGAAGCTCGAGCCTACCGCGCGTTCGCTGTTCGAGATTTCCGCCGCTCCTCCGCCGACCGCCGCCGAAGTGAAAGTCCAGGAACTGGCAAAGATAAAGCCGGCGTTCGTCCTCACCGGCCCGAAATATGAGGCACCACCGCCTCCGCCGCCGACGCCGCGCGCTCCGCCAATTCCACTGAAGTTCTACGGCTTCGTGAATCCCGCGCGGCCCGACGTCAAGCACGCATTCTTCCTGGATGGCGAAGAGATCCTTGTGGCCGGCGAAGGCGACATAATCAAGAAGCGGTACAAAATATTGCGGATTGGCGTAAATTCGGCCGAAGTGGAAGATACCCAGTTCAAAGGCGACAACACCAAACAAACGCTGCCGCTTGAAACGGAGCTGCAGGGATGAAACGGCGCTCGGAATCCGGATTCGCGATGCTGCTGGTGTTCGTACTCGCTGCCGCCATCGCCATCAGCTTGTACATGGAAATGCCGCGCGTCGCGTTCGAATCGCAGCGCCAGCGCGAGCATCTTCTGATTTCCCGCGGCCTTCAGTATGAGCGCGGCATCCAGCTTTTCTACCGCAAATACCATACCTATCCGCAAAATCTCGACGATCTCGAAACCTCGCGCAACATTCGCTTCCTGCGGCGCCGCTACAAAGATCCGCTGACCGGAAAAGACGAGTGGCGGCTGATCCACGTCGGTCCCGGGGGACAGTTGACCGATTCGTTGGTGCAGCCTGCGAATCCGTTACAGCAGGGCAAAGACAAAACCACGGCCGACGCTTCGCAGCAGCCAAATGGCGCTGGCGCGAACGGCCAGCCGGCCATCGATCCAGCCACCGGGCAGCCAATGAATCCTGGGCTCAACATGGCGATGCGGCGGCCGAGCGATCGTCCAATCGGCTCGGGCACGGAGCAAACACCTGGCTCCGATCCGAATCAACCGGATCAACCACAGCAACCGGTACAGCCGGGCCAGCCGCAGTATCCGGTGCAGCCCGGTGCGCCGCAATATCCGGGACAGCCAATTCAACCCGGACAACCCGTGGGACAACCGGATCCATCGCAACCGCCCACTGCGCCACCGCCATATCCCGGACAACCGGGACAGCCTCAATTTCCCGGCCAACCCGGTGTTCCACAATATCCAGGTTTACCCGGACAGCCGCAATATCCGGGACAACAGCCCGGACAGCCCGTTTATCCGCTGCCAGCGCCTCCCGGAACTCCGCCGGGCGCAGGAAATCCACTGCAACCCGCGCAGCCATACAACCCAAATCAACCGTACAATCCGAATCAGCCGCAGCAATTCACTCCGCAGCAGGGCAGCTTCGGCGCCATCAATTCCGGGGCGCAAAACCAGGCCACGAATTTGATCCAGTCAATTCTCACGACGCCGCGCCAACCTCCATCCACCCTCGGACTGCAGGGCGGAGGCACTGGACTTGCCGGAGTCGCGAGCACCGCGAAGGGCATTGGAATCCACGTCATCAATGACCGGAAGAAGTACCAGGAGTGGGAATTCGTCTACGACATCAAGAACGACAAGACCACCGGCGTGGGACAGATGATGCAACAACAGCAAAATATGATGCAGGGGAATCCGGGA
>DATGIH010000220.1:0-8914 GCA_035295865.1 Bryobacteraceae bacterium
AACGATACGCAGATAGTCCAGCGTGCCTCGGCCGCCTTGCCCCTCCGAGTACGCCGTCATCAGATCGTCCACCATCCCGTACGCCGCGCGCGACTGATCGGCAAGTTGCTGTTCCACCGCCTGCGTCCGGCGCGCCACAAAACTGGAAATGGCCTGATCCGGCGAAATCGCCGAGAACAGTTTCGTCTTCTCCTGAATCACCTGCGCGAAACCCTTTTCCACCAGGCTGTCCAATACTTCATAGATTTTCTGCCGGGGAACGTGGGCGCGCGCCGCCAATTCCAGCGCTTTAAAACGGGGATGGCCGATCAACACCAGGTACGAACGAGCCTCATAGGCGTTGAGCCCCAGTTGTTGCAGCCTGCGCCAGAACCGCTGAAAATCGGTCTCCGGAAGATCCGTGGTCATACTTCGGTTTCGAGCATACCAAATGGTGGCGATGATTTGCTGTTAGAATCGCGGGTAGACCTTCCAGTTATGCAAGACTTACCTGTTACTCTCGGCACTCTTAAAAAAAGCAATTTCTCGGAACAGCGCCTGGCGGGGCGTAGTGTCAAAGATGAACTCCGTCAAAATTTGATCTGCCGTTTGCAGCGCAGCGACGATCTCTTTCCGGGGGTCGTCGGCTATGAAGAAACCGTCATCCCGCAAATCGTCAACGCGGTTCTGTCCAAGCACAATTTCATTCTGCTGGGCCTTCGTGGTCAAGCGAAAACTAAAATCATCCGGATGCTGACGGCATTGTTGGACGAACATCTGCCTTACATTGCCGGTTGCGAAATTCGCGACAACCCGTATGCTCCCATTTGCCGGCGTTGCCGCGACCTGATTCGCGAAAAGGGCGAGGATACACCCATCGCCTGGCTGGATCGCGAATCGCGCTATGTGGAAAAGCTGGCGACGCCCGACGTCACCATCGCCGACATGATTGGCGACATCGATCCCATCAAAGCTGCGCGCGGCGGCCACGCTCTATCGAGCGACCTCACGGTTCATTACGGCCTCATGCCTCGCGCCAATCGCGGTATCTTCGCCATCAATGAGCTGCCGGATCTGGCGGGAAAAATCCAGGTGGGCCTGTTCAACATCATGCAAGAAGGCGACGTCCAGATCAAAGGTTATCCGGTGCGCCTTCCGCTTGACATCATGCTGGTGTTCACCGCCAATCCCGAGGACTACACGGCGCGCGGAAAAATCATTACGCCGCTCAAGGACCGTATCGGAAGCGAAATCCGCACGCATTATCCGCTAACCGTCGAACACGGGCTTTCGATTACCAAACAGGAATCCTGGACCGAGCGCAACTCGCCCACCAAGCTCGAAGTTCCCGGATATATCCGCGAGGTGGTGGAGCAGCTGGCTTTTCTCGCCCGCGAAGATAAGAAGGTCGACAAACGATCCGGCGTTTCGCAGCGCCTTCCGATTTCGGTATTGGAAAATGTTGTGTCGAATGCAGAGCGCCGCGCGCTGCGGGCTGGGGAACCGGTGGCCGTCCCCCGAGTTTTGGATATTTACTCCGCGCTTCCCTCCATCACCGGCAAACTCGAGCTGGAATACGAAGGCGAGCTCAAAGGCGGCGACAATGTTGCCCGCGAGCTGATCCGGATGGCGGTGGGAAAAGTTTATACCAGCCATTTCGACGGCGTGAACGTGTCGCAGATCGTGCAGTGGTTTGAGATGGGCGGATCGCTGAAGCTGGATGAAACACTGGACTCCACGGCGATCGCACAGCAGCTTTCTGGAATTCAGGGATTGATGGAAAAAACCGGGGCGTTAGGTTTAGGGCCGAGCGAACCGGACGCTCTGCGAGCGTCGGCGGCGGAATTTATTCTCGAAGGCCTGTACGCGCATCGCCGGATCAGCCGCAACGAAGAGATCGGATTTACGGCGGGCGAACGCAAACGCGAGAACCAATCAGGCGAGCGCGAAGAAGGGCGGGGCCGTCCTCCGAGGCGTCAATTCAATTGAAAAACGCCACGGATACACACGGATGGCGTTGCGTTGTCCGTGTCCATCCGTGTGTATCCGTGGCCAAAAAGTAACTTATGAAGTGGATCAATTACTCCAAGTACACCGGTGACGACTTCGGACTGAGCGCCGAAGATCTCCTGAAAGCCCTGTCCGACTTCTTTCTCCAGAGCGGCTTTCAAAATCAGTACATGGGATTCAGCGAGTGGAACCAACACACGCTGGAGGATTTGAAGAATGCCCTCCAGCGCGCGCTCGAACAAGGCGAAGCGTTCGATCCGGAGCAAGCGGAGCGCATCCAGGAATCGCTGCAGAACATGACGCCCGAGCAGATGGATCAGATGCTGGATCGTCTGGTGCAGAAGCTGGTGGATGAAGGCTACATTAATACCGGCCAGCAGCAGCCCAACGAAGCGGGACAAGCGGGCGCGGGGAACAAAGACCAGAAGCTGAACGTCGAGATCACGGATAAATCCGTCGATTTTCTCGGTTTCAAAACACTGAAAGATCTACTTGGATCGCTGGGGAAATCGAGTTTCGGCGCACACGACACGCGCGACCTGTCTACCGGTGTCGAAACCAGCGGCGCGGCCAAACCGTACGAATTCGGCGACACGTTAAATCTCGACATCAGCCAAACCTTATCCTGCGCCATCCAGCGTGAAGGGCTGAACCTGCCGCTCCAGCTCGAATACTCCGATTTGCATGTGCACCAATCGGAGTATCAAAGCTCCTGTGCTACGGTTCTGATGCTGGATTGCAGCCACAGCATGATTCTCTACGGCGAAGACCGCTTCACGCCCGCGAAGAAAGTCGCGCTGGCGCTGGCGCATTTGATCCGGACGCAATACCCGGGCGACAGCTTGCGCTGCGTTCTTTTCCACGATTCCGCGGAAGAGTTGCGCATGTCCGATCTGGCTCGCGTTCAAGTCGGTCCCTATTACACGAACACTCGCGACGGTCTGATCCTGGCACAGCGTTTGCTGAACCAGGAAAAGAAAGACATGAAGCAGATCATCATGATCACGGACGGCAAGCCGTCGGCCTTAACGCTCGAAGATGGCCGCATGTATCGCAATGCTTTCGGACTGGATCCGCTGGTGATCAGCCGCACGCTCGAAGAAGTCAGCCGTTGCAAGAAGCAAGGCATTCTGATCAACACATTCATGCTCGCGAGCGACTTCGGCCTGGTGAACTTCGTCCAAAAGGTCACCGAACTTTGCCGCGGTAAGGCGTACTTCACCACCCCGTACAATCTTGGGCAATATCTGCTCATGGATTATATGAACCGGAAGACTCGCACGGTTCACTAATCCGCATAGAGAAATTTCGGATAACGCGTCACCGGCAGCGCGCTCCGTTTCACGGCCACGCAGTAAGTCTGCTCCCCTCGAAGTGATGTGTTGTATCCGTGCTCCTCCAGGAAATTCCACATCGGTAGATTCATCGCCAGCTCCGCGATCGGCTCCGTGAAGAGGCTCTCGATTTCAAAGCCCGCCGCTTGCAGCAAATCGCGCAACTCAAATGCGGTGTACTCGCGCACGTGCTGAATATCGGTGGGTGCGTCGCCCTGCGGAATCTGATAGTGAGAATAGAGCTGCGGATTGTCGTAGCCATGCAAAGCGCGCGCTACGCTGGTCAGGCTGGAAACGTTCGGAGTGGTGATCAGCAAACGCCCGCCTTCTTCGAGAACTCTCCGCGACTCCAGCAGACAATGCATTGGATCGCGCAAAAAGTGCTCGATCATCTCGCAGCCGAGCACCATTTCGAAATGCGAATCGGGATAAGGGAAGCGGTCGCGCTCGGCGTCGAATAGCTCGATATCGCACTCGAATGTCTCACCCGCCACTTGGGCGGTTCCGCGCTTTTTTTGACCGAGGGGCCCGTAGTAACCGCCGCGGACTTCCTTGTAACCGCGCCAGCGCGAAAGGAACGGCGTGAGTTGCATGTAGCAACCGAGTTCCAGAACTCGTCCGCTGGATACCGGCGGCGGAACTAACGTAAGAGTGCGCGCCAGGCGCGGCATATGTTTCGCGAAGTAATTGCGTGCCTCTTGATTGGGAAGTTCCAACTGTTCCAGCTGTTTCTGTGCGGCTTCCAGATCGGGAGGCGGTGCCGGTAAAGCCCCGGGCGCGCCGCTCGATTCGTAGCGCCGGTTCAAAAACGTATTCAGCCGCCGAAGCGCTCCGCGGACTATTCGCAGAGACGCCGGCACGGATCGACGCGGATTGCTCAATTCGCCGATATTACCAGTTGCACGGTGTTGCTGGTCTGTCCGCTGATACTGACCACCAATGCAGAATTTCCGCTGGCTCCGGCGGGGACCTTGATATTGACCTGTGCGGTCCCTGGATACAGCGGCGCAAGGCCCGCGAACTGCACTTCGGCGGGAACTCCGCCGATCGTCGCCGTAACGCTCGACGTCGCGGTAATCGTTTGCCCCGCCGCCGGTGCGGTCCCATCCTCAATGGAAGTGGAAACGGGACCAATGCCCGTGAGATATACGGAGATCACGCTTCCCGGGGAAGCCGGCGCCCCTCCGGAATTCGCCGACCCTCCATCGTTGATCGCGGCGGCTTGGCCTTGGCCGTCGGCAAACAATCCGGGCGCTGCGGGCAGTACGGCGATGCTAAAGGGGGTCGAGCTCAAACCGCCGCTGCGAACCACTACCGTCGCATTTCCTGCCGCGACTTCATAAGGAACCTGAACATTGATCTGGTTTGTAGATACGTAGAGAAGAGGCGCGTCAATTCCATTGATGGTGACGGACGTATCCACCAGCGATAAGGGCAAGGGAACCGAACCGGCACTCCAGGTCACCGGCGCTAGATTCGATCCGAAAAGCGAAACAAGCGATCCGGTGGAAATAGCATTCGCCGCGAAGCTGGCTGCATTCGTTACCGCAGCGATTGCGGGCGCCACCTTCGACAATTCGCCATACACAGCGATTCCCGCGGTGCCCCCGGCGTATACCTTGCCATCGACGATGGTGGGCACAGAAAACTCGGTATTGCTGGGAAGTTGATTCGCACTTTGACCGTCGCTGTCGAAGAGTTTGTTCAGATTGGACGCGTCGTAAGCCAGCAGCTTACCGTCATCATCGCCGGTCACAATCCACACGATCCCGTTCTTTACGCCGTTTGATGTGATGCTCGGTGTGGCTCCGGGAAACCCGATGGTGTCGGTGGTTTGCGCCCAAGGTGACGACGCAAGCGACGCAGCCGCGACTTTGAAAGCCAGCATCTGGGATTGCTTGGGCGAAATGTAGATGGACCCGTTGAAGTAGGCCGGCATACTGAATGTCTGATGCGATCCGAGAACCGGCAGCGACGCCAGCGCTGCGGAGTCGCTATTCACTTGTGCGCCGCCCAGAGCATCGCGATCCAATAAATACATACGGCCTTCTTTGCCGGATACGAACAGCAGATGCGGATGAGCGGCGGATCCGGTATCGTCCGGCAGCAGCAGCGCTCCGCTCGATCCCAAATCCTGATCGGCTTCGTCCATGCTCAGGCGATTGAACGGCGTAAATAAATCCACGACGGAGAGCTGCGGAGCCGGAGTCAACCGCAAAACGGATTCATCGAATTTGGCGGCGGCGATGTTTCCATCGGGATCGCCATTGGCTGAAACCGCGAAGAGGTTGCCTTTCGCGTCAGCGGCGGGGCCAGCGCCGCCATTCCAAAAAGAAGCGCCGCTATCGTCCGGTGTGGCGTTAAAAACAGCAAGCTGCTTCAGCGTCTTTGCATCGTGAGCCAGGATGTAGCCGTGATACGTTCCTGTGTCGCAATGACCGGACCAAGGGGAGTAGACCACGCCGTTCGAAAGCAAAAGGGCAGCTCGTTGCTTATGCAGGAGCGGAACAAATCCGTCCGGCTGAATTATGACAGGACTTCCGGGCCGCTCACCACCGGTCGCTACATTTAAACTGTGCAGCCGATACACGAACTGATTGCCATTCTCTTTCGTGTGCGCGATCAGATAAATAGTTCCGGCAACCGCATCGATCACAGGCGTTCCGATGATGCCGAGTTCCGGAATCACGTTGCAGCCCACATCCGAGGAAGAAACGGTTGTAGCGGAGTCGTTTAAAAAGCTGGTCTTCCAGAGAGGCGTAGCGCCGGTGGGCGATTCGTCGTCCGCGTCAAAGGCATAGAGGCTATCATGCGCAGTCGCGACGAATAGCAGATTACGAAAGCCTCTGCCCGGAATGTTCACTCTCGGAAGATACAACGGCTGCGCATAAACGGCGCCATCCACGGGTAAGTAGTAACGTTTTCCGAAGAGCCCGGCCTTCACGTTGGCTGGCGCCAGAAGAGTTTCTTCGGGATTCAGTCCGGTACGTGAGTTGTCGTTGTGATAGGTGACGACGCTCGGTTGCGCAAGGAGGGCGGCAGCAGTAATCGAACCGAAAAGAAACCGTAACACCAAATTCAAAATATAACGCACCTCTAGCTGCTGTAGATGAAGTAAGGATAGCGGTCGACCGGAAGGCCGGCGCGTTTCCTGGCGAGACACCAGGACTGCTCGCCGCGATTTTCCGTGCTGTAGCCGTGCTCTGCGAGCAGCTTGAGCAGCGGCTGGTGCGAAGAATATTCTTCGATGAATGTCGTGAACAACTGAATGATCTCAAAACCGGCCGCTTTCACCGCTTCACCGAGTTCGTGAGCCGTGTATTCGCGAACGTGCCCGATTTCCGGAGCTTCGGTTTCCGACGGGCGCTTGTACAGGAAGAAAATTTGCGGATTGTCCCGGCCATCCAGTGTCTTCGCGACGCTGGTGATGCTGCCGACGTTCGGCGTGCTAACGAGCAGATAGCCGTTGTCGGCGAGCACGCGGCGCGCTTCCACCAGCAAATGCATCGGGTCGTACGTCAGATGCTCGATAATTTCGGCGGCCACCACCAAATCGAAATGGCCATCCGGATAAGGAAAGCGGTCACGCTCGGCGTCGAAGCAATCCACGTCGCAGGAGAATTCCCGATCCGGGAAGGGAACGGTCTTGCGGTCGGTTCGGCCCAAAGCGCCGTAGTACGCGCCACGCACTTCGCGATAACCACACAGTCGATCGAGCAGTGGCGTCATCTGCATGTAGCATCCGAGTTCCAGGACGCGTCCGGTATTTTGCGGCGGGGGAACCAGCGCCAGAGTGCGAGCGAGGCGCGGAATGTGTTTTTCAAGGTACGTTTTCGCGCCGGGGTCTGGCATTTGAAGATCGCGCAGGGCTTGTTCGGCTTGGTGCAGGCGCGCTGGATCAAACGGCTCCGGTGGAACCGGCAGCGGGGGGTCAGGCGGCTTCGGCTGAAGAGGTTTACGAAAAAGACCGCGCATCGGGACTATCAACACCAGTATGGAGGTCAGCGCCGCGATTATCCAGCCGATGCGATTTTCGAGCGGAGTCTCGAAACGAAATGTGATGGCGTGGGTTCCGGGCGGAGGTGCGATCAGCATGAAGCCGAATGCGTCGCGATCGATGTGTAGCGGCTTTCCGTCAAGATAAGCGTGCCACGCCGGATCATACGTTTCCTGAACCAACAAAGCCTGGCTCGGCGACACGGTGGACGTCACGTCGAAACCCTCGTATCCGTGCCAGTTAACGGAGGGGGCAGAATCCGGGCCATGCTCAACTACCAAAAAGTACCGCGCCAGAGTTTCAAGATCGTCTCCGGTGCGCGGCGGACCGATAGCCAATAGGGCCGCTCGGTCAACCACGCGTGCCTTGCCAGGAAAGCGCCGAGGCACCGCATAGATCATGTTCCCTTTTTGGTCGTTGTAAAGCGCCTGCAGCACACCACGGAATTTGTCAGGATGCGAGTAGTCGTGATAGATTTCTTCCGACCTGCTGTTGGGAACAATGACAGCATCCACGCCCAGCGCCTGAAGCCATGCGACCGCAATGTCTGCACGTTCGCCTTGCGTGATCTGCCAGTAGGCTGCCGGAAGCAACTGGTGCAGCAATCCCTGGTTTGACCCTCCGTAAAGCTGCTCATTGTCGTACCAGGCGTTGTACCAATAGCGAATGGAGCCTGTCGCAAAACCGCGAGCGTTCGGAAGATTTTCCGTCATCCATTTGGAAACTTCAAATTCTGGACGCGACTCGACCCGTTCGGCGCGATGCAGCTGCGATTTCCGGTTCGACAGATATTGCCAGGCCGGATAGCACGCGGCGCACATCAGCGCGATGGCGGCAACGCGGAGCGCCAAATGACGGCGCCAACATTTCGCGATGCAGAATGCAAATAGCAGGATCAGTGCAAGATCCATTTCCGGCGCTAACCGGTTCGCGTCTCCGGTGACGCGGAGATCGAGGAAATGCGCGCCTAAAACATAAATCGAAGTGGACGCGGCCGCTCCAACAAGAAACACGGGCCAAGCTTTCGCACCTCGGCGCTTGGCGATCAGGAATGTCAGCGCGCAAAACAAGACAACGCATCCGGCCGCGATTGCAACTGAAGACGGTTTCGATGGATCGGCCACCCATTTCATGTCGAGCCGAGTGATCCGGAGGTAGGAGGGCGTCAACCAAAAAGCGCAAAGTCCATACGCCAGCGCAGCGATTCCCGCCGCGCGCAGCCATACGCGGGTGCTCCGAACTTCCAGCCAGGTGGCCCAGGTGAGAATCGGAAACAGGAGCGCGAGTGCGGTAGCTCCATAGAAGTTGGTGGCGACCACCGCCGCACACAAAACCCCCGCGAGAACAAGAACGCGTGGACGCCAGGAACGCAGCGAGACAAAGCAGGCCGCGAGCGCAAATCCGAGAATCGACAAGGACGAAATGTGTGGCCCTTCGCCGTAAACCGCGAGCACGTGCAGCCGCTGCGGAACCCAGAAAGGACTATCGACGCGGAAATTGTCCATGAACATCAGCGCCGGCGAAAGCAGCGCTACACCGGCCGCCGAGATCCACCCCTGCGCACGAGATCGGCTAGCGATATACGCCAGCAGAT
>DATGIH010000221.1:0-2593 GCA_035295865.1 Bryobacteraceae bacterium
CACAACGAAGTCTTCAGCGGGATGCTCTGCCGCTGGAACACGTCGCTCAGCGTGAGCTCCGAAGGCAAGACTGAGCGCGTGGATGGCGAACTCGTCTCGGGAACCTATTTCCCGGTGCTCGGCGTGAACGCCGCACTTGGCCGCGTCTTCGATCCGGAGGACGACAAAGTCGAGGGCGGCCATCCCTACGCGGTGCTCAGCTATCGCTACTGGCTCAGCCGATTCGGCGGACGTCCAGACGTGATCGGCAAAAGACTGCTCGTCGACGGATATCCGCTGACCATCATCGGCGTCAGCCAGGCGGGTTTCGATGGGCTCGACCCGTCGTCATCTCCTCAAATTCGCATCCCGATCCTGATGGAAGCGCAGATGAGCCCGCAGTTCGCCGAGTTCTACAGCTTGAAAAATCGGCGCGGCCGCTGGGTCAACGTCGTGGCGCGGATGAAACCCGGCGTCACGCTAACGCAGGCCAAAGCCAGCTTGCAGCCGTTCTTTCACCAGACGCTCGAAATGGAAGTCCGCGAAAAGGATTTCGCGCGCGCCGCGCCCGAGACCCGCCAGCGATTCCTCACCATGTGGCTTGATCTGCTCCCGGCATCCAAAGGCGATTCGGAACTGCGACGCCGGTTCAAGAGCCCGTTGCTGGTTCTGACCGCCGTGGTCGGACTCGTTCTCTTGATCGCCTGCGCCAACGTCGCGAATCTGTTGATCGCCCGCGCCACCGCGCGGCAGAAGGAAATAGCCGTTCGCCTGGCTTTGGGAGCCAGCCGTTCGAGAATCATCTCGCAGCTTCTAGTCGAAAGCCTCATGCTATCGCTTGCAGGCGGCGCCGCCGGGCTCGCGCTCGCCATCTGGATGGATCGTGCTTTGCTCAACTTTTTGCCGCGCGGCGATTCCCCGCTCATCCTCTCCACCACTCCGGACTGGCGAATCCTGCTCTTTAACCTGAGCGTTTCGGTTTTGACCGGAGTCATTTTCGGCTTAGTGCCCGCGCTCCAATCCACGCGTCCCAAGCTCGCCGGGACTTTGAAGGATCAAGTCGGTTCCATCGTCGGCGGGCATGCCGTCGCGCTGCGCAAGGCGCTGGTGGTCGGTCAAGTGACGCTTTCGCTCCTGTTGTTGATCGGCGCGGGATTGTTCATCCGCAGCTTGAAAAATCTAAAAGACCTCGACCCCGGCTTCACCACCGCGAATCTGATTGGGTTCGCGATGGATCCTCCGATGAACGGCTACAAACCGGAGCGCAGCTTGGAATTTTACCGCCAGTTGCGCGACAACCTGGATGCGATTCCAGGCGTGGAGTCATCCGGCTTGGCTGTGATGCCTGTACTCGCCGACAACGAGTGGGACAGCAGCATGGCCGTAGAAGGCTTCCAGCACAAGCCCACCGAAACGCCCGACCCGCACATGCAGTTCATCTCGCCCGATTACTTCAAGACCATGAACATCCCGGTTCTGATGGGCCGCGATTTCCGCATGACGGACGGCAAAGGCGCTCCCGAAGTCGCCATCGTCAACGAAAAATTCGCGCGGCGCTACTTCAAGGACGGCCTTGCGCTCGGCCGCCACATCGGAATGGGCGGCGATCCGGGCACCAAGCTCAACATCGAAATCGTAGGCGTAGTGCGCGACACCAAGTATGAAAACATGCGCGACGAGGTTCCTCTCGAAGTCTACCGGCCTTATCATCAAATGGACTTCGTGATCGGCATGTACGCCTACGTCCGCACCACGCGCCAACCGGAGCAGGCGTTTTCGAGCATCCGCCAAGTGGTCAACAATCTGGATCCCAATCTTCCCGTGTTCCAGATGAAAACTTTAGAAACGCAGATGGAAGAATCGTTGATCACCGAGCGCTTGGTTGCATCGCTCTCCACCGGCTTTGGAATCCTCGCAACCGTTTTGGCCGCGATCGGTCTCTACGGCGTCATGGCTTACATGGTCGCGCAGCGGACTCGCGAAATCGGTGTCCGCATGGCGCTCGGCGCAGGCATCACGGACGTGCTGTGGCTCGTGATGAAGGACGTGGTGCTGCTGGCCGCAATCGGGATCGCCGTCGCGCTTCCCGCAGCCTGGGCCTTAACCAGAATGGTGAAATCCCAACTCTACGGAATCGAGCCTAACGACCCGTTCACCATCGCCGCCGCAGCCATCGGAATCGGCGCCGTCGCCCTTCTAGCCGGATACATCCCGGCCCGTAAAGCGACCCGGGTGGAGCCGATGATCGCCCTCCGCTGGGAGTAGGGCGGACCCCCTGGTCCGCGCGGCTCCCCCAGGAGCCGCCATAAAACTGTTACGCCGCTTACGTTGTGAGAATATAACGCGGTATCATAAACATTACTACAAGTTCATACGTCTAAAGAGACATCCGTTCGACCATTATGCCCTTTCTTCGGTTCCTGACCGGGCGCTGGCGCGAGCAACGCTGGATCTCTATCGTCCCAGCGGTTGCCGCAGCGCTCCTTTGCAATGGATGCGGCCAAAGCATTGTCCAGCCCACGCACGCCGCTACCGTCGCGCCCACCCCGGAGAAACTGCAAAACGAACCCACGAACCCCCCGCCCCTCAAGACCGTTCGCGCTACAGGCACCGT
>DATGIH010000222.1:0-9320 GCA_035295865.1 Bryobacteraceae bacterium
GCAACGGTGCTGGTGTGCGTGATTCAAACTTTGTTCTGTGTCGCCACGGTTTATTTGGCGGCGCTGGTGTGGCCGGATTTCAATTCTTATCCCGAGTCCGAGACCGTGATTTTGGATATCGGACAAAGAGCCGGCGGGGCATGGATGTTGGGATTCCTCACGTTCATTCTTTTGGTGGCGGGCCTGGCGAGCGCGCTCACGGGCCAAGCGGGCGCATCGCGATTGCTGCTGGGAATGGGCCGTGATGGCGTGATTTCGAGCCGCGTGTTCGCGCATGTGGATCCGCGTTACTCCACACCTTCGCGCAGCGTTTACCTCATGGGCGCAGTGTCGCTGGCTGGGTCGCTGCTGCTGCATTTCCAACTTGCGGTTGAGTTGCTCAATTTCGGCGCGTTCGTGGGATTCATCCTGGTGAATCTTAGCGTCGTCTTCCATTTTTATATGCGCTTGCGCCGGCGCGGCGGAATGGCTATCTTTACGAACCTCATTTTTCCACTACTGGGCGCCGCCGTTTGTTTCTATGTGTGGCTGAACCTAAGCACGAAGGCGCGCGTGGCTGGATTCGGATGGCTGGCGCTTGGCCTTGTTTACCTGGCGATCATCACTCGCGGATTCCGGATTCCACCGCGTTCGCTGAGCAGCCTGCAGGAGGCCAACTGATGCGCGCCACCGGCGAAGTAATGGAAGAACGAATCGTCGAATATGTTGAGCAGCATAGCGCACGGCTGTTTCAGCTGATCGGCGATCTGGTGCGGATCAATTCGGAGAACAAGCCGCCGCGCGGGAACGAAGGCGATTGCCAAAAGTACGCCGCTTCCCTATTGCGAGACGCGGGCTGGAAGCCGGAACTTTATATGCTGCCAGACGTTGCCGGCCTCGACGCGCATCCTTTATATGTAGAGGGCAGAGAGTACGCCGGCCGGCCCAATCTCGGTGCGCGGCGAAAGGGCGCGGGCGGTGGACGTTCGCTGATTCTTTCCGGCCACATGGACACCGTCCCACGCGGCACGCAACCATGGACGCGCGATGCCTTCGGTGGTGCGATTGAAGGCAATTGTCTTTATGGACGCGGCGCGAACGACATGAAAGCCGGAATCGCCATGAACCTGTTCGCGGCGCAAGCGCTGCGCGAACTCGAGGTGAAGCTGGCCGGCGATTTGAGCATCGAGACCGTAGTGGACGAAGAGTTCGGCGGTGTGAACGGAACTCTCGCCGGCCGCGTTCGCGGATATGTGGCGGATGCGGCGGTGATCACCGAGCCGTCGTTTTTGCGAATCTGCGCGGCGCAACGAGGCGGACGCACCGCGCACATCACGTTTTCCGGCACTGGAGGGGTGCTGAGTGAGGGCGCGTACCCTGCGGGCGTGGTGGAGCAGGTGACGCATTTCTTATCGGAACTGCCGAAGTTCGCCGCCGAACGGCGCCGGCGTACAAAACCGCATCCTCTATACGCTGGTCATCCCGATCCCGTACCGGTATCGGTAACAAAGATCTTCACCGCGCCGTGGGGAACGAGCGAGCCGATTACGACGCCCGAGGAGTGCAAAGTGGAACTCTATTGGCAGTTGATGCCCGGCGAAACTCGCAAGAATGTGGAGCGCGAATTCTTCGAGTGGTTCGAGCAGATGATGAATTCCGCGCCGCATTTGTTCCAGCGAAAGCCTACCGTTGAATTTCCCATCCGGTGGCTACCTGGATCAGCGATCGATCCGTCGCTCGCGGTGGTGACGGAATTGTCGTCCTGCGCCGCTGGCGTTCTGGGTGCGGCTCCGCCGGTGGTGGGGATCGAAGGCCCGTGCGATCTTTACGTGTTTCATGAGTTTGGAATCCCGGCGGTGTTGTGGGGACCTCGCGGGGGAAGCACGCACGCAGCCGATGAATACGTCGAGCTGGACTCCGTGGTCACCGCCGCAAAAACTTTGCTGCTCTTCGTATGCCGCTGGTGTGGTGTGGTTTGATGCGCCGGCTCCTGGCAGCGGCATTGTTCGTCAGTTCCGCGCTCGCACAGGTTTATTCTCCAAAGGTTCTACTGAATGGACAGCCGGATGCATCGGATTTGCACGCGTTGGCCGAGGACATCTACACGCAAGCGCACGCACACACTCCGCGCGAGCGGGCCGAAGCCGTCTGGCGATTCTTTCTGACGGACGGGCGATTCGTGAAGCCAGGATTCTGGTATCACATCGCAGGTTGGGCTTACGAAGAACCAGCGGGCGAAGTGCTGGATCCGCTGAAGCTGCTCAACAGTTACGGATTCGGGCTGTGTTATCACATCGCGCCGGTGCTAGAAGCGGTGTGGAAGGCGGGTGGATTCGAAGACGCGCGCGTGTGGTTTCTGACTGGGCACACGGTCGCGGAGGTTTATTACGACGGCGCGTACCATTACTATGATTCCGACATGATGGGATACAACGCGGTTGGCCGCGGTTCTCCGATGAAGTTGCCGGTGGCATCGGTACACCAGATCGAGCAGGACGGCAACATCATTTTGTCGAAGCTGAAGGGTCCAAAGGAAGTGGATGAGGAAGCGGTGGAAGCGCCATGGTATCCGGCGGATGTTCGAGAAGCGGCCATCGATGGGCTGGCGGAGCTGTTCACGACAACTTCCGACAACCGGCTCTTTCCCTTCGAGCGAGCGCCGCAGGGTCATAAAATGAGCTTCGAATTGCGGCCGGGCGAGCGGTTGATCCGCTATTTCGCACCGGAATCCGCGGGCGATTACTACTTGCCATACAAATTCACCGGCAACGCGTGGGAGGAGTTCCCCCAGGAAATTGCGGAATATCACATCAAGACCGCAGATGGGCCGCGCAGCCAGAAAGACGATCGGATGTGGGCGACGGGCGCGCTGGAATATCGCCTGCCGATTGCGAGCGATGATACGCAGATCTTCGAAGTGCGCAGTCCTTACGTGATCGTGGATGCGCGATTTGAGTTTGACGCGGTGTTGGCGGCTGGTAAGACTCTCACACTCGCGACATCCACGGATGATGGCCGAACCTGGGAGGAAGCAGGTGTGCTGCGCGGGCCGCATCACGGAACATGGGGAGTGGAACCGAAGGTTCTGATCCGCTCGGAGCATGGCCGCCGCACTGCGGTCAGCGGAAAGTACAACTATCTTTTGCGGCTGACTAAGAGCACAGGCGCGGAATTGCGGAGCGGCTTGTTGCGAACTCGGATTCAACTGAACCCGCGCACGCTTCCTGCGCTGGCTCCGGGTCACAATGATTTGCGTTACACTGCGGGGCCGGCGCGGGTTCGCCGCGAGATTTCAAGTGAGCCGTTCCGCGTTACCAACGCGCGCTATGTTTCGGATGGCGCTCAGGGCTACTGGGTTCCGGCCGCGGAGAGATCGGGTGAACTTCTATTCCGTATGCACGGCCCTGCGGCAAGCGTGGATGCTGGAGCGCGCTTTCTGGACCTCAGCGACGGCCTCGCTCCGGATAAATTCACCGCCGAAGTGCGCAGAGTTCAAGCTATCTCATCCGCGGATGCCGCCGCATCGATTGCCTGGAGCACATCCGCGGATGGTCCTTTCCAGACACTCTGGGAATACGATCCGCATTTGAAATGGAAGGATGGGATCGCCATCGATCGCGTGTTGCGCTGGCCTGAGGTGGATCGGCACGCGGACGTTTCGAATGCTTCTGAGATCTACGTGCGCTATCAGATCCGCGGTTTGGCTGTCGATAGTTTTCGCTTGGCTCTCGAGCAATCCGGTGGTCCCAGTTCCTCGGCGATTGCTGTCACGCACGTGTGGAAGGAAGACCACGTACCGAAGACACATACGGAGCGGATCGCGGCCGGAGCCCACAGTCATTCTTATTCCATCGATATTCCAGCGAACGCCAAAATTGAGAACCAAGCGCTGATTTTTGAATGCAAATAGTTCATTGTGCGTTGAGAATCCGCCACAGCGTGCCTGCGAAGATATTCTGTTGCGCCTCGGACGGGACTGCGCATTCATCCAGCATGCGATGGTAGCGGTCGAGCGCGCGATCAAATTCCGCCATATCTCCGTCGAAAACGTCGGAACCAAACACGAGTTTTTCAAATGCGCTGGCCGCATTCTTAGGACTATGCGCCGTGGAGGCGGCCGACCACCAGAAAATGTCGCTAAACGAACGGTAATCGCGCTGCTTCTTAATCAGCGTAGAACCGGAAACGTCCCACCAGACGTTGGGATTCCAGCGGGCAATCTCAGCAGCCCACGCATAATCCGGATTTCCCAGATGCGCGCCGATGATCTTCAGCTTGGGAAACTTTCGCGCGATCAAGTCGAGGGTTGCGGCGCGCATACGGTCCGAGCTGACGCCGGAAGGAGTGTTCGGGTCGGTTCGATTCACGATGCCGGTATGAAAGAGCACGATCATTCCGTACTTGTCTGCGCGTTCGTAGATGGGCCAGTAGCGGGGATCATCGTAGCGATATTGCGGCCCGGTGAGTTCTCCGAGTCCGCGAAATCCAGCGGCGTGGAATCGATCCACCAGCACCAGTGCTTTCGGATCGTCCAGCTTCAATTCGCCGATTCCAAGCAAGCGCCCGGGATGTGCGGCGGCCGCCGCCGTGACATCTTTGACATCGTTGGGCGCCGTGATCAACAACGCCAAGCCGTCGACATCCTGCATCTTCGCGGTAAGCTGATCCAGGAACGACTTCTGCCCGTTGTGATGGACATGGCAATCGATCAGCTTGGGAGGCGCAGTTTGCGCCTGCATCCACACACCACAGAGAAACCATGCCGCGCTGAGCTTCATAAGGTAACCCGATTATAAATGAAAGTTCGCTGGCCGCTTTTCTTTTTCGCCGCAACGTTGCTCTCGGCTCAAACCCGAGTTGTTACTGGTCCGCTTGTAGTCAGTGAACGTTGGCCGCAATGCACCACACTCGAAGGTTGGACCAGGGACGTGATGCGATTGGAAGGCGTGGAGCACGCATCCGAAACAACGCAAGCGATCGCTTTCTTTCATTGGCTGCGGCTTTTTTCGCGCATGGCAACAGGCGGAATGATTCAAGCGTGGGAAGGAGATGGCGGCAAGGAAAAATATGTTACCGATGCGCACAAGAATTTGTTCGTCTATGGCTGGGGATACTGCGATACCACAAGCCGCATCGCGGAGGCGGCGTGGACCGAATTCAAGCACGATCCGAGTGCGGCTGAGCGAGTGGTGTTACAGCACCAAGATGGCGGTTACCACACATTGTATCGGCTGCGCCTGGATGGGCACTATGGCGCGTTTGATCCGCGTTACGGTTATTACCTGATTGATCACGACGCACCCGATGCACGGATTCTCGATTGGCCGGAGATCCACGACAACATCGGGAAGAACAAAAGGTATCGCAATCGGAGCGCACCGTTCTTTGAATATTTCGGTTTGGAATGGCAGCGCGCGCAGTTGATCCAACCGGCGTATTACGAAACGGAAGACCAATGGAATGCGGCGGGTAAGCCAAAAGAAACGGTGTTCGGAAATCGCCAATATCAACCGGGCACGCATTTTCACGACATGGATTTTCAGTTGCTGCCGGGCATGACGATCGAGCGCCATTGGGACAACAGTGCGCGGAAGTTCTACGTGCCCTCTGGATCGCACACCCAGCGCGAAGAAGCTTTCTTGCCGAGCGGGCGTTTTTATCGGGTCACGGAGACCATGCTGGACGGCAACTGGCCGAAGTACGATCCGAACTATCAAAAAGCAAAACCATATCTGACAACCGTTCCAAAGGACGAAGGCTACAACCACGATGTTAGCGGCGGGCGGACGATCGGCCAAGCCTGGGGGAAGATTTCATACCGGCCGGATGCAGCTGCGGTGAAAACTGGAATGATCGACATCTACAGTCCGTTTGTTCTGGTGGATGGATCAATCAAGACGGACGCGACGCTCGAAATTCGGACACTGCGCGCGAAGGCGTCCAGTGAGGCGGAGCCGGATGGCTGGTCGGATTGGGTGAGGGTGAGCTCAGGGACGCTGACGCAGGTAAAGGGTGTCTATCGTTTTCAAATTCGCGGCGCGGCGGGCGCTTTAAACACAATGGAAGTGGAGGCGTATTTCGAGAACGGCATCATGTCCATTCCGCAACTTTTTTCCGGACGGAACAAAATGCGCTTTCAGGTTCGCGACGCGTCCGCGATCACACGGCCGGTAACCGTGATTTATCGCTATCAGACCGTCGCCGGCGAGCGCATTCATACACAGCGCCTCACTCGCGGTGATTTTCGCTCGAACGTCGCGTCGTATGAAATCGACGCGCCTGGTTTGGAGCGCTGCAATTCACTGACGATCGCCTACTGAAATTACGAAATCGAGATCCTGGGCACGATGCCGGATTGCAGGATCTGCCGGTTTGACCGGATGCAGATCCACGGAAAGAGTGCCGACGGCCCACTCGATGCTGGTCTCCGGACTGTTCGCATACGGATTGAAGGGATACACCGGCCAAACCAATCGAGCGGTGGGGTCAATGCGCATGTTCCATCCGTGATGGCGAATCGATCCGCCCAGATCGGCCGGACTGAGTTCCACTCGATCAGGACCGAGCGTGATTTTCTTCCCGGCGCCGGTTTCTAAAACTTCGCCTGCCTTGAGTACCAACTGCAGCGTGAGCTTTCCATTCTCGGTGGGGCCGGACCTCTCTATGATTTTGAAGTGAAGCGCGAGTTCGTTTTCGGACGGCTTGGGGACATACAAATCACTGAAGAATGTGTTGTAGCCGAGCGATAGCCGATCTTCGCGATCACCCATCTGCAACCGCGTGCTGATCGGCAGGAACGTCGTTTGCCCGGCGGCGGTTTGCGAAAACGTTGCCAGTTCGGGCTGGCGTTTCGATCCGGCGCCGGTAACGATCAATCCGGCGTTCTTATGAAACACGCTGACGTTGCCTTCGCGGTCCAAATAGTATTGATTATTGATCGCCTGCGTGCTCATGATTCCGGACAGAGCCACCTGCCACGGACCGGTTTTTCGAATTCCCGCTGGGATGCTCATCTGGAAATGGTATTCAGGCAGGCTCTGCGGCGGCGGCTCGGTGGGGCCTTCATGATAATAGAGCGCATCCTGCGCGATGCGTCCTAACAGATTCATGGTGAGATGTTCCGGCTCGAAAAAGTTCGCAAGATATTCGGCGTAACCGCGGCCGTCCGCGAAATTCGAAAAGACGAAGTGCGCCCAGGAGGACGTTGCCCAGTGGCGGTTGCGGTCGTTGATCACGTCCACGGGCGTGCCGTCCAAAAACGTGAAGTTCTCGTGGAATGTCGTCGCGCGGCGAAGCGCCGGTAGCGCGTCCGGATCGTGCGTGAGCTCCCAGTACAACGCGACACTTTGCAGAGTGAGATGGTTGTAGCCGGTGGTTGGGCCGGAGCTATTGTGTTCGCCCCAGTAGCCGTCCGTGGATTGTTCTGTGACCGCGAAGCGTTTCAGAATTCGAGCGCCAAGCTTCTCCCACTCCTGATTTCCAAACGTACGACCGGTGAGCATCAGGAGCGAAGCCCACTGCGCGTAATGATTCGGTGAAGTCAGGATGTAGGGCGTCTGATACCAGGGCGCGTCCAACCGATCGATGGCGTTGGCAACCAGCAGCGACGCGTTGCGTACGATCGCGCGTTCCCAGCGCTTCTTGCGCGCTTCTCCCAAATCCGGCTCGAGCAGGCGATACGCTTCGAGCCACGTGTAAGTATCCCAGTCGCTATCTAATCGGGGTTCGAATTCATCTTTCTCGTCGGCCGCCGCGAGCAGATCCCCGATGCGGATGGCGAGCGCGAGCATCTTGGGATCGTGATAGCGCGCGTTTGCCGGATGCCGCTTCGCATAGAGAAGCGCCGGCGGAAGGATGGAGTATCCGAAATGCGCCCATGAGATTTCAAGCGAGGAACCGGTGTGATGCTCGGGAGCCTGTTCGATGGTTTTGAGATCGGCATTCGGAAGTTCATTAAGATGTTTCTCAACGCTCGCGCAGCCGGCCTCCATCAGTTGGTAGTAGCGAGAGGGAAGCGATGCGGCTTCGGACGACACCGGGATCAGCAGCGCGAGGTAGCAGGCGCGTCGCAAGTAAGTCATCCGCTGCAAGAAAGTCATTTGAGGTTCACCTCTCGAAGGGTGTATTCTGCGCTCGATGGCTCTCAAGTGTCAACTCGTTGTTTTCGCGTCGATCGCACTTGTGCCGTGGACGATTCAAGCGCAAGAGAAATCCGAGCTCGACTTCCTCGCGGCCTTGGACCAGTTCCACAATATCCGCAGGATGCTGCCGGCTCGCCTCGCCGATGAAGTAAACGATCATCTTCGCCAGCGTGCGGAAGTCGTAGCGAAGATTTCGACATTGGATGGGATCGCGGAGCGGCGAAGGCTGACGCGAGCCACGATTCTCAAAGCCATCGGCGGCTTCCCGGATCGCACACCGCTCAATGCGCGCGTAACGGGCACGCTGGATCGCGGTGACTACAAAATCGAGAAGATTGTTTTTGAAAGCCAGCCACACTTTTACGTGACGGCGAATTTGTATCTTCCTAAGAAAGGTTCGGCGCCCTATCCAGCGATTCTCTTTCCACTGGGACATGAACTGGGCGGGAAATCGCATTTTGCCTGGCAGCAAGTGCTCGGATCTTTCGCGCGCCGAGGCTACGTAGCTCTCGCCTGGGATCCGTTGGGACAGGAAGAGCGCATGCAGTTCTTCGATCCGGATTGGAACGATTCGAAATTCTTCGCTTCCACGGTGGAGCACACCGAGTTGGGCGCGCAGTGTATGCTAATCGGCGACGCGCTTGCGCGCTACACCATTTGGGATGGCATTCGTGCGTTGGATTATCTCTTATCCCGCCCGGAAGTCGATGCGAAGCGCGTCGGGGTGACGGGCAATTCGGGCGGCGGAACACACACCACTTATCTTTCCGCGCTGGACGATCGCCTTCAGGTTGCCGCGCCCTCCTGCTACATCAATTCGTGGCGGGTACTTCTGGACGCGTTGGGTCCGCAGGATGCCGAGCAGGTCTTTCCGGGTTGGCTCGGTAACAACATGGACTTTCCGGATTTCATTTATAGCTTTGCGCCGAAACCTTTTCTGGTGCTATCGGCGATCCGCGATTTCTTTCCGATCGGTGGAGTTCGCGAAACCTTCGCCGAATCGCATGCGATGTACGACAAGCTGGGAGTCGCGGACAAGTTGCAAAAAGTGGAAGTGGACGATGGACACGGCTACAACAAGGAGCGCCGTGAAGCGGCTTACCGTTGGTTTGGGCGATGGCTGAAGGGCGAGAATGACGATGGAACCGAGCAGGACATTCCGCTGGCCACCTCCGAAGAGCTTTGGGTGACGCCGACCGG
>DATGIH010000223.1:0-3255 GCA_035295865.1 Bryobacteraceae bacterium
TCTACAGTAGCGCAATCCGGACGGCGGGTGCATCCAAATTTTTGATGAGGCTTATAAAAGAAGTGGGGCAAGCTCCCACTCGTCTGACAAGCCCGGGGCTGGTCCCACTGGAAAGTAGTATGGTGTGGAGATGCGGATCGCGCGGCTGGCTGCGCTTCTGACGCTTGCGATAGGCGCCGGAGCGCAAAACAAAGGCATCCTGCTCGAGGATCTTACGTGGCAGGAAGCGGAGAAAGTTCTGAAGCCGGATACGATTGTGGTGATTCCGATCGGCGCCGAGTCCAAAGAGCACGGGCCGCATCTCAAACTGAAAAACGATTTTCTGATCGCGCAGTATCTGACGCGCGAGGTGCTGAAGAACGCGAACGTAGTGGTGGCGCCGACGGTCAATTATCATTTCTATCCCGCATTTGGCGAGTATCCGGGATCCACGACGCTGCGCATCGAGACCGCGCGCGATCTCATGGTGGATATTTGCCGGAGTCTGGCGCGCTATGGTCCCAAGAAGTTTTATGCGTTGAACACCGGCGTTTCTACGATCCGAGCTCTGCGGCTCACTCAAGAAGTACTCGCGCAGGATGGCCTTCAGTTCCGATTTACCGATATCCTGACGGTGGCCGAATCCGCTGAAAAGCAGATCAAGCAGGAAGAAGGTGGCACGCACGCGGATGAAATTGAAACTTCGATGATGCTGTTCATCGCGCCGGAAACGGTAGACATGAAGAAAGCCGTTAAGGACTACCATCCATCGGATAAGCGCGGCTTGACGCGCAATCCGAATGGCGAAGGCGTCTACTCGGCATCCGGAATTTATGGCGACGCGACGCTGGCCACAAGGAAGAAAGGCGAGATTATGGTGAACGCTACCGTGCAAGGGATTTTGAAAGAGATCGAGGCGCTGCGTTCGGAGAAGTGAACCCGCAACCCCGGATCGCCTACCTGGTAAGTCAATACCCGGCGGTGAATCACACGTTTATCCTGCGCGAGATTCAGGAGCTGCGGAAAATGGGCTTCGACATTCCCGTGGCTTCGATTCGCGCGGCGGATCCGATGTCGCCGGAAGATCGCGACGAAGCGGCTGCGACGTTTTACGTGAAGCCGCGCGGAGTCGCCGGCATCCTGAGCACAAATCTGCGGGTGCTTTTTCAAAGGCCGTTGCAATACCTCCGTGCGATGCTCTATGCTGTCCGGCTTTCGCGCGGAAATTTGCGAACGGCATTTTTCAATCTGGCGTACTTGGCGGAAGCGGCGGTGGTGGTGGATTGGATGGAGCGCGAAAAACTTAGCCGCTTGCACATGCATTTCACCACGACGGTGGGACTGCTCGCGGCGCGGCTCGCTCCAATGCAGCTTTCGGCGACCATTCACGGTCCGGCGGAGTTCGACGATCCCGCCGGCTTTTATTTGGCGGAGAAGATCCGCGCGTTCGGGCTCGTGTGCGCGATCAGCGAATTTGGGCGCAGACAGTTGCAGAAATTTTCACAGCCCACAGAGTGGGCCAAGTTTCAAGTGGCTCGGCTCGGCGTGGATCCGGCGCTCTATTCGCCGAGACCGTTTCGCGAAAATCCGTCGCCCTTCGAGATTCTTTTCGTCGGACGGCTGACGGCGGTAAAAGGGCCGGAGATGCTCGTGGCCGCGATGGACCGGCTGGTCCGCGAGGGCCGTCCGGTGCGGTTGCGGTTCGTGGGCGATGGGCCCGAGCGCGGGGCTTTAGATCGGGCCGTAGCCGAGCGCGGTTTGTCGGCACACATTATTTTCGAAGGCTGGCGGAACGCCGAGCAGGTGCGCGCGTTTTATCAGCAGGCGGACATTTTCGCCCTGCCGAGCTTCGCCGAGGGGATTCCGGTAGTCCTGATGGAGGCAATGGCAATGGAAATCCCCTGCGTATCGACGCGGATCACGGGGATACCGGAGTTGATTCGCGATTCGGTGGATGGATTGTTGGTAGCGCCCGGCGTTGCGGACGAATTGGCTCGCGCGATCGCCCGCTTGATGGATGATTCCGGACTGCGTTTGGAAATCGGCCGTGCCGGAAGACAGCGTGTAATTGAAGATTTTGATTTGAGAAAGAACACGGCGAGGCTTGCGGATATTTTTCGACAAGCCGGATGAACCCTTACCGAACCGCGACCGCAAGGGAGCGCAACCACGAACGTACCATCGTGGTAGCGCTCCTTTGCGGTCGCGGTTCGGAAACTGTATCGAATGATGATAGGCTGTACCTCATGGCAAATGGAACCGATGATCGGCGGGGATTTCTTCGCGGCCTCACGGCTGCATCCGGGATGGCGTTAGCAGCGGCGCCGCAAGGGCAAGCGCAAACTGGGACGGATCGGGAGCACGGCTGGCTTCCGGCCTATGCGCGCGCGCAAGCATACAAGTCGCTTAAACAATCGAGCTACGACACCACGGGCGGAAATCGCGACTACTGGCCGATCGCAGGCGGAGGCGTGCGCGAGATTTTCAACGCCACCGGACCGGGCGTCATCACGCACATCTGGTTCACCATCGCGGCGCGCAGCGATCATCATCTGAAGGAAATTGTTCTACGCGGATATTGGGACGGCAACGAGAAGCCAAGCGTCGAAGCTCCCATTGGCGATTTCTTCGGATTGAATCTCGGGCAATATTTTATTTACGAATCCGCGTATCTGGCGTGCTCGCCCGGCAAGTCGCTGAACTGCTACTTCGCGATGCCGTACAAGAAATCGGCCCGTTTCACCGTAACTAACGAAAGCAAGGAACAGATCGGCGCGTTCTATTCGAATATCGACTATCTCACTGTGCCGGCGCTTCCGGCGGACGCGCTCTATTTTCACGCGCAGTATCGGCAAGCGACGCCATGCGTGCCGGTGACAGGGCCCGCCGCCAAGCTGAATCCGAGTGGTGAGCAGAATTACGTATTCGCCGAAACGCGCGGCAGGGGCCATTTGATGGGAATCACGATGGGCGTGCTGCAAAACGCCGACGGCTGGTGGGGCGAGGGCGACGACATGATTTTTGTGGACGATGAGTCGAAGCCTTTGATCAACGGCACGGGATCGGAAGATTACATTCTGGGAAGCTGGGATTTCGGCGGCCAGGATTCCTCGGTGGCGTTCGCGCATCGCCAATATGGCGCGCCATTCATCCAAGCGGCCGAGCGCACGGGCGGCCGCTACTGCCTGTATCGCTGGCATGGCGACAATCCGGTGACGTTCCAGCGTTATCTAAAACACACCATCGAGCATGGACACGGCAACGATCGGGGCGATA
>DATGIH010000224.1:0-4946 GCA_035295865.1 Bryobacteraceae bacterium
GCCGGATTGCGTACGAATTTCGCGTCCGTTCGTGGCCAGCGCGGCTTCTCGATGATAGTCGACGCCGTTTCGAATTGCATCCTCGACTACAGCCTGCACCGCGCGGCGTGCGAGCGCCAATCCACTTTCGGGCTCGAACACACCTATGCGTTCCGACGTGTAATGGATCTGCGGAAATCGTCGAGTCCAATCGGCCTGCGAAAGTGTTTCAAACACCACGCCACACCGCTCCATAGTTCGCAGCGTTCCAGGGGTGCTAGGATCATTGGCAGCGGGCGTCCACAATACACCGGTCTTTTGAAAGAGTTCCGGCCGGCCGATTGAATTGAAAAGTTCGATCCATTGCCGGAGTGAAGCCAGCGACCAGCGCGTGTAGATCTCCTGCTCGCGGTAATTCATGCGCAGGACGCGCGTCTCTCCTCCGGAACTCGACCGGTTGTTGCCAGGGCCGTACGCGTCAAGCAATGCAACCGAACGCCCGGACCGAGAAAGATGATGCGCGGTCCAAGCGCCGAAGACACCCGCGCCAACTACGATGACATCGTAGGATTTCGACATTTTTTTACGTGAGAGCGATGCCTCGCTCTGACTGCTTCGCTCGACGATAGGCGAGATCGGCCGACGCAACATCTTCGACGGCGAGCCCCAAGGATTTGAAGACGGTGATTTCGCTTGGATCGCGGCGACCGAGCTTCGGGTTCACGATGACTTGGCCAAGCTCCGCGGCAATGTGATCTTCGCCGAACTTCCCTTCCGCAATGGCCATAACGACGTCGCCGGATTCTTTGAGTGCGGCGGCGCGGGAATCCACAATCAAACGGGAGCGCGCAACCAGGGCTGGCTCCATCTCGCGTTGATTCGGCCGGCAGGCGCCCACTCCGATCACGCAGGCGCCCGGCTTCACCCAATTATCTTGAATTACCGGCGTTGGCGAAGCAGTTACCAACACAATGACATCGGCGCCGCGCGTGGCTGCGTCGGCACTCTCGACGGCGCGCACCGGATGTCCCTCCGATTCGGCGGCAAATGCTTTGAGATGTGCAGTGGACGGGCTCCAGCAGCGGACTTCGGAAAACTTCCGGACCTGCGACAACGCTTCCAAATGGCTGCGGGCCTGCACGCCGGAACCGAGAATAGCCAGAATGGACGAATCTTCTCGGGCCAAATAGCGGGCGGCCACAGCCGAAACAGCCGCGGTGCGGGCTTCGGTGATGTAGCGGCCATCCATCACGGCGAGTAGTGCGCCGGTCTCCGGATCGAGCAGCAGAATGGTCGCAAGGTGCGTGGTCAATCCATGTTTTGGATTGTCATGAAAAACGGTGACGAGTTTGGCGCCCATCGCAGGCATCGAGCCGGCATAAGCAGGCATGGTTCCGAAAAATCCCCCGGGTGTTTCTATCACGGTTCGAACGGGCTGCTTGACGCTGCCAGCCGAGAACGCGGCCAGCGCCGTTTCCATGGCATCGATCAGAGCTGGCATGGAAAGGGACGCGCGTACGTCGGCTTCGTTCAACCAAAGGGACATATTGACAGTGTAGTGCAGCGTCGAAGGCGTTCCCAAGAGTGGGAACGCGGCACGCCATGAGGGTGCGCTACGCGCGTAACGCGTCGAGCAGAGATCGGGGGATGGACAAGTTTCCGTTCCGGCCTGTTCCCAGCGAAACACCCGGCTTTGCGTCGCCGTGGAAATCGGATCCACCGGTGATCGCGAGATCGTACTTTTTCGCGATGGCGGAGTAGCGCGCCACATCCGCCGGGCCGTGATCGGAGTGATAAACTTCGATGCCGCGCAAGCCGCCGTCACGTAGATCCTGAATGAATGCATCTTCAGCTGCCACATCCAAAATGCCCAACCGAATCGGATGCGCCAGCACGGTGAGTCCGCCGGCTTGGGAGACTCTGGCACAGGCTTCGTCAATAGCCGGACCGTGACGCTCGACGAAAGCGGGACCCGATTCGCCAAAATATCGGCGAAATGCATCGTCATAGTCGGCGGCATAGCCTTTTTGGATCAGCAAGCGCGCAAAGTGTGGACGGCCAGTCAGCGTGCGCCCGATCCGCTCCACCTCCGCAAGCTCAATCGGAACACCCATCGATTGCAACTTGGCCACTAATCGGCGATTCCGGTCCCGGCGTGTCTCGATCAACCCGTTCACCCAATCGCGGAAATCCAGCGGCGGAGGTTGCCGTAGAAAATAAGCCAGCATGTGGATGGAGCGATGCCGGCCGATGAGGCGAACACTCAGTTCAATGCCGCACACCAGGTCGAGCCCAGAGGCGCGCGCGGGCTCCACCGCCTGATCGTAGCCGGCGAAGGTGTCGTGATCGGAGATTCCCAAGGCTTCCAAACCGATTGCACGCGCACGATCCACCAGTTCCAGTGGCGTGCAGGTTCCATCGGATTCGTTGGTGTGGGTGTGCAGGTCGATCATAGCGCCAGCTTTCGCAGCCGCAGTGCGTTTGCGATCACAGACACCGAGCTGAATGTCATCGCCGCACTCGCGATCACCGGGCCTAACAAGACGCCGAAGAATGGATACAAGATCCCGGCCGCCAGGGGCACGCCCACAATGTTGTAGAAAAATGCGAAGAACAGATTCTGGCGGATGTTACGCATGGTGGCCTGGCTGAGTACGCGCGCGCGAACGATGCCGCGCAAATCGCCTTTTACGAGCGTAATTGAGGCAGTTTCCATGGCGATGTCGGTTCCGGTACCCATCGCGATACCGGCGTGGGCCCGGGCCAACGCAGGCGCGTCGTTAATTCCATCGCCGGCCATTGCAACGGTGCGGCCTTCGGCTTGGAGTTGCGCGACGACATCGGCTTTCGCATCGGGCATTATTTCCGCTCGCACTTCATCGATTCCCAACTTGCGGGCAACCACTTCAGCGGTCACGCGATTGTCGCCGGTGAGCATGACAATCCGGATGCCGGCGCGATGCAGCCCGGTGATCGCTTCCGCCGCGGATTCCTTTACAGGATCCGCGACGCCGAGCAAACCAACTGGATTTCCGTCGATGCTCACAAACACTACGGTTTGACCATCCTGCCGCAATTCCTGAGCGCGCGCCGCTTGTTCAGTCGATGGCCTGTTCCCGATCTCGACCCGATGGCCATCCACCACTGCACTGACTCCCTGCCCCGGCGTATTGCGAAAATCGCGGGCGTCGGATAAGCGAAGCCCTCGCCCGAATGCCCCGGCGACAATTGCGGCGGCCAACGGATGCTCGCTCAAGCGTTCGACACTCGCCGCCAAGCGCAGCGTTTCGTTGTCATCGGCCTGGACCAGCTTGGGCTTTCCCAAGGTCAGCGTTCCGGTTTTATCGATCACCAGCGTGTCGACCTTCTCCAACACCTGGAGCGCCTCGGCCTGGCGAATCAGAATGCCAGCAAGAGCGCCGCGGCCGGTGGCCACCATGATGGACATGGGAGTGGCGAGACCGAGCGCGCAGGGACAAGCGATGATGAGTACCGCGACCGCGTTCAGCAGCGCGTAAGCCATGCGTGGTTGGGGTCCGAACAAAGCCCACGCGAGGAAAGTAATGGCAGCCGCCAGGATCACCGCGGGGACGAACCAGGAAGCCACCGTATCGGCCAGCCGCTGGATCGGCGCACGCGAACGCTGGGCTTCGCTCACCATCTTCACTATGCGTGCCAGCAGAGTTCCCGAGCCAACACGCTCGGCCGTCATTACGAACGCTCCGCCTCCATTCAGCGTGCCGCCGGTGACTTTATCGCCCTTGGTTTTTTCGACTGGAATCGGCTCGCCCGTGAGCATCGACTCGTCTACAGAGCTGGCGCCATCCAACACCACGCCATCCACCGGAATTTTTTCCCCGGGGCGCACGCGCAGCCGATCGTGAACGCGGACCTGATCCAGCGGGACGTCCGACTCGGAGCCATTCGGCTCGATGCGTCGCGCGGTCTTTGGCGACAGGCCGAGAAGCGATTTGATGGCGCCGCTGGTCTGGCCGCGCGCCCGCAACTCCAAAACCTGGCCGAGCAGAACCAACGCGACGATCACCGCGGCTGGTTCAAAATAGACAGCGACACCCGCGTGATCGCGGAACGACGGCGGAAAGATCCCGGGAGCCAGCGTGGCCACGACGCTGTAGGAGTACGCTGTTCCGGCGCCGAGCGCGATCAGCGTGAACATATTCAAGCTGCGGCTGACGAGCGATGCCCAACCGCGCTCGAAGATCGGCCATCCCGCCCACAAGACTACGGGAGTGGCGAGCGCGAACTCCAACCAGCGCGAATGGACGCCCCAGTACATCATCGCGATCAGCGCGGCGGCGAGCGGAGCGCTGATCCAGAATCGCCGGAGCATCGATTGGTACTCCGGGTCCGCCGCCTCCAGCGTTTCCAGCGTGTATGTCGCGGGTTCGAGCGCCATTCCGCATTTCGGGCACGATCCAGGACCGATTTGCCGCACTTCCGGATGCATGGGGCAGGTGTACTCTGCCGCCGCGTTCTCCGGCTGCATCGGTTCCGGCTGCGCGCCAGGGTGCAGAAACCGCTCAGGATTATTTTCGAATTTTGTTTTGCAGCCGGTGGAGCAGAAATAGTAGGTCTGGCCTTGATAAGAAGATTGGCCGGCGGCGTGATCTGGATCGACACGCATGCCGCAGACCGGATCAAGAGCTCCGGCGCGGTTCTGGACTATCGGGAACATTGGCGCTAATACCAGGGTACAGGTGTTGCCGAAGAAGCCGACGGGGCGTCGGCTGCGGACCTGGGGGTCCGCCCTACTTTTTTGCGGTCGAGATGGCGTCGAGATCCTGCATGGCCTGTTGATCCAGGTTCAGTTGGGCCGCTGCTACGTTTTCTTCCAGGTGCGCGATGCTCGACGTGCCGGGGATCGGAAGCATGACCGGGGATCGCTTCAGCAGCCACGCCAGAGCCACCTGGGATGGTGTGGCTTTCAGGCGCGCGGCAACGCGTCC
>DATGIH010000225.1:0-4240 GCA_035295865.1 Bryobacteraceae bacterium
CGATTGGTCGCCGGACGGCAAGAACATTGCGGCGGTGCGCCTGGAAGGCAACGCCTCGCGGATCGAATATCCAATTGGCAAAGTGGTCTACAGGACTGCATCATTGCTGGGATGTCTGCGAGTCTCGCCGGACGGTACGCAGATCGCATTTACGGAACACCCGGTGCAGGGCGACGATGGCGGCGACTTGAAGATCCTCGACATGAGCGGAAAGGCCCGAACACTTTCTGCGGGATGGTCCACTCTGGGAGGTTTGGGATGGCCTCCTTCTGGCAAGGAAGTTTGGTTTACGGCCGCGCGGTCAGGTGGCACGCGATCCCTTTGGGCGGCATCGCTGGACGGGACGGTCCGGTTGGTATCGACCGTTCCGGGATCGCTGCGTTTGGAAGACATCTCGCGCGATGGACGGGTCCTGGTGGCTCGACAGGACTGGCACCTGGAAATGGCTGCGCATGTTGGGAACGATTGGGCGGATCGCGATCTTACTTGGTTCGATTGGACGGGCGCCGAGGACCTCTCCGCCGATGGAAACCTGGTGTTGTTCGATGAAAGTGGAGATGGAGGCGGCGCAAATTGGACCGTGTATGTTCACCGCATGTCCGACGGCAGCACCTTACGGCTCTCGGAGGGGCACGCTCTGGCGCTTGCACCGGATGGAAAATCTGCAGCCGTTTTGAACCCAACGAATCGGAATAAAATCACGCTGGTGCCGATCGGCGCCGGGCAGACGCGCGAAATTTCCGGGGGCATCGGCTACCAGTGGGCGCGATTTTTTCCGGATGGGAAGCAATTGCTGGTTGCGGGTGATGAACCAGATCGGGGTATGCGGCTCTATGTTCAGGACGTGAGCGGAGGCAAAGCGCGCCCACTAACGCCCGACATTTTCATGGGCTTCACGGTCATTTCTCCGGATGGCCGATGGATTGCCGGTGAGGACCAGGACGGTAAGCTGACGATCGTCGCGCGCGAGGGCGGTCAACGGCGCACCATCCCAGTTCCGAGTCCGGTGCAGCCGGTAACGTGGACCGCGGACGGCCGCGCGGTGCTGGTTCGCGATAGCCGAAGTGTCCCAGCCAAGGTGTCCTCGATCGATGTAGCGACGGGGCGGATCAAGCCTTGGCGCGAAATCGGTCCATCGAACCTGACGGGCGTGCAGGCGCTCTATCGTTTGTTTGTCACGCCTGATTTGAAATCCTACGTTTACTCGTTCGACCGGATGCTGGTGCAGTTGTATCTGGCCGAAGGGTTGAAGTAACCGGCACGCAGGCGCTCCTTCCGAACCGCGCGCAAGCAAGCGCAACTTTCGTTCCTGAATCTTCGTGGTAGCGCTCCCTCGCGGTCGCGGTTCGGTGTGGGGAAGGCTGGTAAATTGGCCTTACAAAGCTCTCACATGTCGAAGTCAGGCAAAAGTTAGCCGTTTTCCATTGATGCAAGGAGCGAATTGGGCGAGAATTTCGCCACAGAGGTCAGTCGTCTTGCGTCGAGTCCTTATTTCGGAAGCGACCCTTTCCCCAAAGTAGGCGACTGACCCTGAAACAGATTCGATGGCGGGGGAAGGGAAGTCTTGTTGGCGGCTTAACTTCTTTTTGGGAAAGGGAGCTATGGGGAAATTCAGTACTCTACTGCTGTCTACGTGTGTCTTCACTGCGCTGCTCTTCGGGCAGGGCACGGTTGGATCATCCAGCGTAACCGGACGCGTTACCGATCCGAGCGGTGCGGTAATCGGGGGCGCGGATGTGTCGCTGACCGACACGGCCACCGCGGTATCGCAATCCACTCACAGCAATTCAGCAGGACTTTACATTTTTAACAACGTCGCGCCGGGAAAGTACGACATCTCTGTGTCGAAAACCGGATTCAGCCGGGCCGCGGTGCGCGCTCAGGACGTCCTGGTCGGCACCGCCACGACCGTAAATGTCACGTTAGAAGTGGGCGCGGTGAGCGAGGTGGTGGAAGTAAAGACATCCGCCGGCGCCGAGTTACAGACTTTGAACGCCACGATGGGCGCGACGATTCCGAGTGAAGGGCTACTCGAAATGCCGACCATCAACCGGGACGTCTCCTCGCTTTTGTTTACGCAAGCGACGGCCGCTCCCACCTTCAGCAACGCGGAAAACAATATTACCAGCGGCCAAATCGCCGGCAATATGGCGGACCAGAATACCTACATGCTGGATGGCGGCAACAGCACGAGCGACCTTGACGGGGACAACGGCACGTACGTGGGCAGCCGGTCGGGCGTTATCCCCACGCCGGTGGAAAGCGTTGAGGAGATCCGCGTCAACACCAACAACATGACGGCGGATTTCAATTCGTCCAACGGCGGCCAAATGATTATGACCACCAAGCGCGGAACCAATCAGTTCCACGGATCCGCTTACGATTTCTTCCAGAGCGACGTGATGGCCGCGAACGATTGGTTCAACAATTTTCACGATTTGGGGAAACCGAAATCCCACTACAATCGATTCGGCGGCAGCTTTGGCGGACCGGTTCTGCCGAATTTCCTCGGCGGGAAAACTTACATCTACATGAACTACGAGGGCGAGCGCTATCCCCGGTCCGGGCCCTTTGAGAAAACCGTTCCTTCCGATTCTTTGCGCGCGGGCATCGTGAAATTCCGCGATGCAGCGGGAAACATCATTTCGTACAACCTGGGGACGTCCACGGCGTGTGGGGCGAGCGGCGGCCAGCCTTGCGATCCGCGAGGTGTTGGCATCAGCCCGGTGGTGAGCCAGGTTTGGAGTAAGTACATGCCGGAATGCAACGACCAGAACTTCGGCGACCGGCTGAACACGTGCGGATTCATTTCGGCGCTGACGTATCCGCTTTCCACGAACTTCGGCGTGGTCCGCATGGATCACGATTTCGGAAACAAGTGGCGCTGGTTCAGTAGCTATCGCTACTTCAGCCAGCAGAATCCCGACACGAATCAGGTGGACATCGGCGGATTGCTGCCGGGCGATACCAAAGGGCATGCTGCTGCTGTTTCCTCGACGCCGGTAAATCCGCGCTACCTGGTGACTGGGCTCACCGGAACGTTGACGCCGAATCTTACCAACGAATTTCACTTTAGCTATACGCGGAACCAGTGGCAGTGGCTGCGGCCGGGTGCGGTGCCGCAACTTCCGGGGATCGAAGGCGCATTAGGAATCGGCGGCGAATCGGCGAACGCGCTCATTCCGATGAATATCAACACGCAGCAGGCGCGTAATCGCCTGTGGGACGGCCACGACTACAGCTATCGCGATACGTTGAGCTGGCTTAAGGGAACGCATCTTTTCCAGTTCGGCGGGGAGATCGCTCATCAGTGGTGGAAGTTCGATCGCTACGACAATGTCGTTGGCGGGCTGACGCAGCTGGTGGACGATGTGTCGTCGGGCGGCGTGCATTTCGACGATAACTTCCGTCCCATCGCTTGCACGGATGCAATAACATCCAACTGCCTGCCGAGTGCGCAGAATGCGAACTGGGCGAGCGTCTACACCGAACTGCTCGGAATCGTGGATAAAACCAGCGTCGTGGTAACGCGTAGCGGTTCGAATTTGACCGCGAATCCGCTTGGTTCGCCGGTGCATTCTTATGTCACCGACCAGACGTATAGCATCTATTTCAACGATTCCTGGAAGATCAAGCCCAACGTCACAATCAGCTACGGCTTGAATTACGCGGTGCAGCTGCCGCCTTATGAGCTCAACGGCGCGCAGGACGTTCTGACCAACGCCACCGGTCAAATCATTACGGAGGCGCAGTATTTCCAAAGCACGGTGGCAGCGGCCAACAAAGGCCAGGTTTATAATCCGGTGCTCGGATTCACTCCGGTGCGCGATATCGCGCCGGGGAACAAGTACGTGTATCGGCCGTTTTACGGCGCGTTTGCGCCGCGCGTGGCCGTGGCGTGGAATCCGCAGACGAATGGCGGATGGCTCGGCAAAATTTTCGGCGACAAGGCCACGGTGATTCGTACCGGGTTCGGACGTTTCTATTCGCATAGCTTGGGTATCGATTTAGTATCGACGCCGGTGTTGGGCGATGGATTCCTGCAGCCGGTGGGATGCGCGAATCCGAACAAGGCGGGCGCCTGCACGGGTCCTGGACAAGTGGATCCGTCGAATGCATTCCGGGTCGGGGTAGACGGCTTGAATCCGCCGGTTGGCGCAATTACGCCCACGCTTCCCATTCCGGTCACACCCGGCTACAACGCGCCGTACGCGACGCTCGCGGCATCGCTGGATAACAA
>DATGIH010000226.1:0-16261 GCA_035295865.1 Bryobacteraceae bacterium
GCAGTTGTTCGATTTCGATTTCGAGGTGCGCTCTCAGTTCTTCGGAAAAATCCTGCGGATCTCTCTTGCCGCGGCCAAACATACGTTCATCCCTCCTCCGGACCCAGAACGCGCCCGATGGCGGCCGCCAGTTTGCGCCACTGGCTGGTTTCATTCACCAGTTGCTTGCGGCCGGCCTTAGTCAACGAATAGAACCGGGCCTTTCGATTGTTCTCCGAATTTCCCCACTTGGCTGCGATCCAGCCCTTCGACTCCAGCCGCTGCAGCGCGGGATAGAGCGCGCCATGATCCACCAGCAGGACATCCTGGGATTGCTCCTGGATGGCGCGGGCAATACCCTGGCCGTGCTGCGAGCCGAACAGGAGCGTCCGTAAGATCAGCAGGTCAAGCGTGCCTTGCAGCAAGGCCACGCGGTCTTTTTCTTCTCGGGTTAGCATCTAACAGGAGTATGCGCCCGGTTCGGGTAAGATGTCAACCCATCGCGATCCTCCCCGAAGGCGGCGAACTCACGGTGCTGCGCGATCCGCATGAAATGGCGTTCGGCGTGTCGCGCGCGAAGTGGCTATAGCCCGGCGTTGCGCGCGGCAACCTTCGCCAAACTTGCCCAATCCTGCTCGGCTTGTCCATGCGCCATGGCATTCACCAGCTGATCGTGGATCACGCTCGCGAATGGCATGGGCGCCGAGCACTCCTCGGCCGTTTGCAGCGCCAGCCGGACGTCCTTCAAGCCCAATCGGAGAGCGAATCCAACCGGCTCGAATTTTCCATCCGCTATCAATCGCCCATAGCCCGCGTAAACAGGCGATGCGAACAGCGCGTTCATGATTTCGAGAAAAGAATGCGGCGCAACGCCCGCTTTTCGAAGCGTCGCGAAGGCCTCGGCGAAAGCTTCCAGCATGCTCGCGATCATGAAATTTCCGCATACCTTTGTTGCATTGGCCTGCCACGGCTCCGCGCCCACGATGAAAGTTTGGCGTCCCATGGCTTCAAACAATGGATTGCAGCGTTCAATCCACTCTGCGTTCCCGGCAGCGACGACCAGCAGTTTCTTGGATTCGGCCGCTTCCGGCCTTCCGAAAACCGGTACGCTCAGATAACCCTGTCCGCGCGTAGCGTGTTCCGAAGTGAGTTTACGGGCCAGTGCCGTGCTGATGGTGCTGCACGAAATGTGGATCGCGCTTTGCGCGAGACTCGAGGCTATGCCACGCTCTCCAAAAACCACCTGCTCCACAGCAGCATCGTCCGCCAACATCGTGAGCACGGCTTCGGCTCCGCGGCAAACATCGCCGGGAGAATCGGCCAGACGCGCGCCGTCCTTGGTCAATGGTTCGGCCTTGTCGCGGCTGCGGTTGTAAACGGCGACGTCGTGGCCGGCCGCGAGCAAATTCCGCGCCATGCCAGCGCCCATTCTTCCCAATCCAACGAACCCGATTTTCATACACTTTAAGGATAGCTTCCATGAATCGGCGTCACTTCTTAAGCGCGCTCGCGCTCACCACGGGATGTTCGGCGCGGCGTACGCGGATTGCCACGCCGGCGCCGTTGACCGCCGCCAAGCGATTGTTTCCGGTGAACGTCGCAAAAGACCGCATCATTCGGACCATCACCGGTCTGCGCCCATACCGGCCAACTGGTTTTGTGGTGCGCACGGAATCAATCGAAGGAAAAACCATCGTCCACAATTACGGGCACGGCGGTGGCGGCGTCACGCTGTCGTGGGGCAGCGCGCATCTCGCCGTGGAGCAGGCGCTCGCGAGCAACGCTCGACGCATGGCCGTATTAGGCGCTGGCGCAGTAGGTTTGGCCACGGCAAGGCTGCTGCAGGAGCATGGCGTGGAAGTGACCATCTACGCAAAGGCTCTGCCGCCGGACACGACATCCAACATCGCCGGCGCCCAAGTTTTTCCGGTTACCGTATACGCGCAGGATTCCATCACGCCCGCCTTTCGGGCCCAATTCGTGCAAGCGGCGCGTTTCTCGTATCGGCGCTACCAATCGATGGTCGGCGAGTATTACGGGATCCGCTGGATGCCGAATTACCAAATGGACCGCCAGCCATTGCCGGACACTGGATTATCCAGCAAGCAAAGTCCGATCGCCGATCTGATCCCAGAGCTGCGCGATCTCGCGCCAGAAGAGCATCCCTTCGCCTTTCCCTACGTCCGGCGTTTTGACACCATGTTCGTGCAACCGGCCGTCTATCTCGAGTCGATGCTGCGTGAAGTTCGCATTGCGGGCGGAACTGTGCTGGTGCGCGAGATGCACGACATGCGCGAAGTGCTGGATCTGCCGCAACCCGTAATCGTGAACTGCACCGGGCTCGGCGCGAAAGCGCTGGTGAATGATCCGGAGCTGGTTCCGATCAAGGGTCAGCTCACGTTTTTGCTGCCGCAGCCGGAAGTGGAGTATGCGACACTGCCGCCGGATGGTCTCTACATGTTCCCCCGCCGCGATGGCATTTTGCTCGGCGGAACACATGAGCGAGGAAACTGGGACCTCACGCCGGATCTCGCCGCGGAAGCGCGCATCCTCGCGACGCATGCGGAAATATTCCGCACGATGCGCATTTGAGATCTTGACGGAACCGCGACCGATTCTACGTTCGTGGTTTCGCTTCCTTGCGATCGCCGTTCGGTAAGCAGCGTAATCTTCCACTGAGACAGCCGGGCCGCGTTACGAAGGCGTCGCAGCCTCGCCCGCCGCGTGCTCCGTCAGAAGTTGCTTGGCCGCGCTGCCCACCGCGCTCAGGAACTCGGAAAGCCCCACCGGCTTGGTGATGTACAAATTCGCGCCCAACCTGTAGGCTTTGTCTTTATCCTCCGGTGAACTCGACGACGTGAGTATGGCCACCGGAACGTGCGCGAGATGCGGCCAGGATCGGATCATTCGCAGGATTTCCAGCCCGTCGGCCTTAGGCAGATTGATGTCCAGAAAAATAAGATCGGGAACGCCGCCGGCCGTGGCATCGATTAAGTAAATTCGCGCCGCGTTTCCGTCGTTAATCTGGGTCAGCTCAAAGGAAATTCCGCTTGCCCGTAACGCTTCCTTGACAAGGTAAACGTCTGGGGCATGATCTTCAACAATTAAAACTCTCGCCATCTCACCCCTAGCCCGCGCCCGAGGCTCCTTTGACGGGAATCGTAAATTTGAAAGCAGCTCCGCGGTCTGGCTCCGATTCCACCCAAATGCGGCCGCCGTGCCTTTCCACGATACTTTTGCAGATTGCCAATCCGACGCCGGTTCCGGACTTCGCGTTTCCATGCAAACGCTTGAATACGCCGAAAATGTACTCTTTGTACTCCGCCGGAATCCCCATGCCATTATCGCATACGCTTATCACCCATTCGTCTTCAAGTTGTTCGGCGGAAATCCGGATCCGCGGCGAATCTTCGCCCCGGTACTTGATGGCGTTCGCCAAAAGGTTTTGAAAAAGTTGCGTCATTTGCACGTGGTCGGCGAAAACCGTGGGCAGCGCTTCAGTTTCGATCGCGGCTCCGCTTTCTTGAATTGCGAGTTGCAGGTTATGCATCGCCAAATCCACTGAGGTGTTGAGCGCCACCTCTCGCAGCGGCACGTCTTCGTGATGTACCGAACGGGAATAGATCAGCAAATCCGTGATTAACTGCTGCATTCGGCGAGCCGCCGTAATCACGTAATTCATGAATTCGTTCGCTTCACCGTCCAGCTTCTCCCCATAACGATCTGCCAGCAGTTGGGTAAACGTAACCACCGTGCGCAGCGGCTCCTGCAAATCGTGCGAGGCGGCATAAGTGAATTGCTGCAAATTCGCGTTGGTACGCGCCAAACGGTCCGCGTGTTCGGCGATGGCGCGCTCGGCCAGCGCGCGCTCCGTGATATCCCGCGCGATCTTCGATGCGCCCACAATATTGCCGGCGGCGTCCAAAATCGGCGAGACCGTTAGCGAGACGTTCACCAAACGCCCGTCTTTTCCGCGCCGGACGCTCTCGAAGTGCTCCACCCGTTCGCCGCGTTTGATGCGGTCCAGGATTTTTGGCATTTCCTGCTTGCGATCCGGCGGAGCGATAATCGCGAGCGGCCGGCCTACCATTTCCTCGGCCGAATAGCCTAAGATTCGTTCCGCTCCTTTGTTCCAACTTGTGACGATTCCGTTCAGGTCCTTGGTGATAATCGCGTCATCGCTGGATTCCACCAATCCAGTGAACAACTGGCTGGTTCGCTCCGCCTCTTTCCGCTCCGTGATGTCACGAAACACCAGCACCGTTCCGCGAATGTTCCCATCCGCATCGCGAACCGGGGCGCCGCTGTCGTCAATCGGGATTTCGGTTCCATCCTGCGCGATCAGAATGGTGTGATTGGCCAGCCCCACCACCTTGCCTTCCCGAATCACCTTGTCCACTGGACTTTCCACAACGGCGCGAGTGTGCTCATTGACGATGCGAAAAACTTCCGAGAGCGGCCGGCCCCTGAGGTTCGCCTCCTCGCCCCGAAGCAACGCCCGGGCGGTGGGATTGGTAAACACGATACGCCCTTGCGCATCCGTGGCGACAACGGCATCGCCGATGCTGGTGAGGGTAATCTGCAGCAAATCGCGAGCCTCGCGTGTCTCGGCGAGAGATGCATCGCGAGCCCGGACCGCGCGATTGGTCGCAATGCTTGCGGCGCTGAGAAACAGAAACAGGATCAACGATCCCGCAATCATCACCAGCTCCGTTTGGCGGGCGTAACTCTCCTCGGCCCGCGATCCATCGATCAGCGCTGAGTATTCACGGTTCTCAATGGCGTGGCAGAGCGCGCGGGTTTCATCCATGAGAATTTTCCCGCGATCGGTTAACACAACGTCAAGCGCGGCCTGTAACCCTTGTGCGCGACGGATTTCAATCGTGCGACGAAGTTCCGCGAGCTTTTGTTCCAATAGCGTGTTCAGCCGCGCTGCATCCTCGGGCTGGTCCAGGGGCCGTGTGAGCAGACTCTTCACTTTCGCCATTTCAGTGGAAGCAAGTTGAATGGCCTGATCGTATGGCGCCAGGTATCTCTGTTCGCCCGTCAACAGAAATCCCCGCTGACCGGTTTCCGCGTCTTGCATGGTGGAAAAGAGTCTTTGAATCGAACTCAGAATTTCGCGCGTGCGATCCGCATCGGCGCTCGCGCGGCGATACTGCGCCCAGTCCCGAAGAAACATCGCAACGATCGCCACCAGAATCAGCGCCGCAATCCCTAGCATTAAGGAATCCGGCCTCAGCCGCTTCATCATCGTCGTTTTTCAGTGTATCGGAAGGACGGACGTGAGGGCGTTTTGCCCCTTGCTTTGCGCGGGCGAAAGGCATATTCTGTTCTCAACAAATTTGCTTCGTGCGGCCGTATCCAGCGCGGAAGGCCGCATGTTTGGGGAAAGAATTCAGTCAGCGAGGAGGACTTGTGTCTCGAATTCACGCTCTGTCCGTAGTGTGTCTTTTTCTAGCACTCGCTCCAGCGAGTGCGCAAGAAACCAACGATAACAGCAAGCTGCCCGTGAAGCGCGTCGTTCTTTACAAAAATGGCGTCGGCTATTTCGAACATCTCGGCCAGGTTCACGACAACCAGGACGTCGCCATTCCATTCACCTCCGGCCAGTTGAACGACGTGCTGAAGACGCTGACCGTGCTCGATCTCAACGGCGGACGTATCGCCGGTGTCGCTTATGGAAGCTCGGCGCCGCTCGATCGCCAATTGGGAGATTTGCGGCTTCCCTCCAGCGATAAAACCACGCTCGCCGAATTCCTCGGCGCCCTGCGCGGAACCAAATTGGAAGCCCGCAACGGAACCAGCGTCATCACGGGCCGTCTGCTCAGCGTGGAACACAAAACGCGCGTCGCCGGAGGCACGACGCTCGAAGTGGATTATATTTCGCTGATCACCGATACGGGCGAAATCAAAACCACCGAAGTATCGCCCGCGTTTTCCGTGCGATTGCTGGAGCACGGCCTTACCGGTAAAGTGGATCGCCTGCTGGATCTGGTTTCGACGGAGCGCGAAGCCGACATCCGCCGCATGGTGGTCTCGACCCAAGGCACCGGCGACCGTTCGCTCTTCGTCAGCTACATCAGCGAAGTTCCGGTGTGGAAGGCAACGTATCGCATCGTCATCAACGCCAAAGGCTCGGACCACCTACTGCAAGGCTGGGCCATTGTCGACAACACCACCGGCCAGGATTGGCAGAACATTCAGTTGTCGCTGGTGGCCGGTGCGCCGCAAAGCTTTATCCAAAATCTCTCGCAACCCTACTATTCCCGTCGGCCCGTGGTTCCGCTTCCGGAAAGCGTGATGAACTCGCCGCAGACCTTCGAAGCCACGTTGGTGCCTGGCGCTGCGCGACTCACCGGGATCATCACCGACCCGAGCGGCGGCGTTATCGCTAACGCGACCGTACGCGCCATCGCCAACGGATCACGCGTGGGCGAAGTGAGGACCGATGCGGGTGGGCGTTACGAATTTCAGTCCCTGCCGGATGGTCCAATGCAGTTGCAGGTGGAGGCTCAGGGCTTTCAGCACATGGTGATCAACAACGTGATGATCGCGGCGGGAAGAGCGTCGCAGCAGGATGCGACGCTGCAGGTTGGATCGACAACTGAAACGGTTTCAGTGCAGGCTAGCGGCTATCCGCTCCAGACAATGAACACGGACACGAGCGTCTTGCGCTCGGGCGTTGGCGGCGGAAGAATGCTCGGATCGGGCGCGGGACTCGGCGCCGCAGCCAAATATAAACGGGCTGGGGCAATCCCCGGGGGCGGGCCAGGGGGCGCCGGAGAAATCGCCGCCGCGCGAGCCACTATGGAATCCGCCACACGCGCACAAGAACTGGGCGACTTGTTTGAATACAAACTCAAAGACTCCATCTCAATCCCGAAAAATCGCTCCGCGCTTGTCCCAATCGTCCAGTCGCCAATCGCTGGTGAAAAAGTTTCCGTGTGGAACGAATCCGCCGGATTGCCTCGCCCGCAACGAGCGCTTTGGCTCAACAACTCGAGCGGCTTAACTCTGGATGGAGGGAGCTTCAGTGTCTTGGAAGACGAAACGTTCGCGGGCGAAGGCATCTTTGATCCGATTCGCCCCGGCGAGAAACGCCTGATCTCCTACGCCACGGATCTCGCCCTCAACGTGAGAGCAAAGCAATCGAGCGAAGCGCAGCGCGTCTCGCAAGTGCTAGTGAGCCACGGCGTCATGACGCAGAAGAGCGAAATGCGCGAGAGCAAGACCTACACGTTTCGCAATGAGGACAGCACCCCGCGGACTGTGATCGTGGAGCATCCAGTGCGCGCCGGATACACGCTGCGCAGCGAAGTTCAACCAGCGGAAACCAGCGCGGGTTGGATGCGCTTCCGCGTGCAGGTGCCCGCCAAGCAGACGGCATCGCTGGTTGTGGATGAAGTCCGTCCGATCTCGAATACTTACAAGCTCGAGAATGTCGGCGAAGCGCAAGTTGCGCTCTTTTTGCGCGAACGCTCCATCAACGGCGCCATCGAAGCCGCACTGCGGCGCATCATCGCCCAGCGGGACGTAATCGCCGATCTGGATTCGCAAAAAGAAGACCGCGATGGCCAAATGGAAAAAATCTTCGACGATCAACAGCGGCTGCGAGAAAACATGAAAGCCCTCAAAGGCAGCGCCGAGGAAAAGGCGCTGTTACAGCGCTACACGCAGCAGTTGAACGACCAGGAGAATCGGCTGGAAGCGCTGCGCAAGGAGAGCGCGCAATTAGAAGCAAAGAAGGAAGCCGCCCAGGCAGCGTTGGACAAAATGATCGAAGACTTGTCCTTCGATGTGAAATTGACTTGACGCCGCGTCACGCGCGGGTTTGAGCCGCCGGAAGAGGCGGACGGATGCGCAACACCCGCTCGCGCGTCCGTTCTTCTTCCAGATTCCGACTCCGGGCCGAGAGCAGATCCTGCAGCGAAATCATGCCCAGCAATTTGCGATCGTCTCCGCGATCCACTACCGGGAAGCGAGTAAGTCCGGATTCCGCCATCCGATTCACGATCACGCGCAGCGGCTCATCCGGATGCGCGACCGTCGCCTCCGATGCGGCTTCCTGCAAAGTGGGCCGCCCGGATTCCGGCGCCTGCGCCAATTCGAAAAGCTTCTTCCGCGTAATCACGCCGCACAGCCGCTGCGACTCGTCGATGACCGGATAAAGATGCTGGCCGCGAGTGCCTTGCGGAGCGTTGACCACTCCTCGCGCCTGTTGCGGCGTGCTCACAGCGGGCAACGCTACCAGGTTCGTGCGCATCGCATCGCGCGCGAAAAGAATCTCGAGCGGATCCACCGCATACTCGCGGCTCAAATGGTAGCCGCGGCGCGCAACCTTTTCGGTCAAGATCGATCGCTTCAGAACCAGTACCGTAAATCCGTGCGCAATCATCGCCGCCACCAGCAGCGGCAGCAGTACGTTGATATCGTGCGTCAATTCCAGCGCGAATACGATGCCGGTGAGCGGCGACCGCATGGTGCCGCCGAGAATCGCTCCCATGCTGACCAACGGCCAAAAACCCGCTCCAACCGCAGGCAAAAATATCGCTTCCACGCCGCCCAATGCCCCGCCCATCATCAGCAGCGGCGCCAATACGCCGCCGGACGTTCCGGATCCGAGCGAAACCGCCCAGATCACTGACTTCACCAACAGAATTCCGATGATGGTCGACTTGACCACGTTGCCCTGCAGGAGAGCGCCAATCGTGTCGTATCCGACGCCCAGCGCTTGTGGAAAAATCAGTCCGCCGACCCCGACGACCAGCCCGCCGATCGCCGGCCACCACATCCAATGAATTGGCAGCTTCTGAAATCCGTCTTCCGCCGCATAAACCGCGCCCGTCAGCAATACCGAGAGCAGCCCGGCCAAAAGGCCGCAAACGACACACCCCAACAATCCCTCCGGTCCGATGAAAACAGGATGCGCCGGAACCGGAAACAGAGGCCCTAATCCGAGAATGTATCTTCGCGCCGCGCCCGCTGTCGCACTGGCCAGCGCCACTGGTATCAAGCTGCGCGGCTTCCACTCAAAGAGGAGCAATTCCACGGCGAGCAACACAGCCGCGATGGGCGTCGCGAATGTCGCGGACATTCCAGCAGCCGCGCCCGCGACCAGAAGCGTTTTGCGCTCCACGCTCGTGAGATGAAAGAACTGCGCGATCATCGATCCAAAAGCGCCGCCCGTCATGATGATGGGACCTTCAGCGCCGAACGGTCCACCGCTTCCAATGGAAATCGCCGACGAGATCGGTTTCAAAATCGCAAGACGCGGGGGAACTCGGCTCCCATTGATCAAGATAGATTCGATCGCTTCCGGAATCCCATGGCCGCGAATTCGCTCGGACCCGTAGCGCGCCATCAGTCCGATGATCAGCGATCCCACCACCGGCACCAAAATGGCCCACGCGCCCAGATGATTGCCGGATGGCGAAACCAGCGTGGTGCCCCACCGCTGGAAATAAAACAGATTCGTGAAGAGTCCGATCAGGCGCAGCAGCAGCCAAGCAACAAACGAACTCACTACGCCAATGAGAATGGCGAGGAGTGAAATCGGAATGACGCGCCAATCCGCGGTGAAATCCCCTAATCCGTGCGGTTTCGCGCGCTTCATGCCGCCGGCCTCATCAATCTGCGCAACGCGCGCGCCAGCGCCGGACCGGCTGTTTCCAATTCCTGATGATGCGCCAAGGACAACTTTCGCAGAACGCTTTCACCGGCGGGCGTGAGATGCACCAGCACCTGCCGGTGATCGAGGTCAGCATGAGCCCGGCGAACAAAGCCTTGCCGCTCCAGCCGATCCACCAGTTCCACCGTGCTGTGATGCTTGAGGAACATGCGGCCAGCCAGTTCGCCGATCGTCGAATCGGTTCCTGCCGGCAGCCCTTTGATGGCGAGCAGAAGCTGATGCTGCCGCGGCTCCAGGCCCTGCGCCCGCACCTGCTCTTCGCTGAAATGCAGAAAACCGCGGATGCTCTGCCGGAATTCAGCCAGCGCCCGGTATTCGGCGAGCGAAAGATCCTTCATACAATAATATCGTATCACGATATATGTAGCGCACGCACTCCTGCGTGCCGCGTTCCTACTCGTGGGAACGCCCTAGAAGTTGTTCTTCCTGATTAATTTCTTGTTCGCAAGAGTGCGAACACGGCACGCAAAGTGCGTGCGCTACTTAGTCGCCGCGGCCGCTTTTTTGAAATCGCCCGCCTTGATGATCGAGACGCGCGCTGGATCCACATTTCGCCGGAACGCCGCCGCCACTTGCTCGGGCGTGAGCGCCGTCACATGCTTTTCCAGCTCTTCATCCCACGCCATTTTGCGTCCGTCCAGATCGTGCGCGATCAGCATGCCCGCCAGCGACCCATCCTCGGCCCGGCTCACTTGCCTGGATTGCAGCCATCCGCTGCGGTCCGCATCCATCTCTTTCTGCGTGAATCCGTCCTTCAACACCTTGTCCAGCTCTTCTTTGAAATCCGCTTCCACCTTGGCGACATTCTGCGGAGCCGCAATGGCGAAGATCTGAAGCTGCCCGTCCTTCTCATCGGACTTCGCTGAAAAGCGCGATCCGATTCCGTAGCTCAGCCCATCCTTCACGCGGATGCGCGACGCCAGCCGCGAATTCAGAAATCCGCCGCCGAACATGTAATTGCCGAACAGCATCGCCGGATAATCCGCGTCGTCATCGCTCATGTTCAAGCGCTCGCCGGCCGCGAAAACGGCGTTCGCCTTGTCCGGAGTCTCGATCGATTCATTCACCGCGGCAATGCTCTGGAAGCCCGTCTTGACTCTCTCAAACTTCGCCGGACTCTTCCACGTACCGAACAGATCGCTCACCGCTTTCTTCACTTCCGCCGCATCGAATTCGCCGACCACCGCCAGCGCTCCATTCGATGCCCCGTAAAACTTCTTATAGAAATCGCGCGCATCGTCCAGCTTGGCCGCTTTCAGCTCCTCGATCTCTTCGTCAATTGAAAGCTGGCCGCGCACATCACCCTTGGGGAAGGGATAAAGCGTCCGATTGAGTTTGTTGAACGCCACCACTTGCGGTTCCATACGGCCAAACTCATCGGATGTGACCTGCTCCTTGCGGATCTGCTCGAATTCCGTTTCCGGAAACGCGGGTTCCTTGAGAATCTCGCCCGCCAAACGCAGCACCGCGGGCAAATTCTCGCGCGTGGTTTCGATAGTGACGTTCGCGCCCTGGGCATCTCCGCCCACGTTCAACTTCGCTTTCAACTTGTCGATTTCATCCTGAATCTGCTGCCGGTTCTTGTGCTCCGTCCCCCGGATCAGAATCTCGCCCGCCATCGATGCGATCGTGTCCTTGCCCTTCAGACTGTCCACATCGCCGAAGCGCAGGCGAATGGTCGCGTGCACGCTCGCGCCGCGCGTTTTCTTCGAAAGCAGCGACACTTTCATGCCGGAGGGAAGCGTGTAGCGCTCCGTGCGAGCATCGATATTCTTGGGCGACGGATCGAACGCCTCGCCCGCCTGCACCGTGGCCGAACCTTTGTAATCCTTGACCGCCGCCGCGACGTCGGTCTTGGCCGGAATTTCCGCGCGATCCGGCTTAGCATCGGGAATGAACTCGCCGATGGTCCGGTTCGCGCTCTTCAAATACGCCGCCGCGACGCGCTGCACATCCGCGGGCGTCACTTTCGCCAGCCGGTCGCGATTTAGGAACAGCAGCCGCCAATCGCCCTTCGCGTTCCATTCGCTGATGAACAGGCCAATGCGCTCGGAATCCCGCAGATTCATGTCCATATCTTTCATCAGCCGGTTGCGCGCGCGATCCACTTCTTCCTTGCTGGGCGGCTCCTTCACTACGCCATCGATGGTGTCGAGCATGGCGCTGCGCGCCCCTTCCAGCGAATCCGTTTTGTTCAACAACGCTCCGAGCATCAATAGACCCGGTTCATCCAACTGCAATTCAAAATCGAAAACCTGCGCGGCCTTCTTGTTGTCCACCAGCGCCTTGTAGAGCCGCCCGGACGACGCTTCACCGAGGATGCTTCCCAGAACTTCAATGGCCGGCATATCCGGATTCGCGCCATCGGGGACGTGATAAGCAGCCAGGATCGCTTGCACGTCACCCACACGCCGCACCGTGGTCAAGCGCTCGCCATCTTGTACGGGTTCCACCGTATAAGTGGGACTTAGCGTGCGCGAAGGCCGGGGGATTTTGCCGAAATATTCCGTCACCAGCGCCACTACTTTCGCCTCATCCACCTTGCCCGCCACCATCAGGACCGCATTATCGGGCTGGTAATACTTGTGATAGAAAGCCTGCAGCTTATCGATGGGTACGCGTTCCACGTCGGATTTGTTGCCGATCACCGGCCGTCCGTAACTGTGCGCCAGAAACGCCGCCGCCATGGTGTGCTGGAAAGTCACGTTGAATGGATTGTTCTCGCCCATTTCAAACTCGTTGCGCACCACCGAAAACTCCTTGTCGAAGTCCTCTTTCTTGATGAAGGAGTTGACCATCCGGTCCGATTCCAAATCCAGCGCCCACTTCAGATTTTCGTCCGTCGCGGCAAAGGTCTCGAAATAGTTCGTGCGATCCCACGAAGTAGTGCCGTTCGGCCGCGATCCATGCTCGGTCAATTCCTGCGGGATATTCGTGTGCTTGGTGCTGCCTTTGAACACCATATGCTCCAGCAAGTGCGCCATTCCGCCTTCGCCGGTACCCTCATGCCGCGAACCGACGAGATAAGTAATGTTCACCGTAATGTTCGGTTTTGAGGAATCGGGAAACACCAAGAGGCGCAGTCCGTTGTCGAAATGATATTCCGTGATGCCTTCGACGGATGTGACTTTAGTCTGAGCGAATGATGCCAGCGCGGACACGAATACAAGCAAACTACCGCGGAAAAACATGCAGGATCTCCCTTTCCCCCGAGTATATAACGTTTAGGGAAAGCTCCCCTTCAGCCCGGCAGTTCAAGCATCCGCCGCACTTCAGTTTCGATTCCCGGGGTGAAGACGAGCGCGTTTCCGGCGCGGATGCTGGCTGCGCCGTCGAAGTTCAAGAATCTGCCGCCGGCTTCTTCCGCGATGATTTTGAGCGGCGCGAAATCCCAAGCGGCCGCGCGCGGCTCGAGCCAAAGTTCCGCTTGACCGGACGCCACCATCATTGCATCCGCAGCGCCGCCTAATCCGCGCACCGCCCAGCAACGGTTCATCCAATCTTCTAGCCGCGCTTGGAACGGAATGCGATTCATCCGGCTGAACTGGTTGAAGCAAATTACAGATTCTTCCACCGAGTTCTTCGAAGACACGTGAATCGGCGAGTTGTCGCGAAACGCCCCGCTTCCGCGGCCGCCCATGTACAGATTGCCCAGCACGGGCAGATTCACAACGCCCACCGCCACTTCACCATCCGCTTCAAGCGCGATTAAATTCGCCCACAGCGCATTGCCGCGCAGATAGTCTCGCGTGCCGTCGATGGGATCGATGATCCACGTCCGGCCGCTGCGCGGTTCCGAACGCGCGCCTTCTTCGCCCAAGATTCCGTCCTCCGGAAATGCGTCGCTTAAGATTCCGGCAATCAGGCGCTCGCATTCGCGATCGGCCGCCGTCACGGGCGAGTGGTCTGGTTTCCACTCCGCCGTAATCCCCGATTGCATTTTCTGGGCGACTTCAGCGGCCTTCCTGGCGGCCTTTGTTGCTACTTCCAACTCGCGTAACCATGCCATCACTTAAGATAGTCCCATGGGTCCTCGCGCCATGTTCGCGGTCCTCGAAGAGGCCGCCCAACGCCACGGGAACGCCCCCGCGCTTTATCAGCCGATTGGCAACGGCAAGTATCAGACTTATTCCTGGAACGAGTACAAAAGGGCGGTGATGGAAATCGCCTGCGGACTCCGTGCGCTCGGAATGGGCAAGGGCGATGTGGTCGCAATCCACGCCGAGACACGCGCCGAATTCTACCTGGCGGATCTCGGGATTCTAGCGAACGGATCCATCGCGGCGGCGCTCTACACCACGTATCCCATGCCCGATCAGGTGGGCAACCTGCGCGCAAGCGGCGCCAAAGCTGTCTTCGTGGAAGATGCGAAAACCAGGGAAGCGCTCATCGCCGCGGCAGGCCAGCCCACACTCGACGTGCACTGGATTTTGCTCACGGGCCAGGCGCAAGGAGCGTTGACGCTCGATCAGCTTCGAGCGCAGGGCCGTCAACTGCTAGACGCGGACGCGCGATTTTTCGACAAGATTCACGCGGAGGTTCGCCCCGAAGATCCGGCGATTCTCTACCTCACATCCGGTGCGACAGGCGAGCCGAAAATGGGACTCACCACTCACGGCGCCCTGGTCGCGAATGTAGACATGGGCCCCGGCGCGCTCGGACTAACGCCGCAGGATTGCACCATCAGCTTCCTGCCTTCCGCGCACATTGCGCAGCGCGTGGTGATCGAGCTGCTGCCCATCGGCATGGGTGTTCCGGTTTGGTTCTCAGAAAGCCTGGCCAAGCTGCCGGCTGAAATGAAAACCATTCGCCCGACGTTTTTGCTCGCGCCGCCGCGCGTCTGGGAAAGAATTTTCGCGAGCGTCAATACCGAGGTGAAGAAAAAAAGCGCGATCGCGCGGCGGCTGTTCCACGGCGCGGTCGGCTTGGGTTCCGAAGTTGCGCGGCTCAAGGAAGAAGGCAAACCGGTTCCGGGGTGGATGCAGAACACGCTCAAGCTGGCAGAGCGTCTGGTGTTCTCAAAAATCCGCGCGCGGCTGGGGGGACGGCTGCGCATCGCTGCTTCGGGCGCCGCCCCGCTCGGCAAAGAGCTCGGCCGATTTTACGCGGCCATCGGAATGCCTCTCATCGAAGGCTACGGGCTGACTGAAGGCGGAGTGCTCACGCTCAATCCACTGGATCGTCCGAAATCCGGAAGCATCGGCGTCGCGCTGCCTGGCGTCGAGTTGCGTCTGGCCGAAGATGGCGAGCTGCTCATCAAAAGCGCCACACTTTTCGCGGGATATTACAGAGACCCGGCAGCCTCGGCGGCCGTGCTGCGCGACGGCTGGCTCTACACCGGCGACATCGCCGAAATTGATTCCGATGGCTACGTGTACATCACGGGCCGAAAGAAAGAACTGATCGTGTCTTCGAACGGCAAGAAGATTTACCCCGCGCGCATCGAGGGACTTTTCAAATCCGAGCCGATCGTGAATCAAGTGGTACTGATCGGCGATCGGTTGCCGTTCATCACGGCGCTTGTCACCGTCAATGCGTCAAACGCAAAAGGTCCGGTGGAAACGGAAGTGAAAAAGGCCGTCTCCCGGATCAACAAACAGCTCGCGCCCTTCGAGCAGATCCGCAAATTCCGGATTCTGGAGCGCGAATTCTCCATCGAAACCGGCGAACTGACTCCCACGATGAAAGTGCGCCGCAATCGCGTGCTCGAGAATCACCGCGAGCTGGTGAGCGAGCTGTACATGGGGAAAGAAGAAAGCCAGTAGCCCGACACGCGTTCACACTCGTGTGAAAGCCATGAAAGTTATTCTTCCTCATTCTGGCGTTTTGTAGGGCGGACCCCCAGGTACGCAGCCGACGCCCACGTCGGCCTTTCGAACTGCGGGTCCTGGGGGACCCGCGCGGACCAGGGGGTCCGCCCTACCAAGCGATTTCGACGGAGCGAACAGGGGACCCAAGAGTTCTGGAAAGCCATTCAGTTCCCGAATTTAGAGGATACTGCTCACAGCCGATTCGAGCACTTCCAACCGCTCAGCTGGAGTGAGCGAGAGCATCCATCGGATCATCGTGAGATCCACGCCGTCCTCGCTGTAGCAGCGCTCGCCGGATTCGTTTAGATTTTCCAAGCATCCAGCATAACGCGTCCGGCGTGCGTCATCTATATCGCTTGACACTATATCGCCTCGCGTTATAATGGCCATCGTGAAGCTTCTTCCTCTCACCCCGCAGGTCTTCCACATCCTGGTCGCTCTGGCGGATCGCGACCAGCACGGTTACAGCATCATGCAGGACGTCGCCGAAAGAACCGGCGGCAGCATGCGGCTCAGCCCGGGTACGCTTTACGGGTCCATCAAGCGAATGCTCGAAGACGGTCTGATCCTCGAACTGCGCGCCAAGGATCGGCCGGATGCCGCGGACGACGACGAGCGCCGCCGCTACTACCGGCTCACCCCGTTCGGCCGCAAAGTCGCAAAAGCCGAAGCCGCGCGCTTGTCGGAAATGGTAGGGCAAGCGAGGATCTATGGCCTGGCGCCGAAACGCAGCTAGATTCTATCGCGCCCTGTTGTTTGCCTATCCGGCCGAGTTTCGCCA
>DATGIH010000227.1:0-3599 GCA_035295865.1 Bryobacteraceae bacterium
GCCGCAGCCGCAATCCATACCAGCGCGACACGGGGCCGAGCGAACAGTGAGAACCGCGGGTGGCCATTCAAGGAATAATTCATCATGGTGAAAAACAGCACCATGAAGACAAAACCGGAACCGAACCGGCTGGCGAATAACAGCAAAGATCGAATGAGGCCGATTCTGTTCCACGTCCGCATCAAGCCGGCATAATACAAAGGGAACATTGGGGCCAGCAGCAACCATCCGGCGCCGCTATTTAGCAGCGCCGCGAGAGACATGCCTGACGCAATCAACGCCCAATGGCGCGCAGGATTTCGCGCCGCAGAAGTTAGCAGCGCAATCGTGAGCAGCGCGTACGCGATTCCGATGCCATCCACGTAGTCCCATCCCGTTGCTGACCACAGCCATGGATTGAAAGAAAACAGCATAGCGGCGACAAATGCACGCCGAGCGCCGGCAATCCACTTCAGCGTCAGGAACAGAGATGCCGTCGCCAGCATGTGGACTCCCAGGTGCAGCAGAGCCGTCGCCGGAATCGGGGGGAAATAGTGGTGCAGCAGCGCACCGGGCAAAATCCACGACAGATGCGTGCCGTGCGGATCACCCACAAACAAATTTCTCTTGAACTCCACCAGATTTCGGAAATATCCGAAATAGATCCACGGATCGATATAGCCGGGACCCGTGAACAGCGCGTTGTCGGATCGCCAGAGTACCAGCAAAGGAAACAGAAAAATAGCCGCGAGGTATCCCACTCCTCTGCTGCGAGCCTGCGGCGTCGAAGGCTTAAGATTCTTCTCCGTCATCAATCCGAAACTAAGTATAGCCAAGCGCTCCCGAATCGCCCGCGAGCAACTATCATCAGAATGAGGTGGCAAATGCAAAGACAAGCTCAACCGATGCGGTTCACCTCAACATCCTGTTTGCGGCTTGTGCGATTGTCATTTGCCTCACCGGATGTTTGTATCTTTTGTTCCTGGATCGCGAACTTTACTTCGACGAAGTAGGTCTCGCCAATCCGCCGTATATGTACCAGCATTACGGCCGCATGACCTATCCGGTGCATCAGCACTTCGACGATATGGTCATCCATCCGCCGACGCACTATCTGGTGATTGGTACACTCATGCGCTGGGGCTGGACTCTGACGCATGCGGCCGCCGCGGATTCCGTGCTGTTTCTTGTGATCGCGTGCGTCCTACTGGTGTGGTCTCGATTTCCGGTACCTATCAAGTTCGGCCTGCTTTTCGGAACATTTCTCGGCGCGCTCATCTGGAACGACCTGCTGACCGTTCGACCGGATCTCACTCTCGCTCTTGCGTGGATCGCCGGCTTGATCGCGCTTGAATCGGCGCGTCTTTCGAACTGGTCGTGGTGGGGGCTCGCGATCGGCAGTTCGTCGCTGGTATACGCGTCCGCGGTTCACTATCCGGGTTTGTTCGCGCAATCGGCCATTGTTATCTACGCGGTTTGGGCCTGCTATCAACTTCCATGGCGGCGTGTTCCTGCGGTTATCGGATCGCTGATCGTCGGGCCAATCTTGATCGGGATCCCGTATCTCTTGCTGTTCGTCATTCCGTTTCAAAATCAGATCCGCGAGACCGTCCTGCGGCATCAGGGCGAAGGCGGACTGCTGGTCGCTCTTCACAATCATTTCCAGACTTATGACATCTGGGCGCGCGGTTGGTCGTTCGAAGTGCATCATCAGCCGTTGGTTCAATGGCTCCTGATTCCACTGTGGTCTCTGCATATTCCCATTGCGCTAATCGGCCCGCTGCTGTTTTTTGCGTTCCGCTCTACGCGAGGTCTTGCGCTCGCCGCGCTACCCCAGGTCCTATTCATCGTGTTTGGGGCGCGCCATAAGCAACCGGGATACTCGGGCTACTATACTCCGGAAGCGATCCTATATCTTTCGAGCGTGATCGCCGCTTTCTTCGCCGGAGCCTTTTATTTCATATTGCGTATGAAAGCGCAAAGGTGGCATCTCGTTGCAGCGGCACTTTTCGCCGCCGGTTTTACCGGATTGGCATTGCACGACAAACCATCGGTAGTTGCGAGAGTGAAGCTCGTCCAAGACCTGAAAGATCTGGACGTCGGACGGGCGGTCAGCCGCGAGATGCTGGGATCCGCAAAGCTGATCGGCGCCACAGGCGCGGGCGTCTGGTACACGGGCGGAGCCGAACATCTGTATCCGTCGCTCACTTTGGATTTGCTGTATCCGCCGAGCGCTGGGACATACACCGCGAAGCAGATTCTTTCGAACTTTGACGCGGTCGTGATGGACGCCGATCAAAGTTGGGCCACCTGGAATAAAGAGCGCGTAACGCTCTCGTCGCTTTTGGCTTCCGGCGATCTCAACATGAACGGCTTTTGGTTCGGCGATCGGCGCTACAACCGGTCGTCAGGCCTGTCGCTGCTCCAACTCGGATTGAATCAAGGGCCGCTGCGCGGCTTCGCGAGTAAGGCAGGCAAAACCTACCGGTTCGAACCGGATTCGCGAGCGGATTCTGTTTTGTATTGCGCGGTGTGCCCGATTGGTGATTTGCAAAGCAATTTTCAGTTTGATTATTACGCGACTTTCTTCCTACCTTGGAAGAATAACGACGATCCGCGTGCGATAAGCGACCCGGCTGATCCTCGCCAAGTCATCCGGCTTCTTCTGACCAGCCGCGATCAGTTCGAAAAAGAAGTGCTGCCGATGACGGGGCGCTGCAAAACCCGCTACCGGGTACCAGGCCGATTACTCGAAGTTGACGAAGCTGCGCTGGTAGCGAAACTGCGTTCCAACGATCGCCCAATCAAATTTTATCGAAGTATCGCGGCAGCGCTAGGGGGCGCCGGCAAGCTGAATTCCGCCAACACAACGCGAATCCCGGAAGCGTTGAGATTGGACCAGCTCAAATCAGCCGAGCAAGCGCATGTTTTAAAAACAGCGGAAGGCTGGCGAATCACCACCGACACCAATGTGGAGTTTGGCGCCGTGTCCGTTCCGATGAAAGCGCCTAGCGGCGCCCAGTCCGGATACGTCTACGTTCATGCGCAAGTACCGGTGGGCGCGGTCGGCCTGAGCGTGCGGAACAATCGCAATCTATTTATCGCCCCGGAAGTCGTGTGGGAAGCACACGACCCGGAGTCGGAGATCTATATTCCGGTTTCGTCCTTTGATGACGTGGCTGGTCTGGTGATCCGCAATTTGGATAGCCAAGGGAAGTCAACGATCGTGCTTCACGACGCAGCGGTGGTAGCCGCGCGCTGAGCGGGCCGGCGCATTTGTCGATTGCAGCGACGCCGGTTATAATCATAGGTTAAGCTTTCGCCGCCACTTGAACATGCCGGTTTCTTTTCAGGACGTACCAATCACCAAGGTCAGTGATTATTGGAACGCGCGCCCCTGCAATATCCTGCACTCGCCGCAGCCGGTCGGATCGCGCGAGTACTTCGATGAAGTAGAAACCCGGAAGTATTTCGTCGAACCTCACATTCCGGGCTTCGCCGAATTTGACCGCTGGAACGGCAAGCGAGTGCTCGAAATCGGTTGCGGCATCGGCACCGACACCATTAACTTCGCGCGCGGCGGCGCGCAGGTGACGGCGGTTGATTTAACCGAGAAGTCG
>DATGIH010000228.1:0-6123 GCA_035295865.1 Bryobacteraceae bacterium
TTAACTCTTGGGAACACTTGGGGCTGCGCCTCAAGTTGGCATCCTGTTTATTATCGAGTCTGGCGAGTGGATTTCCCGGAATCGAGGCTGCTGATCGATCGCACTGAGTCAGCTTATCTGCGCGGGGACGTATTTATCGTAGGAAGCATCGGGCAAGATGCCAGGGAGAGCAATCCGCCAATTGACGTGCTGGTTGAGTTTGCCGAGGCAAGCGCGGACAGTCGGGTACACAATCGGGAAGCGATTCGGCATTTCCTGATCGAGGGAGATGCAGTGCGGCGCGTGGACCCAGTTGCGTTGAGTCCGCACGACTTCGTGGACGAATGGTTGACGCGTCCGTGGGAGGAAAGTGCTGCATGGTCCGCATCGCCCGCGCTGCGGCGATGGCATCAAGATCTTCATTCCAATTTGATCGTGGGGTACTTTGGGACCACGATGCGTTGCCAGGCATTCGGTCATTGGCGGGTGGAAGTGGATCCGGCAAATCCACGGCGGAAGGAGGAAGCGGATCTTCGCCTTTATTTCCTGGTTCGTTGGGATCCTCCGTATCATTTCAAGTTGGAGAGCATCGCCGATAAACCTTTCGCAAATTGCAACCAACCGGATCGCCAAGCGGACCTATGGCGGACGCTATTTTCGAATCAGGAGTGGCGCTGGTGATGAAGATTAGTTTTGTAGAAGGATCGCCAGGCTGACGCAGGTTTGCAATCCGTGATCGGCGAGGATTTTGAGTGCAATCGCTGGGAAAGCAACGCTGTGCTCGAAGGTCTTTGCGCACGATTGAACGCCTTTGATTACGTGCGCGGTACCGAACTCGGCCTGATGGAAGCCCGCTTGGCCGATCAGAACTGCTTTCACCAGTGAGTAATTCACCGCCATCAGCATGTATTGCTTGGCGATGGTGTTCACCACTTTTTCGGCGCTCAAGTTTTGACTGGTTTCCTGGGGTCCAAAGGGGAAAAGGCGGCTGTGCGCGTAGTTCACTAGATAATGCTCGAGCATGTGTTCGTGCTGGCGCATGAATGGAGCGTAGTAATCCGAATAGGCGCGGGCGAAGCGTTCGCCGATCGCGTCGAAGCTTGATTCCGGCGTCCAGCCTAAGCCGCGCATGAACTCCTGGTAGCATTCGCGAAAGCGTTGGCTGGTGAAATCGGAGCTGATGCGGGCGACGATCATTTCGACGATAACCTCGAGCTGCGAGGCTGGCCGAGGTTGGAGTTGCGCGAGCGATTCGTTGAAGAGGCCGCGTGTCATCGCATCGCGATAGCCATCCAAGACCTGCGGAATTTCGCCGGTGGATGATTGATCCAACTGATCGCAGAGTGATCCCAGGATCACCATCCGCTGCCAGAGCGGGTAAGCGCGGTTTTGCAGGATCCAGATGATGAGAGCGCGGATTTCACGGAAGTAGGCGTACGGTTTATCGGTGTACTTGTCGCTTTGCGTGTTGAGCAATCCTAGATTTGCCAGGCGCTGACCATTTTGTTCGAAGAAGGCTTCCTCAAACGAGATTGGACTCGGATTGAGCAGCATCACGCGGGCGGCTTCCGGGCACGACATGTGGAGCGAGCGATAGAGCACATCATCCACCATGCTCATCACGCGCGGATACGTGGCGCACATTTTGGAAAGGTACGATTCACCCAGCTTTTTCTGAATGGAGCAGAGGCCTTCGGCGAGAAAGGGGCAGCCGTCGCCCGAGATGGTGATGCGCGCATAGTTGTCGTCGTTGCCGGTGTTCGCCTGGTTAATTGTGACGAGCCGGTGCAACTCGGGATCGTTCAAGCGCTGATAGGCTTCGTACGTAGGTCGATCGACGTTGACGCCCCAACCGATACAGCAAGTATCTTCGCAGTCGGCGCCGATGCATCGAAAAGCGCTGTACGCCTGCGGTTGGAGCCGGGTGGACGGCTGCACTTGCTTCGAGCTTAGCACCCTTTATCCGACGAAGCCGGCGGATGCTCCGACCCATTCGAGATCGCGATTGTGATCGACGCCGATCATTTTGCCGCGGCCCATGCGGACGATGAGCATGACGGCTTCGGGCTGAGTGGCGCCATCGGGCCAGATGTACATCACGCGGACTTCGGCTTTGGTTCCTCCGTGCGGCGTCTCGATGACCGGCGCGAAGTCGACTTTTTCCTGCAGGATGAATTGCGAGGGATCGACCGCGGTGAGCTGTTCTTCCGTTGGTCCGATGACCACGCCCAATCCGGCGAAGGAATAGAGAGGCTTCAGGACGTAGTCTTCGAGATCGTCCGGAATTGTTGCGAGGCGATTGAGGAACCAGGTTTTGGGGACGCTCGGATGATCGAAAAAAGGCAGCGAGAATTTGCTGATCCGGAAATACCAGTTGGGATGACCGGCCCATTCGACGTCCAGGTCATCGCGGAAATCGAAAGCGGGTTGGATTTGTTTGCGCTGCAGTTCGTCGACGATGACGCGGTTGTAGATGCGGTGGATGGGCACGTCGCCATGGAACAATCGATTGCCGCGTTTGCGGATGTCCGTGAGCGAGACTGGTTTTACGCCGAGATATTTTTCGGTCAGGAGAAAATCGGGCAGCGTTTTTTGGTGGTACGGATCGATTTCCATCAGGATCACGTTTTCGGGGTCGTGATCCGCGACAATCGCGCGGCGGAGCGTTTGCCAGTAGTCTCCGGAGCCAAGGAAGGTCCGCAGATTTGGGTCGAGGCCGTAAACGTCGCGATAGGTTTCGGCGACTACGGGCTGATAGGCGTAGAGCGAGGGGAATCCTTGGATCTCGACTAACTTCGGCTCTAGATTTTGGTCGATGCCGAAGTCGACTTGGATGAACAGGGGATGCGGGGTTTCGTTTGGGACGTTGTATTCAGGCGGGATGGATGCGGCGGAGGCGGCCAAGTAGGCGGGATCCGAAAGTTGCGCGAGGAGGTCTTTGCCGTATTCAACCATTTTGTGGATGAGCGGCTCTGGGAAGAAGCACGGTGTCTCGCAATTGCGGAAGGAGATCGGGGTGCCGCTGCGATGTGTGAGTTCGGAGAGAAAGAGTTGGTATTTTTCTGGGGTGAAGGATTGGTTAAAGCGGTGGCGTAGGTCGGGGATCATAAAGCTAGCTTGCGTTCACATGAGTGTGAACGCGGCACGCACGAGTGCGTGCGCCACGTCGTCATTAGATCAGGAATTTGCCGGCGGACATGATCTGGCGGTCGTCGGCCCAGATGTTGAAGTTGCGGCCGACGACATCAATGTGCGTGCCGGACCACCAGTCGGCACCGGTGTGGGCTCCGTAAGGATTGCCGAAGGCCATGTGGATTCCGGGGAGTTTCTCATCCTGCAGGATGTTGCCGATTACGCCGCGCAGGCCGAGGTTGGTACCGATGGCGAATTCGCCGACGCGGTCGCTGTTTTCATCCGTATGCGTGTACTTCCAGAACTCTTGCTCCAGTTCTTGGTTCTTTGATTTCGCTTCCACCACGCGATTGCCTTTCACCTGGATAGTCAGCGGCGTGTCGCGCAGGTCGCCGTATTTGGCGCACAAGTAATCGCCGACGACGCCGTCGATTACAAATGTTCCGTTCACTTCGCCTGGGGTGGTGAAGACTTCGCCGCCCGGGAGATTGCCCCACTTGTTGACGCTGATGATGCCGCTGGTTTTGATCCACTTGTAGTTCTTGTTCAGCGTCGCGGTGACATCGGTGCCGGCGGCAGTGGTTGCGCGGACCGTTTGCGCGGCAGTCGCGATTTCCCACACTTTCCGGCTTAGCTCGTCTACCTTGTCGTAGTCCGCGCGCATACCTTCGAGCATGATGCGCTTTTCGATGTTGACCATGTGGGCGTGGCGCATTTTGCGGCGATTCACCACGTCGGTCATTTGCATGCGGGTCTTCAATTCGTTGGGTTGGGCTTGCACGGCGTAGATGCTGACGGCACTTGATTCCATATCATCGAGAATCGCCTGCGGCATGTCGGACATGGGACGCTGGGTGATCTCTTCCAGGACGAAGGCATGATACGGCGCGCCGACTTCTTCGATCTCGCGAATGATGCTGGCGGCGATTTCGCGGCAGGCTTCGTCGGTGATCACCGTGACTTTTTCCGATGGCTGGATACGGAGGCAAACGCGCACGGCGTTGCGCGCGCCGGGAGTTAGTTCAGGATCGAAATGTCCGTTGTTCTTCATGTAGCGATGTTGGCCTGTGTTTTGTCCTTTTCTACCACGCCGACTTCGGTTTCCTGGATCATGAAATCCACGACTTTGGTGAGGTCGCCGGTTTCGCGGAAGACGCGCAGTTGGCGATCGGCGCCGGTTCCCATTTCGAGGATCCGGTGGATGTAGTTGATCTCTTTGCGCGAGCGTAGTTCGTCGACGACGTCGTCGACGAAATGGAGGTACTCATAGATCAGATCGCGCACTGGGACTTCGACGCGTTTTCCGAAATCGATGAGATGGCCATCCAGGCCGTAGCGCACGGCGCGCCACTTGTTTTCCATAATCAGCGCGCGGCGATAGAGGCGGAAGCCTTGATTGGCGGCGTGGAGCTTGTAAAGTTTCGCGATGGTGGCTTGAATCAGCGCCGCGATGGCCAAAGTTTCCTCAACGCGCATCGGGATGTCACAGATGCGGAATTCGAGCGTTTGAAAATGCGGGTGCGGCCGGATGTCCCACCAGATTTTCTTCGCATTGTCGATGCACTTGGTCTGGACCAACAGATTGACGAAGCTTTCGTACTCGCCCCAGCTTGGAAAATAGTCCGGGATGTTCGTGCGCGGGAATTTGTCGAAGACTTTGCAGCGATAGGATTTGAGGCCGGTGTCCATGCCGAGCCAGAAAGGCGAATTGGTGGAGAGCGCCAGAATGTGGGGCAAGAAATAGCGCGCGGCGTTCATCAGGTGGATGGCGGTCTCGCGGTCCTCGATGCCGACGTGCACGTGCAAGCCGAAAATCAGGTTGGCGCGCGCGACTATCTTCATGTCTTCGACGATGTCGAGATAGCGCTGGTCCGGATAAATCTCCTGCTTGCGCCAATCGCCGAACGGGTGCGTTCCGCCGGCGGCCAGCCGGAGATTACCGGCTTTGGCGAGCTTGATCATATCGCGGCGCAGGCCGATCAGCTCTTCGCGCGCTTGCTCGATATCGTTGCAGACGCCCGTGCCCACTTCAATCACGGACTGGTGCATCTCGGGCTTAATCGACTCTTTGAGGATCGCCTTGCCCTTGGCGATGATCTCCATGTCGATGTGGGAGCGGAGATCGCGCGTTTCCGGATCGATGGTTTGGTACTCTTCTTCGATCCCGATGGTGAAGCTGGGTTTCATAAGAGGGATGGATCGGGGTAGCGCTTCCTTGGGGTCGCGGTTCGGAAAGGATTCATCCGGCGGCTCCCGCGCCTTTGGATCCCGGATTGATGAACTTTGCCCAGCGGAGTTCGTCGATGACATGAGGACCTTCGAGAGCCTGCGCAATGGCGAGGTCCGCGACGGCGTCGACAATCCATTCGAAATTTTCCGGACCGACGGAGTGGTAATCCGCGTCTGGCGCCGGATTCATAAAATCGATCGCGTAGGGAATCCCGTCCTGGACCGCGAATTCGACGGTGTTCAAGTCGTAACCGAGCGCTTGGCACAGCGTCATGGCGTCGCGAACCACGCGGGCATGCAGCGCCGGAGCGACATGGCGCGGTTCGCGAACATAACGATCCTGATGCGGCTGGCGCGGATCGTACTGCATGACGTGAACCTTCTTTTGGCCGACGACATAGCAACGGAAATAGAGATCGAAATCGATGGCCTGCTGAAGCGTCATACACAGATCGCCGGTATCGTCGTAGGCGGCGAACAACTGCTCGGGCGAATCGACTTTATATACGTTCTTCCAGCCCCCGCCGCTGAAGGGTTTCAGGAATGCCGGGAATCCGATGTATTGAAAAATGTCGTCCCAATTCAATGGATAAATCAGGTTGCGCATCGATTGATCCGTTGTTCCGGCGGGATGCGATTTGTGCGGCAGCAGAACGGTGCGCGGGACGGCTACGCCTACCTTCGAGGCGAGCGAATAATTGAAAAACTTGTCGTCGGCGCCCCACCAGAAAGGATTGTTGATGATGCGCGTTCCGCCGAGCGCGGCGTTTTTCAAATAGGCGC
>DATGIH010000229.1:0-10003 GCA_035295865.1 Bryobacteraceae bacterium
CTTTGACGAATGCGGCAATGCGCTGCAGCATCGGGATGTGTTCGTCTTTATAGATGCCGTGATCGCCAGGGCTGATGCGTCCGCGCGCTTCGACGGCTGTGGCTTCCATGATGACGAGACCAGCGCCGCCTACCGCGCGGCTGCCGAGGTGCACGAGGTGCCAATCGGTCGCGAATCCGTCAACGCACGAGTATTGACACATGGGCGAGACGGCGATGCGGTTGCGATAGGTGATCTCGCGGATTGTGAGCGGGGTAAAAAGGTTTGGGTTGTTCAAAAAACTAGTATGACGGGTCTGCGAGAATGTTGAAATGCGTGTAGCAATTATGGCGGCGCTGGGATTGGCGGCGATTTCAGCTTGGGCGGCCGAACCGCTCGACGGAACCTGGCTGCTGGAGCGCCAGGAACTCAACGGGACGAAGAGCAATTTTGATCCGATGACGCTGCGGATTGGTGAGAAGGGCAACCAAGTGGCGTTCGCGTTCTCGGTGCCGATCAACAATGTTCATTACTTGAGCATGAGCTACGTCGTCAAGTTGGACGGATCCGAGGGCGATGTTAAGAACGGGCAAGGCGAAAAGCTGGGCGTGATCCGAATGACGAAGGTGGGCGCGGGGCAATACAAATTCACGCTGAGCGGGACGAATCGGCCGCAGAGCACGGGCACGCTGACCGTGGCGCCAGACGGAAAGCATCTGACGTCGGAATCGAACGGGTTGCTGCAGGTGTTTGCGCGCGCGCAGCCCGCGAAATGACGTTCGTGGCCCGATTCTGGCGGCATCCACGCCAGGTCTGGATTCGCAAGGTCAATTTTCAAATTCATCTTTGGTTGGGGATCGCGCTGGCGCTGTACCTGGTGGTGATCGGGGTAACGGGGTCGCTTCTTGTGGTGCGGATCGAATTGGGCGCGATGACAGGCGCGAATGCCTGGGAGACGAGCGAGCCCGTGACGCCGCGCGTGAGTGTAAGCGAGGTGATCCGGAACTTGCACGCTCGCTATCCGGGATTTCGCGTACTGTCGGTGCGGGCGCCGGGCAAAACGGAGCCGCACTACATCGCGAGGTTGTTGGGAGCCGGACAGATTCGAGTGGCCGTGGATGCAGGCACGGGCGAAGTTCTGCCGCAGATCAAACGCGGCGCAGCGTGGCTGGACGTGGTAGAAAGGCTGCACACCAACTGGTTCTTATCGCGGAAGGGCCGCGTGTTGAACGGAGTGGGCGGCGCGCTGCTGCTTCTCATGTGCGTCACTGGATTGGTGAACTGGTGGCCGGGTATCCGAAGCTGGAAGCGGGCGCTGAAGGTGGATTTCCGGCGAAGTTGGCGGCGGGTCAATTTCGATCTGCACAGCGCGACCGGGTTCTGGACTCTGGCGCTGATTTCGTTTTGGGGTATCAGTGGAATCTACTTCGCGTGGCCGCGCCAGGTTTTCAACTTTGTCAATCGGATCTCGCCGATCGTGAACTCGAAACCGCCGGCGGTGGAGGTGACGGCACGTGGCGAGATGCCGAATCCGGATTTGGATGCGCTGGAGAAACGCGCGTGGGCGCTGGATCCAGGAACGACGCTCGCGGGCGTGGAGTTTCCATTCAATCGCCGCGCGCCGATGCAGATTCTGATGCGGCGCGGAAACGGACTGAGCCGCGAGTACGAAGACACACTGTATTTCGACCCGTACACGGGCGAGCATTTGAAGACCTGGCGATACGGCGTTAACCAGAGCTTAGGAGATTGGTTCATTTGGGCGCAGGTTCCGTTGCATTTCGGTGTCTATTGGGGCGTGGGATTCAAAATCGTTTGGGCCCTGCTAGGACTCGCTGTTCCGACGCTCGCCGTGACTGGACTGGTGATGTATTGGAACCGGTCGTTGTCGAAAACGTGGAGCCGGATTAAGGTGGGCTCGGTTTGAAGTTTCTCGCGCTGGCAAATGTGGTGACAGGCACGGATTTCCGCAGTCGGCAGTCTCGCGTTGACGGGATATGGCACTCGCGGAAATCCGAGCCTGTCACCGCATTTGCGGATCGGGCTAAGGCAGAACCACAATCCCTGCGGGCGTGACGTCGTTCTTCAAGTCCCAAGTGACTTCGTGTTTCAACGTGGCGGCATCGTAGACCTCGATTTCGAATCCGGCGCCGTAGATGTAGAGCTTCTTGCCGCTGCTCGCCATACCGAAGCTGAAGCGCGAGCGGCAGGGAACCTCGGCGGTTTGCGTGATGCGATCGCTCGCCAGATCGAACGCCCAAAACTCGCAGCGTTTGTTGCCGTGCGCGCCGTTCGAAACCATCGTATAAGCGAATTTCTTGTCGGGCGTGACCTGCAGACCTGCCATGGCTTCAGGCGCCGGGCCGATGGGATCGAACTCCATCTGACGTGTTGCGAGATCGAAGCGGCCGATGCCGAACGTCCGGTTGTGGATCACGGGATCGGCGGAGATGAAGACGCTGGTGCGGCGGCCGGGTTGGTAGATGAGATCCAGGTCGCCGCCGAAGCGGACGCGCTCCATTCCGGGGAACTCAGGCTGCGCGAGATCGATGCGGTCGATCAGCTTGAAGTCGGCGGCGTTGTAGACGTTGATTTTCGCGCCGAACTGATACACGAGCTTTCCATCGGGCGAGACTTCGAACGGCGTACGGCCGAACCCGGCTTCATTGGCGGAGGCGTCCTCGCGCGGAATATCGACCGTCTTTGCGATTTTTTGTTCCGCCAGATCGATGACGGTGAATTTGGCGGGGCTGACCTCGAAGTGATCGTTGAGTTTGTCAATTTCCTTGGTGACGGTGTAGAGGAATTTGCCGGCGGGATCCACGGCAGTGCCGCGCATCCGGTATTGCTTCGTCGCCGTGTTGAGGACGAAGTGGTTGGTGACTTTGCGCGATGCAATGTCCACTACTTCGACGCCGTTGTGATCGATGGTGGTGACGTAAATGGTTTTGCGATCGGGCGAGAGGCGCATCGAGCGCGGTGTTCCGGTGACGAGCGGGATGCGGTCAATCACCGCGCCGTTGGACTCGTCGACGACGAGCAGGGAGTTCGGATACGCGGGAAGAAAGAGAGTTCCGGCGTTAGCGAGTGTGCTGAGGGCGGCGAGTATGGGGATTAGTCGAAGCATGCGAGACTCCTTTGAAATGTTACGCTCCCTTGCGGTCGCGGTTCGGTTTCGGCGATTCGGTTATTTTTGCCAGATCGTCTTGACGTTGACGAATTCGCGAATGCCCCAGACGCCGAGCTCGCGGCCGTAGCCGGAGCGTTTTACGCCTCCAAATGGCAGGCGCGGATCGGAAGCAACAGGCGCGTTGATGAATACTTGGCCTGCTTCGATGGACTCGGCGAAGCGGGCTTGTTCGGATTCATCACGCGTCCAAACGCTGGAGCCAAGACCGAACGGGGAATCGTTGGCTATCTCGATGGCGTCCGCCAGATCGCGGGCGCGGAACAGCATGGCGACGGGGCCGAAGAACTCTTCGTAGAAAACGGGAGAAGTGCGCGGCACATCGGCGAGGACGGTTGGCGCGTAGTAAAAACCGGGGCCGTCGAGCTTGTGACCGCCGAGCAGCAGCCGGGCTCCGGCGGCAACGGCGCGCTGGACTTGATCGTGTAGGCCATCCCGGATTCTTGCGGCGGAAAGCGGGCCGATTTCGGTGTCGGCTTTCATGGGGTCGCCAACTTTGAGAGCTGCCATGCGCTCGACGAACCGTTTCTCGAATGCATCGTAGATTTCCGACGCGACGATAAAGCGTTTGGCAGCGATGCAGGATTGGCCGTTGTTGATGACGCGCGCTTTTACCGCGTTGGTAACGGCGTCCTCGAAATCGGCGCTGGGCATGACGATGAACGGGTCGCTTCCGCCCAGTTCGAGAACCGTTTTCTTGACCTGGCCGCCTGAGGAGCGGGCAACGGAGCTTCCAGCTGGAACGCTGCCGGTAAGCGTGGCGGCGACGACGCGATCGTCGCGCAGGATCGGTTCCACTTGATCGGCTTCGATGAGCAATGTTTGGAACGCGCCTTCGGGAAATCCAGCGCGGCGGAAGATATCTTCTATCGCCAGCGCGCATTGCGGAACGCTCGGGGCGTGTTTGAGCAGGCAGGTGTTGCCGGCCGCGAGCGCGGGCGCGGCGAATCGGAAGACCTGCCAGAACGGAAAATTCCAGGGCATCACGGCGAGCACGGGTCCCAGCGGTTGATAGCGGACGTAACTGCGGGACGCATTGGTTTCGATCGCTTCGTCGGCGAGCAGGCGTTCGGCGTTCTCGGCGTAGTATCGGCAACCCAGGGCGCACTTTTCCGCTTCGGCAATCGCCGAGCCTAGTGTCTTGCCCATTTCGGTGGTCATGAGCGCGCCGAATTCCTGCTTGCGGGATTCGAGGATTTCCGCTGCTCTTTGCAGGCATGCCGTGCGTTCCGCGATTGGGGTTCGGCGGAAGGAGTGGAATGTCTTCGCCGAGAGAGCGAGCTTGGCTTCGATCGCAGCCGTGCTGAGCTCCGGATATTCGCGGAGAGTTTCGCCAGTAGCTGGGTTAACAGTTGAAATCACTGAGCGCTCCGGCTCAGTTCGGCCGCGGCGCCTTGGATTGCTTCGCCCGCGTTTTCCAAAACCTTGCCGACTTTGCCGGTTTGCTCGTCCACCAATTTCCAATCTTTCTGTTCGATGCCTTCGCGGATCGCCGGCAGCGTCTTTACGCCGTAGCCCGTGTAGAATCCAGGCGCATAAATTTGATGCTTGAACCATTCGCGATTGGGAAGCCCTTCTTTCGAAGTCAGGAAGCGTTCCACTTGCGAGAGGCGAGCGTTGGCATCGCGCAGATTGGCGCGGGCGAGCGCGGAGCTTCCGTTTTCGCTAGCGTGCGCGAGAGCGTGATTGTAGAGTTCGGCGGCGCGCTGCAGAGAAGCGAACCCATTTTCAAGCGGCGCGAAATTGACGAAAGGCGGAACGGGTTCCTTCGCTGGCGGAACGGTTTTGTGCTTGGGATCTTCGATGGCGGTATAAACGCCATCGTCGATGGCGCGATTCCGTTCGATGATCTGCTCGCGCTTTTCGCGCGCGAGCTTTTCTACTTCGTCGATGTACCGGCGGATGGTTTCGGTGAGATTGTCGAAGTCGAACGGCAGTAGTTCGGCGCCCGACAGGCGCAGCACGGCGGTGCCGACGGTTTGCGCAAGCGCGCGACCGTATACAAAATTTGTATCGGCGAAATGCGAGAACCAGTACATGTCGTCGTAGACGGAGTGATAAATTCCGCCGCCATCTTCGCCGCCGAATCCGAGATTCAGCGATGCGATGCCGATATGATCCAGGAAAGCCGTGTAATCGGAACCGGAGCCGAGCGCGCCGATGCGTAGGTCGGGACGATTGCGGGCTTCCTGGTGATCGCCCGCCTCCGGATGGGCTAGGCGCGAGGCTTGCATGCGCTTCCAGACGGAAAGTTTCGATTCGGGATCTTCAATATCGCGCGCGACGCCATTGATGAATTTTTCGAGCGTGTGGGAACCTTCTATGCCGAGAAATCCGCGGCCATTGCTATCGGAGTTGATGTAGACCGCGGCTTTGGTGCGAAGTTCGTCGGCGTGAGTTTCCGCCCATTCGGTGGAGCCGAGCAAGCCGGGTTCTTCGCCATCCCACAGGCAGTAAATAATGGTGCGCTTTGGACGCCAGCCTTGTTTGAGCAGCAGCCCGAGGCCGCGCATTTCTTCCATGAGCGGGGCTGCGCCGGACACCGGATCTTCCGCGCCGTTCACCCATCCGTCATGATGATTGCCGCGGATGATCCATTCATCCGGGAATTTCGATCCAGGAATGGTCACGATGACGTCGTATAGAGTTTTGAGATCGAAATTGAATTTCAATTTGAGATGGACTTTGGAGGGACCTGGCCCGACGTGGTAGGTGATGGGAAGCGCGCCGCGCCAGGCGTAGGGTGCGATCGGACCCTTTAGCGCCGCGAGCAAGGGCTGCGCGTCGCCGTAGGAAATCGGCATCACCGGAATTTTAGTGAGCGTGGCGGCTTCACTCAGCGGTAGTCGCTTGGCATCTTTCGTTGCGCCGACGCCGGGCGTCAGTGGATCGCCAGGATATACGGGCATATCCATCACGCTGCCGCGCTGCGCGCCGTCCTTCGGGCGATACGGGCCTTCGGGAAAAACTTCGCCCGCGAAGTAGCCGTCTTCGTGTGGATCGGAATAGATCAGGCATCCGACGGCTCCGTGCTCGGCCGCGACTTTCGGTTTAATGCCGCGCCAAGATCCGCCGTAGCGCGCGATTACGATGGCGCCTTTCACGGAAATACCGAGGCGATCGAGCTGTTCATAATCGTCCGGCACGCCGTAGTTCACGTAAACGAGTGGAGCTGTTACGTCGCCATCGATTGAGTAGGCATTGTAGACGGGAAGCTGTTCCGAATGCTGCGACGACGTCGGATCGACGGCCACCGTGGGCTCCTCGATTTTCGCCGTGAAGTGCGTGGGTTCCACCATCTCAAGCTCGCGCTCTTTGGGAGTGGGGAAGAGCACGTCGAAGTTTTCGATTTTGGCGTCGAGTCCCCATTCCTTGAATTTGGAGAGAAGCCACTCGGCGTTGTCCTGGTCGTAGGGCGAGCCGACGTGATGCGGGCGCGCGGCGAGGCGCTCCATGTAGGCGCGGACGTTCGTGGGATCGGGGATGGCTCGGAATTTGGTTTCCCACTCGCGCTCATCGCGCGTGGCGTCGGCGGAGAAGCCGCGCAGAGGGACGAGGTCGGCCGGGTGGGCGAGTGGACCGATGAGCAGAGCAGCTAGGAGACGGACCAGCGGTGTTTTCATGAGAGTTTCATATTGTAGCTTGAGCGCGGCATTCGCCGCGCGGGATTGGGGATTCGGACCGTCTGCTACCAAAGCGGCAGCGGCTCCTTCTTGATTTTTAGGATGGCTTCTTTGGCGACGTAGACTACGCGGTGGTGTTTCAGGGTTTCTTCTAAAGCGGGAAGCGCGCTGGCGGCGTCTGGGCCGATGTTGCCGAGCGCCGCCGCCATGCTGCGGAGAACGTAAGCTTGGTCGTCCTTCACGAGGAGGCGTTTTGCGAGGGCTTCGACGGCTGGTTTTGCGGATGGGCCCATGCTGCCGATCGCGTCGGCGACTGGGGCGCGGACGAACGGCGCGGGATCGTTGAGCGCGCCGATCAAGGCAGGGAGTGCGGCCGAGGCCTTGGCCCCCATGGATTTCAGCGCGAGGGCAGACAAACTGCGGACGCTGGTGTTGGAATCCGCCAATGATTTTTCCAAGGCGGGAACGGCGGCCACGCCGGCGGGTCCGATTTGCGTGAGCGCCCATGCGGCTGCGGTACGGATTTCGGGATCGGAATCGGCGAGCGCTTGCGAAAGTTGATTCGCGGCGGAGCCGGCGTCCGGTCCGAAAGATCCGATGGCGCGGATTGCAGCGGGGTTGTTGCCCTTTGCCACGTAATACGAGAGCGGGCGGCCGCGATAGATAATGCCGCTGGTGGACGGCGCGGATTCGCGCGCTTCGGTTGCGACTGGAGCCTCGGGCGCGGGAATCTTTTCGAGCGCCACGTCGTTGACGCCGAGATAATAGCCGGACGAGCGGCCGTCATGTCCCACGCAGACAAAGCTCAACGTGTGGCGGCCTTTTTCAAGATCCAGCCACCCGAGCGGGCGGTCCACGGCGACATAGATTTCCGGCAAATAGTTGTGGAAGATTTCGGAACCGGACGCTGGGATCTCGGACGTGAGCGCTTCGCGGGCATCCAGGTTCATTGGCTTGCCGTCGAAAAGCGCGTAGTAATCGCCGTAATCCGGCGCCTGCGCGATGCGCGCAACAATCTCGTATCGGCCCTTCTCCGGAACATCGAGCGGGATGTTGATACGCGCGCCGACACCTTCGCCTTCAAAGAACAGCAGGTCGCGGCCCCAATCCACTTCGCGCTGCACCGACGCTTTGCCCTTTTCGGTGGTAACTTCGGCGATGGAATCCTCGACGGCGATTTGCAGCGCATTGCCGAGCGGGAGCCGTGCGTTTCCGTACGGAGGTTCGGCGAGCTCTTCGTTGACGCCTTTCTGATACCAGAAAGCCGCGCTTGAAAAGTAGTCCGGGCGTTCTTCGAAGCCGGAACGTAAGGTTCCATCGGCGTTGTAGGTCCATCCCGCGTGCTCGATCCCGGCCCAGAGCGATTTTGTATAGGGAATCGGATCGGGGACGTGCCAGCGATATCCGGTAAGGCGCGCGCCGATGCGTTCGCCTTCGGCCACGGGCGTCCCGTACCAATTGCTATAAGAAACGCGCAATCCCCAGGCTTCGTTGAAATAATCTTCGGTGCCAGTGCCCGCGATCTGCGGATGCTTGGCGCCGTCGACATAGAACAGGTCGTCGCCTTCACCGAACCATCCGACGCCGGATTGAATGACGTTGAGCACGGTTCCGACATAGTGGCCGGTTCCTTTCAAGCTGACGAACTCATAGTTCTTGCCGGCGACAGCGGGACGCTCCTGGCGATAATAGCCGTGGAAATAAGCGACATCTTCCGGCAGCGATGCGTGCTTCTGCCAATCCACGTGGTAGTAGAACATCGTGACCGGTCGATTGCCTTCGTCGGTGACTGTGATCTTGCAGGATTGGCGGAAGGGCATCTGCCAATAACTGTTGCGCGCGCGTCCGAATGAGCTATCGCGGATCGGCATGGAATCCAGATCGCGCTCATAGCCGTGGCCCACGCCGAAGAAATCACCGAGGGGCACGTCAACGCTCGGAGTTTTCTTGCCGTCGTAGTAGACGCGCAGGCGGACCAGGCGCGGCCAGGCGAATTCGTTGTCGGCGACCGTGATCCAGATGTGATTGACGACGCCGGGACCGCGCAGGTCGGCCATCACGAACGTTTCGCCCGGGAAGATGCGCTTGCTGTCGTCGTTGCTGTAGATGAACGGATTGTCGCTCGAGACGCGATGCGCCGAGAAATTCTTGAGGCGCGGCAGATCGGTGAGCGATTGGGCTGGCGCGAACGTTGACACAAGAGTCAGTACCGCGGCGATTCGGGCGATCATTTGTTACTTCCTCCATTCGTAACGCTCCCTTGCGGTCGCGGTTCGATTACGGCCAAAAGGCCTGGGCCACAGCGTACCAAAAGACGGCGTACTCTATGGAGATGGTTCGACTCAGCGCGATTCTCTTGCTGGCTGCTGCTGCCGTTTTTGGGCAGAACACCGGGCATCATCCGAACGGAAATCAGATTCCGGGTCCGAAAGATGCGGGCGATTACGAAGCGTGGCTCAACGATCTAAAAATCTGGCGCGCGGAGCATCTCACGCGCATGGGCTACGATGATTCGGAATACCGGCGGCCGGAGCTGCAATGGGCGCAGCGAGATTTCGTGCAGCCGCAGATGATGTGCGAGGAGCGGTATTTCTACGATCCGGTGGCGCGGCGCTATACGGTGGATCGATATTTAGACGATCTCGACAAGCGGTACGGCGGAATCGATGGCGTGCTGATTTGGCCGGTGTATCCGAATATCGGCATCGATAATCGCAACCAGTGGGATCTGCATCGCGATTTGCCGGGCGGGATTCCGGCGCTACGCAAGATGGTGGAAGATTTTCACCGGCGCGGCGTGCGCGTGCTGTTTCCGACCATGTCGTGGGACAACGGGACGCACGATCCGGGAATGCCGCATTGGGAAGCGAACGCGAAGCTGATGGCCGAGATCGGCGCCGATGGCGTGAATGGCGATACGTTCAGCGGGGTTCCCCGCGCCTACCGCACGGCGTCGGACAAGACCGGGCATCCGCTGGTGTTTCAGCCGGAGGGCGCGCCGGCGAGCGACGAAGGGTTGATGTGGAACAACCAGAGCTGGTTCGTGATCGACATTGAATATGCGATGCCCGCGAGCAAGTTGAAGTGGCTGGAGCCGCGGCACATGATCGATGTCGCGAATCGTTGGGGGCGCGATCATACGAACGATTTGCAGTACGCGTTCTTCAACGGCGTGGGATTCGAGAGTTGGGAGAACATCTGGGGCATCTGGAAT
>DATGIH010000230.1:0-12348 GCA_035295865.1 Bryobacteraceae bacterium
CCGCAATCGCGGGAACCGCATAGCCCGCTTGGATGAGCCTCCGCTCAATATCGCAAGCTACGAGCGCTTCGTCTTCGACTATCAAGACCTTGGTTTGCATGGCGCTCATGCATTTCCGCCCGCTGCCGACAATGCGCGCAGTTTTACCGCACTGTTGGCCCACTCGAGTAACTCCCGCACTGCTGCCCGTCCAATCCCCCGGACGCGAATACCTGGTTCCAGATCCAGGAGCCCCGCTGTTACGCGTTCGCCATGCGGATCGTCTGGCGACGGATTGATGAGCGCGAGTTGAATCGGCTGCGCAAATTGCTCGGCGAGCGCCAACGCGTTGTTGCAGCTTTCCGCCTCGACCACTCCAAACCCGCTCAGTTCGAAATGATCGCGCAATATGCGCCGAGCCGGTGCGTTTGGCTCGATCACCAGAACGATTGGCTGCATGTTCTCCTCAATGGAACCGCCCGCGGCAGCCACTTCCACTGACGCAAGATAAATCTCCAAGGCCACTTTCTTATTTGCGAAAAAGCGGCTGCGTGAAAGACCCCCCATGCGCCGGACTAACCCGTAGGCGAACGGCAACCCTTCCCAATTTCCGTCCCAGGAGGGATCAAAAATGCGTTCCATCGCGGTAGCGTCCTCTTTTGCGCTGGTGTATGAAACACGGATTCGCACCCATTCGGCGAGGCCTTCCAATTCCACGTCCGATGCCTCCAGGGTGACGGGGTGACGAGGATTCAGAGACCAACGCGCGTGTTGCAGGAACATGTCCAAACACCGCGTGAGCTCATGCGAATTGGCGTGAACGGCCCTGGGCGCTGGATCGAGCTGCACCAAAAGTCCGGGAAGAAGCTCGCGCCAGGTTTTCGCCAGATCTTGCAACACGTCGTTGACCTGGATCCTCTGCGGTTTAATTTCCCGGTCCTGTCCGAACGCGCGCAGCCAGGACGTTACGCCCAACGCATCCAACGCAGCGTTTTCGATGTTTTCCGCCGTCGCACGCAACGAACTGTCGCTGGGAATCAAATTCGCCAGCCGCGTGCTCTCCTCGGCTACGACGCTAAGCTCCAAATCCAGATGACCGGCGATCCCGTCGGCCAATCGTGACATCGCGTCGTGCTTGCTGTCTTCCCGGGACTGTTCTTCCTCGAAGCGTCGCAACGTGACGTCTCTTAGCGTCACCACCACGCCATCCGGCTGCCCTTCGCGTAATCGCGGTGTGATGCTGCCCTCAATCGCACAGCGACGGCCATTCGCGCCCTCCAGCCAGACTTCCGGTGGAAACGAAACCGTATTCGATTGAAGGATTGCCGCCGGGGTAAGATCCTCCAGCAACTTGCCTTGCCAATCGCTCAACCGGAGCAGTTCGGTCAAAGGTTTTCCCAGAGCGTCCGACACGTTGCAGCCGAGCACTTTCTCGGCGACCGGATTGACGTAGCAAATGCGTCCGTAGGCATCGGCCACCATCACCACGTCCGGGAGCGCTGCAAAACTTGCGCTAAACCAATCGCGTTGCTCGCGCAGGTACCGTTCGTGGCGATGCTTGGAAATCGCCATCTCAATGGACCCTTGCAAACTGGCGGAATCGACCGGCTTTTTGATGTAGCCAAAAGCTTGCGTCAGGCTGGCTCGTTCCAGCGTCTTGCGGTCTTCGTAGGCGGTTAAGTAAACAACCGGGATGTCGAAGTCCTGCCGCACCTTCTCGGCCACTTGAATCCCATCCACGTTCCCCTGAAGGCGTATATCCATCAGGACAAGATCCGGAGACTTTTCACGGATCGCATCAAGCGCCGCGCCCGCCGTCCCTGCGATGGCTGGAACGTGATATCCGACTTTTTCCAGGCGGCTCCGCAAGTCTGCCGCGATCAAACCTTCATCTTCAACAATGACGACGCTATGTTTATGTAAGTCCACGACCTTCTCCGGAAGATAGGGCCGGCAAACACGACGACGCCGGGTGTCGCTCGCGGCAGCGGCGCAAGCGACGGGTGAATTCTGCGTACGTCTAGATTAGTAGTCGAACAGCGGAAATTCTCTCCCTAAAAAACAACTTAGACAGCGAGCCCAGTCACGCCCGAGGATATAGCACATCGCGCTTCATCCCAGCGGACGCTCTCTCCATCAAGTAATTGAAACGAAAAGCCGTTTCGGCTAGGCGTCGGCGGTGAAGGAAGATTTGTCACAGTTCAAAACTGGCGCCCCGGTCGGGCACGACTACTTCCAAACCATACCGGTCCCGGATGGCAGCCGCGAAAGCCTTTTGCGGGTCGGGCTCTCCGTGCACGAGGAAGACTTTCTTCAAATTCCCAGCGATCGGCTTCATCCAGGCGAGCATTTCTTCTCGATCCGCGTGGCCGCTCAAGGCGTCCAGCTTTTGCACTTCGGCGCGCAGCGGCATCCTCTCACCGAAGATGGGCACTTCATCCTGCTGTTCCAGAATTTTCCGGCCCAACGTGTTTTCAGCTTGATAACCGGTGATGAGCACCGTGTTCCGCGGATTGCCGATGTTGTTTTTCAAATGGTGCAGCACCCGGCCGGCTTCGCACATTCCGGAAGCCGAAATCACCATGAAGGGCCGGTGCAAATCGTTCAGCGCTTTCGATTGTTCCACATCCCGGATATACGTGAGCCGGCTAAAACCGAACGGATCTTCGCGCTGGTTTAGAAATTCCTGTGCTTCCTGGCCGAAAAGCTCCGGATGTTTGCGGAAGACGTCCGTGACATTTACGGCTAACGGGCTATCGACGAAAATCGGTAGGCCGGGAATCTCGTTAGCATTGATCAGTTGATGCAGCAAAAGCACCAGCTGCTGAGTCCGGCCCACGGCGAAAGCCGGCACGATCAGCTTTCCGCCGCGCTGATAGGTACGGTTTACGATATCCGCCAGCTTCTTACGTACCGATTGAATCGGGTCATGGATTCGATCGCCGTACGTGCTTTCCATAATCAGATAATCCGCCTCAGGAAGCTGTTCGGGATCGCGGATTACCGGCAGCCCCGCGCGGCCCAGATCCCCTGAGAAACCGAGACGCACTTTCCGCCCCTGCGATTCCATGTTCAGCAGCATGAATGTGGATCCCAGGATGTGGCCGGCTTCGTATGACTGGTAGCGAATCCCCGGGCCAACGTCGGTAGGCGTGTGCAAAGGAACCGGACGGAACAGCGGAAACGTGGCTTCCGCATCCTGCACGGTGTAGAGCGGCTCAACAGTGTGATCGCCAGGCTCCGGCGCTAGCGGCAACGATTTGCGGCGCAGATATCGCTTGTTAAGAAAGGCCGCGTCTTTCTCTTGAATGGATGCAGCGTCGGCCAACATTGGACGGCAGAGGTCCGCTGTACCCGGACTCGTGTAGATGGGTCCATGGAATCCGTTTTTAACCAGCAGCGGAAGATTCCCGCTGTGATCGATGTGCGCATGCGATAACAAGACTGCCGAAGTCTCCTGGCAGGGGAAGGGAAACCGCCGGTTTCGTGCCTCGGCTTCTGCCCGCCGTCCCTGGTACAGTCCGCAATCCAGGAGATAGCATCGCCCCTCGACACTCAGTTGATGCATGGAGCCGGTGACGGTCTTGGCCGCGCCCCAGAAGGTGAGTTTCACTCCTTAAGGATATAGCCACGGAATGATATAGCCACGGATGCTCACGGATGGACACGGAGCATCGGTGTATCATCAGGTTTTTCCCCTAGGCGCGGCTCAGGCGTACACCCGATTGGTTCCGTCCCTTCCCGCTGGTAGATTCGGGTTGGATGCTGAGAAAGCTGACCGCCCTTGGTGTATTCATTCTCGCCCTCGCGCCGTCGGCATACCTCGCATGGAGTCTGCGCGCCATGCCGCATCTTGGCTTTTATCACGACGACAGTATTTATTGGGTATCGGCGAAGAGTCTGGCTGAAGGCCACGAATACCGGATCGCCAGCCTGCCCGGCCAGCCCTATCAGACCAAGTATCCGCCGCTCTATCCGGCACTGCTCGCCGCGATTTGGAAGATCGCCCCGGACTTCCCAAGCAATCTTCCTCTCGCCACTCTGTTTGCATGGCTATTGCTGCCAATTTATTTAGCGATGGTTTGGTTGTTTCTGCGCGAGTACGGTTTTCGCTGGCGAGAACAGTGCGTTCTGGTAATGATTGCTGGATTAAGTCCTGTCGCCGCGACTTTCAGTTTTTCTTTGATGCCGGAACTGCTGTTCACCGCGCTGCTAGTTGCCAGTGTCTTGTTGGCGGAGCGATCGCTTTCGGACAACGCCGCGTGGTGGTTGCCTCTGATCGCCGGAACGTGCGGCGCGCTGGCGTATCTGACAAAATCGGCTGCCGGTCCATTGTTGTTTACCGCGCCGTTCTATTTTTTGTGGCGACGTCAGTTCGCCAAAGCCGCTCTGTTTTTTGCCGCGATGTTCCCTGCTATGGCGGGGTGGCAATGGTGGGCCGCACGTCACGTTTCGCACTCCTGGGATCTTGTAACGCTTTACTACACCAACTATCTGGGATTCCAGCTCTATAACGTTTCGCTGCGGGATCTTCCGCTGGTCTTTTGGCATAATCTGGACGGCTTCCTGCTTGGGATTGGAAAATTGCTGACATTCGATATCCCCTGGAGCGCGAAACCGCTGGAGCGCGTAGTCGCTGTGGCGGCCATTGCCGGCATAGTCCGTCTGGCCCGGCGGACGCAGAAGCTGCAATATCCGCTGGCGGCCGCGGGGATCAGCGCGTTGCTGCTGGTTTGGCATTATGTTCCGGATCAACGCTTCGTGTTCCCGCTTTATCCGCTTTTGTTGGCAGGACTCTGGACTGAGCTCTCCAATGTCTGGCAGGCGTTACGAGTTGCTTTGAAAAAGCCCGCGGCGGGGGAGCGTGTGGTGGCATTCGCCGGAGCCGGCGCGCTCGCCGCACTGGCGCTTTTCGTGGCTTTCACCACTTGTTTTGGCTTGTTCAACTTCCTGCCTGACTTGCTCGGCAGCTATCGCGATGCCTTCGAGAGCCGGAGGCCGGCCTACGAGTGGCTGGCCAAAAACTCCGCGCCGGACGCTAACGTGTTCGCCTACGACGACCCGCTGCTGTATCTTTACTCCGGCCGGAAATCCTGCAATCTGCCGATTCCGCCCAAGTTTTTCTATCACAACGACGATGCCGGCATCGACAAGCTGCTCCACTCGATCCCCGATTTCGCGCGCCAATATCGCATCAGCTACGTGCTGCTGACCCCGAACGATTTCTATCGGGATTTGCACGAACCAGGCGCCCGCCATTTGGCTGACGCGGTGGAGCATAGCACCGCGTTCCGTCCAGCCTTCAAAACCCCGTCGCTTGAAATCTTCCGTTACGCACCAAACGTTTCGCTCACCGCCGTGGTGCGGTAGCTTGTCAGAACGCAATTCTGGAGACTTGCGCCACTAGTATAATTGCGATGGTGCTTGCTCGTTTGGTGTTCGCAGCCACGGTTTTGGCTCAGCTTGCGCTGGGACAACGCGTCATCACGCGCATCGCGGGCGCCGACTGGCTGTTCCCCGCGAACGGCCTTCCCGCGCTGAATGCTCCGCTCAGCGCCGCTTACGGCCTCGGCATCGCCGTCGATAACAAAGGCAGCTACTACATCGCCGATGGCGGGAACTTGATGGTGATGCGGGTGGGGCCGGACGGAATTGTCGATGTGATTGCCGGTAACGGCCTGCAATTCGCCTCAGGCGATGGCGGTCTGGCAGTGAATGCCGCCGTGTTTCTTCCCACGTCGGTAGCAGTGGATGCGGCGGGAAACGTCTACATCGCCGAGTACGGCAGCCGCATTCGCAAGGTCACGCCCGATGGTGTCATCTCCACTGTTGCCGGCACCGGCGACAACGGTTATTCAAGCGATCACGGAGCCGCGACCGACGCGCTGCTCAACGCGCCTTTCGGAATTGCGCTCGATTCCGCCGGAAATCTATACATTGCCGACACGTACAACAACGTGATTCGCAAGGTGTCGAACGGAGTGATCACCACCATCGCCGGCACCGGTCAACCTGGTTCGAGTGGCGATGGCGGCAGCGCTCTGAACGCCACGCTCTATTTGCCGACGCGCCTGGCCGTGGACGCGGCCGGAAATGTCTACTTCGTCGAAACCACCAATACCGCGATTCCTTCGCGAGTCCGAAAAGTAGACACCAGCGGCAATATCAGCACCGTAGCTGGAGGCGGCAGCCAATTCTCCGACGGGATTCTCGCGACGAACGCCGGCATGATTGCTCTTGCCGTTACGGTGGATGCAAGCGGGAACTTGTACATCGTGGACAGCTTCGCGATGGGAATCCGGAAAGTGAATCCGCAAGGGATTATTTCCACCATTGCCGGAGGCAGCGGAACGTTCGGATTCTCGGGTGACGGCGGACCGGCGCTAAAAGCGCAGTTTTCGTTTCAGGCGTTTCCAAGCATCGCGGCCGACGCCAGCGGCAATGTTTATGTCGATGACGAAGCGAACGAACGCGTGCGCCTGATCACACCCGATGGACTGATCCACACCATCGCCGGCAACGGCCTCTTCCGGATGTCGGGAAACGGCGGCCCGGCTGCCAGCGCAACAGTGGATTATCCGATGAGTGCGATTCAGGACGGCGCTGGGAATATCTACATCAGTGAACCGTTGCAGAACCGGATTCGCCGCATTGCTCCGGATGGAACCATCTCGCTTTTTGCAGGCAATGGAACGGAGAGCTTCACTTCGGATGGCAAGCTCGCCAGCGGCTCGGCTTTGGCTTTTCCGGGCTATATGGCCATCACGCCAACCGAACAATATCTCGTCTTCGCCGAAGAGTTCAGTTGCCGTATACGATACATCGATCACAGCGGGATCCTGCACACGTACGCCGGCAGCGGAAGCTGCGCGGATGCGGGCGATGGCGGCCTGGCCACCAAAGCCGGACTGCGTGCGCCCCTTGCGGTGGAAGTGGATCCATTCGCGGATACTTACATTAGCGAGCCACCCGCGAACCGCATTCGAGTCGTGTTTCCCGATGGGACGATTCAAACGCTCGCCGGCGGTGGAGACGCCGGCTATAGCGGAGACAACGGACCTTCTACCAAAGCTCAATTGAATAATCCGATCGGCGTGCGATACCACGACGGGTTCCTGTACATCGCCGACTCAGGAAACAATGTCGTGCGACGAATTGCTCTCACGGCCCAGGGGCTTCCGATCACGACGTTCGCGGGTAACGGGACGGCTGGTTACTCCGGCGACGGCGGCCCGGCCACGAAAGCGCAGCTCAACGATCCGCAGAGCATTAATTTCGACGCCGCCGGAAACATGTACATCGCGGACCTGCTAAATCGGGTGATCCGCATGGTCACTCCGGATGGAACCATCAGCACGTTCGCAGGTTCACCAACGGCCAGCGCGGAGAATGACGGTGGACTGGCAACCCAAGCGTTGATGGGCGGGACATCTGATGTGTTCGCCGATCCCGCGGGAAATGTTTTCTTCACGGATGTGTTTTTCGATCGGCTGCGTGCGGTGCTGGTGAATCCGCCGACCTTTCAGGCAGCTCCCAGTACGCTCGCATTCACCGCTCCGGCGGGTTCGGCTGCCGTGAATGAGACAGTAGAGCTGATCAGTTCCATACCCGGTGTTCCTTTTTCCGTTACAACTTCAGCGAGCGGCTGGCTGAGCGCCACGCCAACCAGCGGCAACATGCCATCGAGCATTCAGGTGACGGTGGATCCGTCCAAGCTTTCCGCGGGGTCACACACGGGCACAATCACGATCACCACACCGGATACACAGCCCACCTCGCATTCGGTAGCCGTGACGCTCACCACGACAACGCCTGGCGCGCCGAGCCTTAACGTGCTGCCGGCTTCTTTGACATTCTCGTTCGTGCAGGGCGCGGCCGCGCGTTCGCAGAATCTTTCGGTATCGAACGCTGGTGGAGGCACGCTCAACTTTTCCGCCACGGCTGCGACGGTTTCCGGAGGATCGTGGCTGACCGCGACTCCAGCGAGCGGCGCGCTGAACGCGTTTGCGTCCGCATCCAGCGCCATTCAGGCGAATCCGGGCAAACTCGCTCCCGGAACGTATTCCGGCACGGTGACATTTTCGAGCGCCGGTTTGCACGAAAGCGTGACCATCCCTGTGACGATGACCATCGCCGCGGTGAAGCAGAAGATTCAGATTCCGCAAACCGGCCTGACATTTTTCGTGGTGCAGGGCGGGGGACAGCCGCCTCCGCAATATTTCAACATCTTGAATACGGGCGTTGGCGTGATGCCCTTCACGGTGAAAGCATCGACGCTTTCAGGCGGATCCTGGCTTTCGGTATTCCCCTCCAGCGGATCGAGTGACGCGGCCTCGCAAACTGTTCCGCAAATTCGCGTGGATGTGAATCCGCAAGGTTTGTCCGCCGGTGTTTTCTACGGAAGCGTGCAGGTGATTTCGCCGAGCGCCAACAATACTCCGCAATCCGTATCCGTGATTCTGAACGTGCTGACTCCGGGAAGCACCATCGGGCCGGTGGTTTCGCCATCCGGGTTGGTGTTCGTCGGCGTAGCAGGCGGCGAGTCGCCTGGATCGCAGACAGTGCTGATCGAAAATACCGATGGCCCACCGATCAGTTATCATTCCGGCGGACTCACCACCGATGGCGGCGATTGGTTCACCTGGCTACCCAAGGACGCCACCGTAAGCGCAAGCCAGCCGCTGCGCCTCATCATTCAGCCACAAACCGCTGGCCTGGGCGCCGGCATTCATCGCGGCACATTGACGCTGGCGTTTTCCGACGGAAAGGCGCGGGCGATCAGCATATTGCTGGTGCTGGCTCCGGCCGGTTCGGTGCTCGACACATCGGGAATGAACGCGCACGCCGTTTCCGGCTGCACGCCCAAAACTTTGGCGCCGGTATTCACTGAGCTTCCCGCCGGATTCTCAATTCCAGTGGGATTCCCCGGCCAAGTCAGCGTGACGGTGGTGGATAACTGCGCGAATCCGCTGATCAATGGGGATGTGATCGTGAATTTCTCGGATAACGATCCGTCCCTGCAGTTGGTCTCGTTAAAGAACGGAACGTGGGCGGCCACCTGGGTCCCCGAGAATCCATCGGCCCAGGTCACGGTCACGGCGATCGCTCAAAGTACCACGGGATTGAAAGGCAGCATCAGTGTGAAGGGATCTTTGCTCGCCAGTTCGAGTCCGCCGCTGATTGGTCCTGGGGCGGTAGTCAATGGCGCGAGTTTCGCGAAATCGGCTCCCGTTGCGCCCGGTGGACTCATTGCGGTTTTTGGAAGCCAGTTGGCGCAGAAGGATTCGGCCAGCAAAGTTCCGCTTCCGACGGAACTCGGCGGCAGCAGCGTGGTGGTGGCCGGCCGGCAGGCGCCTCTCTTCTATTCAAGCGACGGACAGATGAACGCGGTGATTCCGTACGAAACGGATGTGAACAGCGGACAACAACTGGTGGTAGTGCGTGGCAACGCTATTTCCGTGCCGCTATCGGTGACCATCGCAGCCGCCGCACCTGGAATCTTCAACGCGGGCAATGGGCAGGGAACGATTTTCGTGAACAACATCCTGGCGGATGCGTCGCATCCGGCTAAGCCTGGCGATGTCGTTGTGATTTACTGCGCCGGACTCGGTGCTGTCAGCCCGCCGGTTCCTACCGGAAGTCCCACACCGGGCGCGCCGCATTCCACCACCGTGAATCAAGTGAAAGTCAGCATCGGCGGCGTTTCCGCACCAGTGCAGTTCGCGGGCCTTACGCCGGGATTGGTCGGCGTATATCAAGTGAATGCCGTCGTACCGGCCGTGAAAGCAGGAAACGCTGTGCCGGTAGTCATGACCGCCGCCGGGCAGCAAAGCCAGGCGGTGAACATGGCGGTCCAATAAGATCGGCATCAAATATCCGCCGGGTGTATAATCGCCGGACAGAGAATCCTATGAAAATCTGGCTTGTCGTCACCCTGTTGTGCATGGCAGTCGCGCTGGTTGCTTTCCAGGGGCTTCCGAGATGTAGCTCGTTGGAGACGGATACGGCAAAAGCGGGAGATGTGGTCAGCTTGAAAGGAGAACCTGGATAAGAAAAGCTGCGGCGACGTTTTCCTGACCGACGGATCGAAAGATGTGAAGGTCGCGATCTCGGAGCAATCGGAGAGCGAAATCAAATTCAAGGTTCCGGCGCTGAAAGCCGGCCGCTATCACGTCGCGATCCTCACGGCGAATAAGGCTTCGATCATCGATCAACCGGTGGTTCTGACGGTGGAATGAACCGAACCGCGCCCGCGAGGGAGCGCCACCACGAACCCCTAGCCGTTTTGGTTTCGCTCTATCGCGGCCGCGGTTCGGAACGGGGTAAAAGCATATAGGTCACCACCGCGATGGCGGAGAGCCGGCGCTCGACGTCGAAAATATCCACGCGCGTCACCGACAACGTCTTGCCGGCGCGCAGGACGTACACTCGCACGATCACCTTCTTGCCTGCGATCGGGCGCAGATAATTTACCTTCAGTTCCGTTGTGGTCATTTCGCGATGTCCCGCGTGCGCATGAACCAAAGCGTGCCAGGCCGCTTCATCCGCGATGGATGCCGTGATTCCGCCGTGCAGCACACCATTGCCGTTCAGAAACTCGGAGCGAAGAGGAAAATGAATGGTGACGCCATCCTTGTGTTTACGGACCACGCGCAGTCCAAGGCTGTTCTCGAAGGGCATGAACGGTATGATAGCTAGTCGGCTACGACGTTGTTCAGGAATCGCTCGAGTTTGCCGATTTCCTGGCGGATTCGCGCGGCATCGGACGCCAGCGCGGACTCTTCCAACGCCGCACCCATCTCGGTGATTTCCGCGAATCCGTATCCCGCGCCGGATCCCGACATTTGATGGCCAAGCGTTCGCACCGTCGCGAAGTCGCCTTGTTCCAGCGCCAGCCAAAGATGCGCGACATCGGCCTTGCGTTTTTCCAGATACGCCGGAATCACCGGCTTCAGCCAGGACTCCACCGCGACATGGATTTTCTCCGAGGCCAGATGCTCCGGCGCGTGCCGCTGGATTGCTTCGAGCAGCGCCGTTTTCGTGATGGGCTTGGTCAGATGATCGGTGCAGCCTGCTTCCATGCTGCGGTTTCTGGCTTCCTTGAGAGCGTGAGCTGTCAGTGCGAGGATCGGAGTTGGTTGTGCCGCACGCTTTTGTTCGAGCGCGCGGATGGCGCGCGTGGCGGAGTAGCCATCCAGCACGGGCATCTCGGCGTCCATCAGGATGACGTCGTACGCACCGCTCTGGAACGACTCCACCGCCGCTTGGCCGTTGGTCACTTCGTCGATCGCGCAGCCCGAGTCTCTCAAGTAACCCCGGATCAGAAAGCGGTTGTCTTCGGAATCGTCGGCCAGGAGAATTCGCAACGCACGATTTCTGAGCTTCGCGGGTGCTTCGGCCCTGGACATTTTAGGTTCCTGCGGAGCTGCGATGCCGAAGCGCGCCGTGAAGTGCATGGTGCTGCCTTCGCCGGGACGGCTTTCAGCCCAGATCCGACCGCCCATCAGCTCGACGAATTTCTTGGAGATCGCAAGTCCGAGACCCGTGCCCCCATATTTCCGCGTGGTGGAGGCGTCGGCTTGGGTGAAGCTTTCGAAAATGGTCGCGACGCGATCGGCGGGAATTCCGATGCCCGTGTCTCGTACCGAAAAGTGCAGGGTTCCTGCCTGGTCAGGCTCCACGCGCAGAGTGATGCCGCCGCGATCTGTAAACTTGACGGCGTTGCTCAACAGGTTCAGCAAAATCTGGCGGAGCCGGCCTGGATCGCCCATGAGGCGCGGCGGAACATCTCCGCGGATCTCCGCGTTTAAGACCAGGCCCTTGGCGCGCGCGCGCATTCCAGTGATTTCGATCGCTCCCTGAATCACATCCGAGAGATCGAAAGCGATGCACTCGAGTTCCACCTGCCCGGCTTCGATCTTTGAAAAGTCCAGAATGTCGTTGATGACGTTGAGCAGATTGTCGCCCGCGCGGCGGAAGATGCGGACATACTCGCTCTGGTCTTGATTGAGCGGAGTTTCCGAAAGCAGTTCGGCGACGCCGAGCAGCGCGTTCATCGGTGTCCGGATTTCGTGGCTCATGCGCGCCAGAAATTCGCTTTTAGCCTGCGTCGCGCGCTCGAGTTCATGGCTCAATTGCGCGATCTTATCGTGCGCCAATTTGGTTTGATGCGCGTACTGGACAAAGGCTTGCGTCTGCTCGAACCGGTGACGGGTTCGTTCGATCACCAGCAGCTTGCGGAGCCCGGCCACGGCGATCGCGCAAAAATGGGATTCGCTCGCTTCCGCGTCCGGCTGCGTCCAGAAGTCCGAGACCAGCGTGGAATGGTCGCGTGCGGTCTCCCAAAACTCTTCGGCATCGAGCAAGAAT
>DATGIH010000231.1:0-10717 GCA_035295865.1 Bryobacteraceae bacterium
CATTGTAAGGTCCATCGCCGACGGTGTTGTCGTAAAGATAGGGAACCGATTCGTGCAGATCGTGGAGGACCTGCGCTTTCCATCCGACAAAGGTCTTCAGAACGTTTCGCGTGAGCTGCAGCGTTAAGCCCATCGCGTCGCGATTGTTGTCGTGCGCGACATAGTGCCCCCAATACACAAGCGGCGGCCACTGCTTGCCTGGATTCGCCAGGTGCCACTTATAAATGTCGACCATGCGGTCGCGGCCATCCACCTCGACGATAGGAGTGATCAGAGTAATTACGTTGTCGCGGATAGAACGAATGTAGGCGCTTTCGTCCACGGCGAGCCGATACGCTAGCTCCATGAGCGCGGTAGGCGCGCCGGTTTCAGGCGAATGGATGGTTCCGGTGATGTAGTAAATGGGAGTGGATGCGGCGACCAGTTTGTCCGCCTCGGCGTCGTCCATGTTGATGGTTCGAGGATCGGCCAGCTTCGCGAGGCGCGCGCGATTTTCGTCGAGCGAAGAGATCAATTTCTCGGACGCGACGGCTACGGCGATCATCTCGCGGCCTTCTTCGGTGGTCCCAATGCTGTAAACTTTTACGCGCGGGCTGGCCTTCTCGAGCATCCGCATGTAGCGGTAGACATCTTTTGAGTACGGCAGAATGCCGGGTGCGCCCGCCACGTCGCCCAGCACGGCCTTCGGCGTGGGAACGGTTTTCGAGGCCGGCAGATAATCGGTCAGCGGCGAGTTAAAGAAGGGCTCGGTCGTGTATTCGCGGATTTTTTTCGTGTACTCGTCGTCGATGGGCTGGTTTGCCTCATGGCCGGGCTTCAGCAAAATGTTCGCGCTGGGCTGGCCAAAAAGCGGCAGAGCTAGGGCGGCTAAGAGAAAGCGCATAAGAGGAAATTGTAACGCAGGCGCACTGCTTTCCGTGCTTATGCCCGAGCGTTCGCGGATCTTTGGCGGATCAGGAGCAGAACGCTCGCCGTCGCTGCCAGGGGCAAGAAGGATACGAAGATAAACGCAGGCATGTAGGAGAACTTGTCTACAATGTAGCCGACAGCCAGAGTCACTCCTGTGCCCGCCATGCCTGCCCCAAAGCCGCTGAGTCCGGTGACGGTGCCGACGACGCGTTGATCGAACAAATCGGACGGGAACGTCAAGCCCATGGTGGACCACGCCGCGTAGCCCCACAGCGCGACGCAGATCAGAAAAACCGCCCAGAACGGACTGTGCACCAACACGGCCGGAATTCCCGCGAACATCGGCAGGCAGGTCACGACGCAGATCCATTTTCGAGCACGAAGCACCGGCATGCCGCGCTTGATCAGCAGGCCGGAGACCCAGCCGCCGGTGAAATTTCCGATGTCGGCCGCGACGAAAGGGATCCACGCAAACGCGGCGATTTGTTTCAGGCTGAATCCGCGGGCGTCGCTCAGATACTGAGGCAGCCAGAATACGTAGAACCACCACATGGGATCGGTCAGCGAACGGCCCAGCAGGATTCCCCAGGCGTTCCGATTCTTCCAAAGTTTCCCAAGCGCCGTTAAAAACGGTTCCTTGGGAGTTGTAAGATCGATGCCCTCGTCGATAATGGCGGCTTCCTCCGCCGTCAAATTGGGATGCCCGTCACGCGGGCGATACTGCGTCCACCAGAATGCGAGCCAGACCACGCCCAGGACGCCGGATACGGCGAAGGTGGTGCGCCAGCCGAGCGCAAGCGATAGGAAAGGAATGCATACGGCAGCGACGGCGGCGCCGATGCTGGATCCGCTATCGAAAATCGCAACCGCGATGCCACGCTCGCGGGCGGGAAACCACTCGGCCACAACTTTGCTCGCGCCGGGCCAGTTCAATCCTTCTCCGATGCCCAAGAGGAATCGGAAAAAACTGAACGATGCCACGGAGTTGGCAAAGCCAGTGAAGATGCTCGCGATGGACCACCAAACGACCGCGAGACTGAGACCCCAGCGCACGCCGATGAAATCGAGCAGCACGCCGCCCAGCAGCCACGTCCCGGCATATGCGATTTGAAACGAACTGATAATCCGGGCTAGATCTTCGTGGCTGAAATGCAGCTCATTCGAGATGGTGGGCGAAAGCAGCGAGAAGGTCTGGCGATTGATGTAATTGATCGTCGTCGAAAAAAACAGGATCCAGACGATGCGCCAACGAATGCCGCGGCGTGCCTGCATTCGTTAGGCTTTCGCCGGGTGGTCCAAAATTTCTTCCGTCTTCGGATGCCAGTAGAACTTCTTGCCTTCCTGTTGGGCGCGCGCGGCCATAATGACGCCAACCGCGGAAGCGAACCCATCATGCACGGTGCAGTTGGGCTGCTGGCGCGAACGGATGCAGGAGAACCAGTTGTCCTGGTGCGAGAGATCCTCGTCGCCGATGAACGGTGGTCCAGGTTTGTCGCTGCCAGGCAGCGTGACGTATTTCTGCGCTCGCTTGATGAAAGGATTATCTTCGTGATTGCCCTTCTCTTCCACGAGCAGCCAGCGCGGACTGCCTTCGCCGCCTTCATTGACCAGCGTGGCTTTCTTGCCCATGATGCGCGAGAAGCTATCGCAATCGTTTCCGAAACTGGTGGAGTAGCTGAGTAGGAATCCTTTCGGATATTCGAGCAGCGCTTGGAACGTATCGGGATTTTCGCGCCCATCTTTCCAGGCGTAAACTCCGCCATGTGCGACCACCGATGCCGGGAACTTGTCTTCGTGGAAATAGTTCATCAGATCGAGCGCGTGAACCATCCACTGGCTCGCAATGCCGGATGAAAAATCACGGTACAAGCGAAATTCGAAATACGCGCGCGGATCGAAGGGACGGTGCGGCTTATTCAGCAGCCAGCGCTTCCAATCCGTGTCCTGCTCGCGAATTTTGGATACTTCCGGACGTCCGCGCCAGCGCGGACCATGGTAGTTCCAGACGATTTCGATTTTTGAAATTTCACCCAGCGCGCCGCTGTCGATCACTTTCTTGGTCTCGCGCGAATAGGCCTCACTGCGATGCTGCGATCCGATCTGGACGATTCGGTTGGTTTTCAAGAAGGCATCGCGCGCTGCTTTGGCGTCAGCCAGATCCGTCGCCATCGGCTTTTCGCAATACACGTCCTTGCCGGCTTCGAGAACCGTTTTGAGATGCGGCGCGTGCTGGAAATCCGCTGTGGACACGAAAACCGCGTCCACGTCCGGCAGTTCCAGCATCTTCTCCATGTATTGGAACGTTCGCGGCTTGCGCCCGTAATTCTTCTCACCGCGTTCGGCCGCGCGGTCGCGATTGACGCTCCACAGATCGCACACAGCGGTCAGCTCGAAATTATGTTTGTCCTTTAGCTTTGCCGCCATGCCGGCGAGTTCCGAACCACGGTTACCAATTCCGATATGGCCGACAGAAATCCGATCGTTGGCGCCGATGATCCGGCTGTAAGAAAGCGCTGTCGAATGAATGGCCGCGCCTAATCCGACTAACGAAGACGCCTGGCCGACGAAGCTACGGCGTGTGGGGTTCGAATGATCCATAAATGTCCCTCTTCAGCAATTATGTCTCAACAGTGACGCGGATTCCGTGTCCAAATAAACGGTAGCGTTAGGATGCGTGCGCACGATCGACGATGGGCACGTTGTGGCGATGGGGCCTTCCAGCGCGTCGCGCACCGCTTCCGCTTTACGAAGCTCGGGCACCGAGCAGATCCAAGCGCGGGCTCGCATCAGAGCGGAACATGTCACGGTCAGCGATGAGTGCGGAACATCGCCCGGAGTCTTGAAGTGCCCTTCTCCGGATTGCTGGCGGCGCGAGGCATCGTCCATGACGACCTGTTTGACCGTCGCGGGATCGGCGAAGTCCGCGACGTGCGGATCGTTGAAGGCGATGTGTCCGTTTTCGCCGAATCCGACGAATGCCAGATCGTTCGTGGCTTCGTTGAGGAGTTTGGTGTAGCGTTCAATTTCCGTGTGGATGTCCGGCGCATCGCCACGCATGTACTGCATGGCGCCTGGATGAACTTTGTCCTCAATGCGATTCTTGAGCCAAAGCCGAAAGCTGGATGGATGCGTGTCCGGCATGCCGACATATTCGTCGAGATGAAATACCTCGACGGATTTCCATGGCACGTTCGGGATTTCAACGAGCGCGTGGATCATGTCGAGCTGCGAGTTTCCGGTGGCGACGATGATGCGCGCCCGGCCTCGCTCTCGCACCGCTTCGGTGATGATTCGCGCGGCATCGGCCGCGGCCGCCGCACCTAAGGCTTCGCGGGACGGATATATCCGAACTTGCGCGGTTCCGTACTTCAGTGACGCTGGCTGCACCCCAATCGGCATCAGCCCACCAGTTGCGGGACTTCAAACGGGGCACGATATTTCCGCCGGAAGAGCGCGTTCGCTTCGTCATCGCCCTTGCATGAGTAGGTCTCAGGATCGAAGTAAAGTGTCCGGCCGACACGATAGGAAATGTTCGCGAGGTGCACCAGCATGGTGGAGATGGCGCCCTCGGTGATGGGCGCGTTCAGATCGGACTGCTTGCGGCTCCGCACCGCCGAGATAAAGTTCGCCCAGTTGTTGCCTTGATCGTGGCCCGATGGACCCGGCTGCTGCTCTTTGCCGAGGAAACTCGCGTAGCGGCCGTTGTCTTCATCCCAGATCGAGACGTAGCCCTTGGGCCCGTAGAGAATCGTTCCAACAGTGTTCGGCGATTTGCCATTTTCGCCCATGCCGGCTTCGTGATTCGTCATCCAGTGGCGAACCTCGAACACCAGAATTTTCTTCTTGCCGCCTTCATCGAACTCAAACGTCGCGGTGAGAAGATTGGGCGTCTCCTGATCGTCGTCGAACATCACGTGTCCGCCGATGGCGCTGACTTTGGTGGGATACTTCACGCCGAGCGCCCAACGCGCTACGTCCATCTGATGGATGCCTTGATTGCCCAGGTCGCCGTTGCCATAATCCCAGAACCAGTGCCAGTTGTAGTGGAAACGATTCTTGGTGAATTCGTGCTGCGGCGCGCCGCCCAGCCACAGATCGTAGTGCACGCCTTCGGGAACCGGCGAAACGGGCGTCCGGCCGATGGTGTCGCGCCACTTGAAACATAATCCGCGCGCCATGTAGAGATCGCCGACCAGGCCTTCGTGTACTTTCTGCACGGCCTCGCGGGCGATTCCGGAACGGCTATTGGTGCCGTGCTGGACGATGCGATTGTATTTGTCCATCACGGTAGCGATCTGCCGCGCTTCGAACATGTCGTGCGAGCAGGGCTTTTCGACATAGACATCTTTGCCCGCTTGACAAGCCCAAATGGTTTGCAGCGTGTGGTGATGGTTCGGAGTTGCGATGGAAACCGCGTCGATGCTTTTGTCTTCGAGCAGCTTGCGGAAATCGGTGTAGCCGGTGGGGCGCTTTTTGCCGAGCTTTTCGATGTCGTCGAGACGCGAGTTGAGGATGGACTCATCGACATCGCAGACGGCTGCAATTTGGACGTTGTCCATCTTGGCGTAATGACTGATGTGCGCGCGCCCTTGCGAGCGCACGCCGACGCACGCAACGCGCACGGTATCGTTTGGGCTGGCCAGCGTCTTACGGGTCGCCATAGCGGCCGCGGCGGATCCGAGTAGGAAGTGTCTCCGTTGCATTCGATGCCTCTCTTTCGTGCGCACGCACTTTGCGTGCCGTGTTCGTACTCCTGCGAACACCAAAATAAGGAAGAACCACACTCAAGGCGTTCACACGAGTGTGAACGCGGCACGCAGGAGTGCGTGCGCCACGCATTACCAGATCAATTTTAACGCGAACTGGAGTTGCCGATTCGAAGCCGCAGTGCTGCTGATGGTGTTGAAAGAACCGATCTGACCCAGCGTCACCGGACCAGTCGGATGCCCGCTCGCATCGTAGTTCGGGTAGCTATCCTCATACTGATTCGGCATCGAGAAGATCGGGTGGTTGAACAAATTGAACGCCTCGAAGCGGAATTGCAGCTTCAGGCGCTCGACCAGCGTGAAGGTCTTTTGGGTGGTGAAGTCGACGCTGACATAGTTGGGTCCGCGGAGGACGCCGCGGCCACCGTTGCCGAACACTTCGGCGTCGGTCGGGGTAGCGAAAGCGGCGAGATTCCAGAAGTCGAGGATCTTTTTCGGCCCGTTGTTTGGATTGGCGATGATGTCGCAGTTGTCCTGTTCGAAATTGACGTTGTTCACCGCCGCGTCGCTGCCATTCAGACAGGATGCGGGGAATCCCGAACGTGCCACGAAGATGCCGCCGATTTGCCATCCGCCGAGTAATGCATCCACTCCGCGGTTCCAATCGGATCCGAAACGGCGGCCTTTACCGAAGGGCAACTCATACAGCGAGCTGGTCACCCAATTCAACTTCGCATCGAACGCGGAAGGGCCGTAGTCCAGTTTGTAATCGTACACGTGCGGCGTGGATGGACCGTTGCCGCCGTCGCGCGTCGCCGACGCGGTGTCCATCGAGCGGCCCCAGGTGAAGGAGCTGAGGAACGTGAATCCGGATGAAAAGCGCTTTTCAAGCTTGGTCTGCATGGATTCGAAATTCGCCGACGTCACGCTTTGGATTTGGTTGTAGTAAGAAGAAAGCGACGCATACTTCGGGGCGGTGTAAACCACGGGCTGCACCACTTGATCGCCGTTCAACACCGGCAGCGCCTGATTTTGATCCGTTAAGTGCGGCAGATGCGTGGAAGCGGACGCGACGTACGCCACTTCCAACACCAAATTCGGCCGAAGTTCCTGTTGAATGCCGAAGCTCCACTGCTGGATGCGCGGCGTCTTTAAGTGGGGATCGACCGTGAATTGCGAAGGCGCGGCGATGGTCTGCGAAGTGTTGTCGAAAATCTGATTGACGATGGAGTACGATCCCTTGCGGATAAATTTCGCGGAGATGGGAGCGCTGCGCGCGAAATCGAACCACGGATTGGCGTTCATGGGCGAATAGAAGATGCCGGCGCCGCCGCGGAATACTGTTTTGTTGTGGCCCCATCCCGGAGAGTAGGCGAAGCCGAGCCGGGGCGACCAGTTCGAAAAATCGGTGAACGCCAAGCTCCTACCCAGAATGTTGCTGCGGATGAATGGCAGATACTGCGGAGAGTTCGGATCGGAAACAAAGCGCGCCGGCGAAAAACCCGCATACGGATCGCCCGAACCAGGCCGGATGATGGTCGGCACGCCGTTGATGATGTCTAAGTTCGTGATCTGATTCCGGTTGTCGTACCAGTAGGGTGAAATCTCGTAACGCAGGCCCAGATTCAGCGTGAAGTTATGCGCCACTTTGAAATCGTCCTGCACGTAATAGGCTTGCGTCCAGCGGAACAGATGATCGTGCGCGTCGCCCGTGGCGACTTCCGAATCGTTGCTGATTCCGAGAATGAAGGACGCGAGCGAAAGCCCACCGCTGCCGTCCAGCGCGGCCGTTGCTACCGCCGGAGAAGTGAAGGAACCGCGCGACAGGTTGTGCGAAAGAATGTTCAGGTACTCATGGCGGAAATCCACGCCAAATTTGATGACGTGCCGCCCCTTGATCCACGAGAAGTCGTCACCATATTCGTAGGTGTTTTGAATCTTTTGTAACGGCGTGCCGAACGCGTTTACGCCGAGCGAGAGGAAATTGTCGCCGGCGCCGTTGAACTGAGGCGGTCCAAAGTCGATGGGCGCTCCGGACACGCCGGGAATTCCGAGGATCGCGCCCGCGACATTTTGCGAACTGTTGTTGAGCGCGCCCAAGCTGCTGGCGTTCGCGCGGACATAATTCGCCTTGAGCTCGTTCACCATGTGAGCGTTGATAGTCCAGGAGTGATGCAGGCCAACCGTTTGGGTCTTCACCGCGTTGGTGACGTCGGTCGCGGGCAGCAAACCGTTCGCGTTCTCATCCTCACGGGCCCAGGAATACCGGCCCCACAAATTCATATTCGAACCCATCAAATAGTCGACGCGTCCCGCCACCTGATCCCAGTTGGTCGGGATGCCAACGACGCCGACATAGTTGTTGCGCAACCCTCCGCGATTGGGAGCGGGCACGAAATCGCTCGCCAAAAACTTCGCGATCGACGAATTCCAGCAATTCTGAGGAATCGTCATGTTCGGAAATGGCACGTCCGTATTCGGATTCGGGTTGTAGCATCCGGCAGGGAGCGTGTTGCCAGCGCGAAACGTGGACGAACCGTCCGGGTTGGTGATGTGCGGCATGTAGATCGGCACGCCGTAATCGGAGAAGTTGCCGGTCTTGGCGTTCGCCGTCGGAACGGTCGCGCTCTGCGCACCATTGGTGCGGTCTCTCAAACCTTCGTAAGTTCCGAAGTAAAACAGTTTGTCCTTGAGAATCTTGCCGCCCGCGGTGGCGCCGAATTGATTGCGTCGGAACGGCGGCTTGGGAGCGCCCGGATAGCTGTTGATGTCGTTGAAATAATCCTTGGCATCCAGCGCGTCGTTACGCAGGAAGTCGTAGGCGGTCCCATGAAATTGATTGGTGCCGCCTTTAGTGACCGCATTGATCTGCGCGGCGCCGCGTCCGTATTCAGCCGTATAGGAATTGGTCTGGACCTTGAACTCCTGGATTTCGTCAACGGACGGAATGGCCGCGATGGTGTTCGAATCCGGCGAAGTATTCACGCCGCCATCCAAAAGATAGTTGACATCCTGCGAGCGGGAGCCGCCGAGAGAGTATTGATTGTCGGACCGGCGTCCGATGCTGCGCGCGTCCTGAAACGCGGTGCTGCCATCCTTGGTGAAGGTCACTCCCGGCCCAAGCGTCGCTAGATCCAAAAAGTTGCGGCCATTGAGCGGCAACTCGGCAACACGCTTGGTGTCGATGACTTGTCCAACCGTGCTCGATTCGGTTTCGAGAATCGGCGCAGAAGCTGTAGCTTCCACAGTCTCAGATACCTGTCCAACTTCAAGGGTCACATCGACGCGGGCTTTTTGGTCCACTTCCAGCGTGAAGGCCGGAACGCTTGTCGTGCGAAAACTCGGATGAGTGGCGCGTACGGTGTAGTGACCGGGTTCGAGCGCGGTAACCGTATAGTCGCCGGAACTGCTGCTCGTTGTAGCGTGCGGCGTATTGCGGTCGACGTTGGTGACGGTCACTTCCGCGTTCGGGACCACCGCCCCGGATTTGTCGTACACGATTCCGGTTACGCTGCCGGTCCCGATTTGCGCAAACGTGTTCACGGCAAAAAGCGCAGCCACCAGAGTGGCTTGAAGAATTTTAGCGATGTTGTTTTTCGACATGGTTATCTTCCCGCGGGAGCGTGAGGCTCCGGCCTTTGTGGCACAGTTCGAACTAGGATCAACACCCCGTGCGTGTCGGATTGAGTGTAGTATGCCCAACTAAGCAAACGTAGTCAAGAGAAACTTACCGAAAGGCATCGAAAGCCCATCGTTCGAAAAGAGAAAGATCCCGCGCTGCAAGTAAGTTAAGCGCCCATCCCGGCCAATACGCCGCGCATGTAGGCAAAGCTTTTGGCCATTCCCGGGTAGGGGTCGTTTTCCTCGACCTCATATTCCAGCATGACACCGCCGCGATAGTTCACTTTTTTCAACTCGCGGAAGATGGCCGGAATGGGCATCTTTCCTTCGCCCACGGGGACCTGATCTTCTTCGCTGGAGAGGTTGCTGGTGTCTTTGATATGAATGTCGAAAAGACGTGAGCCGGCGGCGCGGATGCATTCCACCGGGTCCACGCCGATCTCGGCAGTGTGGCCAACGTCGATGCAGAGCCCGCAGCGTGGATCCAGATTTTGTACGGCTTTCAACGCGTCCATGGGCGACGGATAATTCTTGTCGCTCTTGCCGTGATTGTGAAGGGCCATCCGGATATCGAACTCCTTCACCATTTTCTCCACCGCCGGCAAACTCTTCGCCGTGGGCATGCAGGTGATCATCGGGAAGCGGGCGGCTTTGGCGTATTCGAACTTGCGCCGGATTTCGGCTTCGTCGTCTTTGGGAAACGAAATCACGCCGCCGCTAAGAACAATCAGCCCAGCGTCATCGAACTCTTTCCGGCCGCGCGCCGTTTCTTCGAGTGGCGCCGTGCTCAGAAGATGGAACTCCTTGATCGATATGTAAGGCGTCTTCAACTGCTTCATCACCTCGATCGCTTTCGGGCGCGAAAGCTTTCGCAGCGAGTAACTGGCGACGCCCAGTTTGAAACCGGCGGAATCGTTGGAGATGGTGGCGGATGAAATTTTGGCGTTCGCCAGAATGCCCGCGCCCGCCAGAGCGCCGGCGAACTGCCGTCTGCTGATGTTGTGCATGCCGAGCCTCATTCTACAGCCTCGAGCACACGCGCGTCGCGCTGGGCGTGCATGTAGTTCAAAAACTTGCTGGCATACAGATCCAGATTCTGGATGCTTCCACCTCCGCGCAGTGGAGAACACATCTCGTACGCAACCGGCCCTTCAAAACCGCCGGCTTCGAGATTTGCGAGAAAACTGCGGTAGTTGATGAAGCCTTCGTCCATCGGAACCGCCTGCACGGTCGGCAGCAATTTTTCGTAATTGACGAGCGTAGGATGGTAGCGGAAGCGAGGCCGTAGCGCATAATTCGCGGCGGTAGTGAAGACGGTGATCTTCGCCATCTTTGCCGTGGCCGCTTCCAGATCCACGCCTTGCAAGGCGGGGGCCCAGGCGTCGAACATCGCACGGCAGTTCGGCGCGTTCACTTCCTGGATAATTTCATAGAGGCTTTCGTAGTCGCAGGCGACGTCATGATGATTCTGCACACCGATG
>DATGIH010000232.1:0-9131 GCA_035295865.1 Bryobacteraceae bacterium
CCATGTCGAATCGCGGTGTTGCTTACGTCGGACCCGGCAAGGTCGAGGTCCATTCCATCGATTACCCGAAACTCGCGCTTGGATCGCGCAAATGCGAGCACGGCGTCATCCTCAAAGTTGTTTCCACCAACATCTGCGGCAGCGACCAGCACATGGTTCGCGGACGCACAACCGCTCCCGCAGGCTTGATCCTGGGTCACGAGATTACCGGCGAAGTGATCGAAGCCGGCCGGGACGTGGAGTTCATCAAGGTCGGCGATCTGGTTTCCGTTCCGTTTAACATCGCGTGCGGCCGTTGCCGGAATTGCAAGGAAGGTAAGACGGGAATCTGTCTTAACGTAAATCCGGCGCGTCCGGGCGCTGCCTATGGATATGTCGATATGGGCGGATGGGTGGGCGGACAAGCGGAATACGTGTTGGTTCCTTACGCGGATTTTAATTTGTTGAAGTTTCCGGACAAAGCGCGCGCGATGGGGAAGATTCGCGATCTCACGCTGCTCTCGGACATTTTCCCCACCGGTTATCACGGAGCAGTGACGGCGGGCGTGGGACCGGGATCCATCGTCTATGTCGCAGGCGCCGGTCCGGTTGGCTTAGCCTGCGCGGCTTCCTGCCAACTGTTGGGCGCGGCTGTGGTGATTGTGGGCGACATGATTCCCGAGCGGCTGGCGCAAGCTCGCAGCTTCGGATGCCAGACGGTGGATCTGAAACTGGATACACCGATCGGCGATCAGATCGCAAATATCGTTGGAGTTCCGGAAGTGGACGCGGCGGTGGATTGCGTGGGATTTGAAGCGCGCGGCGAAGGAAAAGACAGCGGGGTGGAGCGTCCAGCGACCGTGCTCAATTCGGTGATGCAGATCACACGAGCGGGCGGCGCCATCGGAATTCCGGGGCTTTATGTCACCGACGATCCCGGCGGAGTGGATCAGAACGCCAAGGTGGGCAATCTCGGAATCCGCATCGGATTGGGTTGGGCGAAGTCGCACTCCTTCGCTACAGGCCAATGCCCGGTGATGCGTTATCATCGCCAGCTCATGCAAGCGATTCTGCACGATAAGATTCAGATCGCAAAAGCGGTGAATGTGACCGTGATCTCGCTCGACGAGGCTCCGGGGGGTTATCACGATTTCGACAAGGGCGCGGCCAAGAAGTACGTGATCGATCCGCATAGAATGATCGCCTGAGCCGGCAAGCTATCATGAGCTAGTGCCAGCGCCAGAGCAAAGCCAGATCGAATTCGATCACAGAATTTGCGGCAACGTGGCCGAGGCGGCCTCGCGCGAATGGCTGGAGACCAACGGCATCGGCGGATTCGCTTCGTCCACCATCATTGGACTGAACACCCGCCGCTATCATGGATTGCTGGTGGCGGCGACGAAGCCTCCCGTCGGGCGATTGGTTCTGCTTTCGAAACTGGAAGAGACGCTGGTGCTGGATGGCGAGCGCTTTGAATTGGGCGCGAACCAATACGCGGGCGCGATTCATCCCGACGGCTACACGTATTTGGAATCGTTTCGAGCGAAACCGTTTCCGCAATTCCTCTACCGTGTAGCCGGCGTCGTAATCGAAAAGTCCGTTTTGATGGCGCGCGGCCAGAACGGCGTAACGGTTCAATATCAAATCTCTGGCGATTTCGGCGGACGCAAACCGTTGCTTGAGGTTCGTCCCCTGATCGCTTTTCGCGATTATCACAGCACCACGCATGCCAACGAATCACTCAATCGCGAGGTGCGGCAGGAATCCGGCGTAGCGATTGTCACACCATACTTCGGGCTGCCGGGGCTGCGCTTCGCGCATAACGCGGATGTGCTGGACGCTTCCGGTTTTTGGTTTTACAACTTCCACTACGAGCGGGAAAAAGAGCGCGGCCTCGATTTCCAGGAGGACCTCTACAGCCCATTTTCCTTGCACTTCGATATCGGGCAGAACGCATGTCCCACGATCCTAGGTTCGATCGAAGAGCACACGGTGGCGGAGTCCGGCACGCTTCGAACGAAGGAGCTGGATCGGCGCAAGCGAATTGTCGCGGCCGCGCCTGCCGACGACGAATTCGCCCGTTTGCTGACATCCGCCGCGGACCAGTTCATCGTGGCGCGGGGCGAACAGAAGTCGGTGATCGCCGGATATCACTGGTTCGGCGACTGGGGCCGCGACACCATGATTTCGCTGCCGGGGCTGACGCTGGTCACTGGCCGCTTTGACGAAGCTCGAGCGATCCTGCGGGAGTTTGCACTCAATATCGATCGCGGAATGCTGCCCAACCGCTTTCCGGATGCGGGGGAAACTCCCGAATACAACACGGTGGACGCGACGCTGTGGTTCTTCCACGCGGTCTTTGAATTCCTTCGGTATACGCGTGATTATGAATTTGTCCGGACGGAGCTGTATCAGCCACTGACGGAGATCCTGGAATGGCATGAGCGCGGAACGCGCTACGGGATCGGATTGGACCAAGATGGCCTGCTGCACGCGGGACAGCCGGGAGTGCAGCTCACCTGGATGGACGCGAAGGTGGGCGATTGGGTGGTGACGCCGCGTATGGGCAAGCCGGTGGAAATCGAGGCGCTCTGGTACAATGCGCTTCGCGTAATGGAGCGGCTGGCAACCGGCTTCGCCGATCAATCACAAGCCGCCCATTATGCGGGACTCGCCGAACGCGCGCAATCGCGATTCCAAGAGATCTTCTGGAACGAAGAGGCCGGCTGCCTCTGCGACGTGGTCAGTGACAGCGGACCGGATCGGTCCATCCGGCCCAACCAGATCTTCGCCGTCAGCCTGCCGCATCCGATACTAGATCAGCATTTGGCTCTACGCGTACTGGAAGTGGTGGAGTGGGAACTGCTCACGCCCTACGGGCTCCGCACACTTTCCCCGCGCGATCCCAATTATCGCGGCCGATGCTGCGGCGATCCGCATAGCCGCGACGGCGCTTACCATCAGGGAACGGTGTGGCCGTGGCTGCTTGGCGGATTTCTCACAGCCTACGTCAAGGTACACGGCGATAGTACAGAGGCGCGCCGCCGCGCTGGGCAATTCCTGGATCCAATGCGGGCGCACCTCTGGCAGGCAGGGCTCGGACAGATTTCGGAAATCTTCGACGGCGATCCGCCGCACACGCCTGCGGGCTGCATCGCGCAGGCGTGGAGCGTGGCGGAAATTCTTCGGACGTACGTGGAAGATGCGATGGGGCGCAAACCCACGTTTTAGGATTTCCGGATCTTTACGCCGCCATTGGTGGTCGAGACGCGAATGGTTGTCCCGCCATTGCCGACGTCGAACGAGAGATTCTTATCGATGTGCCCGTGTAAGGTGACGGGGAAATCCACATTCATGCCGCCGTTCACGGTCGATGTTTCAATGTGCGCCGAATAGCTGGACGGGACATCCATGGTCACGCCGCCGTTGGTGGTGGAGACGTCCATACCCGAGCCGTCCCAACGATCACCGGCCAACGTAACATGTAGGCCCCCGTTGGTCGTTTTGCCGTGGACCTCGCCGGCCAACCGCTGCAGCGTGACTCCGCCGTTCAGCGCTTCGAAATCGATGTTGCCGCGCAGATCCGCCAGATGGATGCCGCCGTTGAACGTCTTCAACTGCAAATCGGATTGGCGCGGTGCAAATATTTCATAGGAGACCGACCAGTTGTGGTGCTCGTCCATCGTTGGTCCTTCGGCCTTGATCTGGCCGGCGCCCGAAGCAATGCGGATGCTCGAAACCATGCTGCGGGCTTCCGAATCCGTTTCGGCCGCCGTATCGATGCGGGCGCGCACCCAAACATCGGCGCGATCCCAACCCTTCACCGTCACCCCGCCGTTCATTCCGGGATCGATGCGGATAGCGCCCTTCGAAGCGGCGAGCGTCTGCTCCTTCATCTCGCAATGGCTGACCAAATGGTCGTGGTGGTTTCGTTCATCGCAATCCAAGCGAGTGACCGGATTCTGGGCCAGCAGCGGCAGACCGGAAATGGCAAAAACAAGCAGCAGATTCTTTTGCATGGTTTTCCTCTCTTCGGGCTTAGACGGAGGGATTTGAAAACGGTGCCTAAACAGATGGCGCGGGTTCGATAATGGCCGACATGGAGCCTTTCGAAGTGGGCATCCGCCAGTCGGCGCCGTAGGCATGGATCTGGTCGCGGCCAAACTCGGCTTGGGGCAGTTCACAGGTGATGACGATGGTTCGGCCGGTGGTGTCCACCTCGACGGCGTGGTTCCAGGCCTGGGTTTCGCCGCAAGCAAACACTTTTTGTAGCATTTCAACTACGTACTCGTAAGTATGCTGGTCGTCGTCCAGCAGGACCACATGGTAAAGCGGGGTTTTCTCGTCCAGGTTCTCTTTTTTTATTTCTGAAGTGGGGGAGACGCCCGGCATGGCAGATAACATCGTAGCGCAGGAGCGCGGTTTCGCTTGCCACGGGTGCTACGATGGTTTTGAGGGGGCGCAACGGATTCGACGGGATTGAATCGTTGTGGAGAGGCGTGCCGGGTTCCGAGCTCCCGTAAAACGATCGGAAAACATGAACTGCCAATCAGCAGTTTGCTTACGCTGCTTAATTAGTTAAGTAGCCGCCCTGGGTGCTGGGCCTTGACGGCATCCGATGGGCGTCATTTTCAAGGATTGGGCCGAGAGCTTCTGTCCGGAGCAGCAGGCTGACGACAATCGGGCTAAGCCGCCGTTTTCTTGCCGGTCTCTAATGCGGCGGCCGACAATTACCGAACCGGAAACGCACGTAGTTCTCTTCACGGCGGGCTTTTTCGGACGCGGGTTCGACTCCCGCCGCCTCCACCAAATCCTCGTTTACTGCTCCGGGTCGTTCAAAGAGACGACGATCTGATCGACGGTGAGATTCTGTCTGTAAAAAATGCCCAGCTCTCGATGGGCGGCAAGATCCTCGTGCAAGTCCTCGCTAGAGTAGCGCAGGGAGACCTGATACCGTTTCAGTAGGGCGTGAACTTGAAGGCGAGTCTCAAACCCGAGCAGGCGACGGATTTGGGTCTCCGAGAAAACGCCTGTCCGATAGGCTTCCACGGCGAACGACTCAAGAGCATGGCGCGACACGTCACCCCAACGGCACCGAAGCATTTCCGAGATGTCTTTTTTAAAGCTTAAATGACCGACGTTCGCAAAGAGTCTGACAGCTTGGGTGAAATCGACGTACCCGCAGACAAACTCTGGGGCGCACAGACGCAGCGGTCGATCGAGTACTTCAGCATCGGCACGGATTTGATGCCGCGCGAGATGATTGGGGCTTACGCGATTTTAAAAAAGGCCGCGGCTGATGCGAACCATGCCGCGAAGCGGCTCGACGAACCACGCCTCAAGTTGATCGTCCAAGTCTGCGATGAAATTCTCGCCGGGCGGCACGACGACATGTTCCCACTGCACGTCTGGATGACCGGCAGCGGCACGCAATTCAACATGAACGTGAATGAGGTAATCTCGAACCGCTGCTGCCAGCTGGCGGGGACACCGCTTGGGAGCAAAACGCCGGTGCATCCCAACGATCATGTGAATTTGTCGCAGTCCACCAACGATTCGTTCCCTTCGGCAATGAACATTGCGGCGGTCATCGGGGTGAAACAGCGGCTGATACCCGCGGTGCATGCGTTGCGCGATGCGATCCAAGCAAAAGCCGAAGAGTGGAAGGACATCGTCAAGATTGGCCGCACGCATATGCAGGACGCGACGCCGCTCACGCTTGGACAAGAGTGGTCCGGATATGCGGGCATGCTTTCGGACGATCTCGATCGCATCGACGATGCGTTGAAGAGCGTTTACCATCTCGCGCTGGGCGGGACGGCCGTTGGAACCGGCGTCAACGCTCCGCGAGGATTCGCCGAAGCCGCCGCAGCCGAAATCGCGAAACTCACAGGATTGCCGTTCGTCAGCGCACCCAACAAATTCACCGTGCAAGGCGCGCACGACGCTCTGGTGCAACTCTCGGGCACATTGCGCACGCTCGCGGTGTCGCTCTACAAAATCGCGAACGACATCCGGCTACTGTCGTGCGGTCCGCGAGCTGGATTCGCCGAACTTTCGATTCCGGAGAACGAGCCGGGATCGTCGATTATGCCTGGCAAAGTGAATCCGACGCAGGTGGAGGCGCTGACCATGATCGCGGTCCAGGTCATGGCGAACGACGTCGCGGTGGGATTTGGCGGAGCGGGCGGTTTGCTCGAAATGAACGTGTACAAGCCGCTGATCATCTTCAATGTGATGCAATCCATCCTGCTGCTGACTGACGGGTGCAACAACTTCCGCAAGTTCCTGGTCGATGGAACGAAGCCGAATCTCAAGAAGATCAAAGAAGACGTGGACCGTTCCCTCATGCTGGTGACGGCGCTTTCGCCGTTGATCGGCTACGACAAATCGTCGAAGATCACTCATTATGCGATGGAGCACGATCTCACGCTCAAGGCCGCTGCGCTGCAGCTTGGCTTCGTGACCGAAGAGGAGTTCGATCGTTTGGTGGATCCAAGAAAAATGACGGAGCCTGGCGATTAAGCATTTTTGAAGTGCTATATTCTGGAATTGTTCAAGCCAGCATCGCCCACTCGAACTTGGATTCTCATCGCCTGGGTCACGGTCATTTATTGGCCTGTGACTTGTGTGCTCGCGACGCGAAAACAGTTCTGGTTTGACGAGCTGGCCACTTATTACATCGGCGCGCTGACTACCTTCCAGAGAATTTGGACTGCACTGCTTACCGCTGTTGATCAAAACCCTCCGCTGTTTTATTGGGTCTCGCACAAAGCGGCTGAAGCAGCCGGGCCAAATCTGATCGGACTTCGCCTTCCGGGGATGTTTGGTTATTGGCTGGCAGCGATTTGCATGATCGTTTTTGTCTCAAGGCATCTTCCCGCCATTTACGGTCTGCTCGCCGCGCTCATATTACTGGTCTCGCGCGCATACTGGTACGCCTACGAAGCGCGTCCTTATGGGCTTGTCCTCGGATTCGCGGCGCTTGCGCTGTTGTGCTGGCAGCGTTCGGATGATCCTCGAACCCGATGGGGGCCGGTGGGAATGGCATTCGCTTTGGGGCTCGCAGTTTCAATGCACTATTACGCCACGCTGGTGTTCGTACCGCTCGCGCTCGCGGAAGTTTACCGCTCCTGGGTCAAAAGACGATTGAATTGGCCGATTTGGATGGCCTTCGCCGCCGCGGCTTCTACTTTGCTGTTCTATTTGCCGTTGATCCGCGCGGCTCGTTCCTATAGCAGTACCTTTTGGTCGAAGCCTCATTTGGGCGCGCTGCCTGGGTTCGTCCTATTCTTCGTGAGTCCCGCGCTTGTTGCATTGATTGCCGCAGCTCTTTTGTGGTTGCTCTTCGCGAAGAAAAGGCCCGCGCGAACTTCGGATTTCCCAGGCTACGAATTGGCAGCTGCGCTTGGAATGTTTTTGGTCGTCCCGCTCGCGATGGGCATCGCTGCGCTGGTGACAGGAGCCTACACGCCTCGTTATGCCATTTCGGGCGTTCTCGGCTTGAGCTTCTTGTTGGTCTGGATGCTTGCATTGGCGTTCCAAGCGGAACTCAAGCCGGCCAATGTGCTGGCCGTCCTGTTTTCCCTCGCGTTTCTCGCCCGAATGATCCCGGGCGTGGGAGCGACAAATGGCATCGCAGGCTACAACCACAGCGGCGTGGTCCGCGCTCTCGAACAGAATGTACCGAAGGACCTTCCGATTGCCGTCGCCGATCCGCTGCTTTTTTTCGAACTATTCCATCAATCCCCTCCCGAAATCCGGAGCCGCCTGTTTTACATTGCCGACCGCAAGATCGCGATCCGCCGCGTAGGGACGGACACGCCCGATCGCGCGATAGAGGATGAAGAAACGATCGCATCGCTCCACGTGAAAACATTAGAGAGCGTGTTGCACTCCTCCGGTAAGTTCCTGATTATCAGTTATCCAGCAGCCTCCTATTCCTGGCTCGTGCCGGAGCTCACTTCGCTGCGTGTGCCGATGAAAGTAATTGGATCCCTGGACCAAGGTGCGGTGTTGTTGGCCGAACCCTAGCTCCCGAACACGCCACGGAGAATTCCCAACACCTGAAATCCGAACTGCAGCCAGATTCGCGGTGCTGTCAGCAGGATCGGCACGGCGCCGGGGAGCGACTCTGTGAACAAGCCGTCCAATGCTGTCAGGAAAAGCAGCGGCGAGAAAACTCGGGCGAAGCTGAATGCATCTCTCCAAACATCCGGCGATGCGATCAACATCACGAGCGCGGCGAAAAAGAGAGCGACCCAACCATCCGCACGGCTTCCGAGCCGGCGCACGCTCCACTGGCAATAAAGGACGCCCACAATGATTCCGGCCAACGCCAGATAATCCAGCGCCATCGCGGCCATATTGATTGCGGCGTTGAATTGGTACGGATGCTCAGATAGCATCCGCATGACAACGCCTTTGAACGGAATCAGGGAAACGCGATTTCCCACTTTGCCGGGGGCGCGTGAGCTGACATAAAGAAACCAAAGCAGAGTTGGCATCACGGAAAGTGCCATGACGATTGCGCGGCGGAGATTCCGCTCGAAGAGGAGCCAGGCAGTGACGCCCAATGGGATCAGCAAACCAGTTTCGCGAGTCAGTCCACAGAGCGCGCACATCAAAAACACGAGCACCCAATTTTGTTTCTGCACGTAATAGACGAATCCCGCGATGAGCGCGATCAGGCAGCCATCCACGGTCATGCGATCCAGAGAGACTGTTACGGCTGGTACCGCAAACAGACCCAGCGCCCACAAAGCGGATCTCCCGCGAAGCTGTGCAAGCGCAGCTAGCCAATATGCGCCTAGGAAAAGAAAGACCAGAATCACTGAGATGTAGGCGCCATCCACAAACCGGTCCTGCCCAAGCGCGAGCGTCCATGCCAGCGTGGGAATCAGGAAACGGCGATAGCGGTAGCGAGGCGAATCGAGCGTCTTCCAAAAACCTCGGAGCATGAACGGATCGTGCGCCATGATATGGAAGATTTGGCCATCGTATCCGCGCGAATTCGGAAACTGATAAATATGCTCGGAGGCGAGCGGTTCTGGAGGAGCCGTGAACAAGGCGCCGGCGCCAAATAGCGCTGTCCAGTTGCCGTTGTAGTTGTAGCGAACGGTCAGCGCTTGCCAGGCGAAGGCCAGCGCTGC
>DATGIH010000233.1:0-12864 GCA_035295865.1 Bryobacteraceae bacterium
TTCACCGAGACATGCAGATTGCGGACGCCGGCCATGGTGTCGGCCAGCTCGGTGAGCTCGTGATAGTGCGTCGCGAAAAGAGTCCGGGCATGGATGCGTTGGTGGATGTGCTCGATGACGGCCCAGGCGAGCGAAAGTCCATCGTATGTCGCGGTGCCGCGTCCGATTTCGTCAAGCACAACTAAGCTGCGCGAGGTGGCGGTGTTGAGGATCACTGCGGTCTCGGTCATTTCGACCATAAATGTCGATCGTCCGCGCGCCAGATTGTCGGCGGCTCCGATGCGGGTGAAGACGCGATCGACGAGCGAGAGAATGGCGGAGTCGGCGGGGACGAACGATCCGATCTGCGCGAGGATCACGATGGTGGCGGCCTGGCGCAAGTAGGTTGACTTTCCGCCCATGTTAGGGCCGGTGATGACGGCGATGAATTGCGATTCAGTGTCGAAGTAAAGATCGTTGGGGATGAAGCGCGCGGCTTCTTTCTCGGTCAGCTTTTCGATGACGGGGTGGCGTCCGGCGACGATGCGGATTTCGCCGGTGTCCGAAAAAGTGGGCCGCGTATAGCGATTTTCGGCGGCAATTTGGGCGAGCGAGCAGGTGACGTCCAGCTCCGCGATAGCGGCGGCGGTTTGCCGGATGCGCGCGGCGTGTTCGGCGGCGAACAGGCGAAGCTCCTGGAAGATCTGGCGCTCCAGCGCGAGGATTTTCTCTTCGGCGTCCAGAACTTTGCTCTCAAGTTCTTTTAGCTCGGGCGTGGTGAAGCGTTCGGCGTTGGCGAGCGTCTGCTTGCGCTCGTAATCGGTGGGAGCGTTGTGCAGATTCGCTTTGGTGATTTCGATGTAGTAGCCGAAGACGTTGTTGAAGCGGACCTTGAGCGATTGGATGCCGGTGCGGCCGCGCTCGCGCGTTTCGATTTGCGCGATGTACTGGCGGCTGTTGCGGCTGATGTCGCGCAGTTCGTCGAGCTCGGCGTGGAATCCCGGGCGGATGGTCCCGCCGTCGGCGAGGTTCGCGGGAGGTTCCTCGGCGATGGCGGTAAGGATGCGGTCGCGCACTTCGGGAATTTCGTCGAGCGTGGAGCGGACTGCGGCGAGGCGGGCGGCTTGGAAGGATTCGGCGTGCTGCTTTAGCTTTGGCACCAATGCCAGCGATCGCGCGAGCGCGAGCAATTCGCGCGGGCCGGCGGTTCCGAGGGTGAGCTTGGCGAGCAGGCGTTCGAGATCCAAGACGCCGGCCAACAATTTTCGAATTTCGGCGCGCGCGATGGTGGAGGAGAAAGCTTCCTCAACGGCATCGAGGCGGGCTTCGATTTCCTTTAGCTGCAGACAGGGACGCAGCAGGCGTTGACGGAGCAAACGGCCGCCCATGCCGGTGCAGGTTTGATCCAAAACATGGATGAGCGTGGATTCCTTGCTTTCGCCGGCGAACAGAGGCTCCAGCAGCTCGAGATTTCGGACGGTGACGGAATCCAGAATCATCGCATCGCCGCGATCGTAGTAGGACGGGCGATCGAGATGATCGAGCGCGGATTTTTGGGTGTCGCGCAGATAGTGAAGGATCGCGCCGGCGGCAGAGACGGCGAGCGGGCGGCTGTTCAATCCACAGCCATCGAGCGAGAGCAAGCGGAAATGATCGCGCAGCGACTGGTCGGCGTAATCGTGATTGAAGATCCAGTCTTCGATGGGAGTGCGGAGTCCGGCGAGATCTTTTATGGATTCGGCGGCGAGGATTTCGCGGACGTTCAAATTTTCGAGCGCGGCGTTGACTTCCGAAGAATCCATTTCGGTGGCGCGGAATTCGCCGGTGGAGATGTCGACGTGCGCGACGCCGGAGCGGTCGCCATTGCGCGCGACTGCGGCGAGGTAATTGTTTTCGTGGGAGCGCAGCAGCGAGGATTCTGTCGCGGTGCCGGGCGTGACAACGCGCGTGACCTCGCGCTTGACCAGCTTTTTCCCAGCGCCGGCTTCTTCCATCTGGTCGCAGATGGCGACGCGATAGCCTTTTTGGATGAGCCGCGTGAGATAGCCTTCGGCGGCGTGGAACGGAACACCGCACATCGGAATGGGCTCGCCTTTTTCCTTGTTGCGCGCGGTGAGGGTGATTTCGAGCTCGCGTGCGGCGGTGATGGCGTCCTGATAAAAGAGCTCGTAGAAATCGCCCAGGCGGAACATCAGCAGGGCTTGCGGCACCTGCTGTTTGATGGCGTGATATTGCCGCATCAGCGGCGTGGAGTGGGACTCGGGCGCGGCCGATTCCGCTCCCGAATCAGGCATAGATGCCGCGCGTCTGGAGAGCGAAAGCCACGCGATCGATGGCGAGCATGTAGGCGGCCAGCCGGTTGTGAACGTTGTGCTTCTCGGCGTATCCGATCACGTCTTTGAAACTGTTCACCATGATTTCTTCCAGGCGGCCATTGACGAGCTGCTCGTTCCAAAAATATCCCTGGCGATTTTGCACCCACTCGAAGTAGGAGACGGTGACACCGCCGGCGTTGGCGAGAATGTCGGGGATGACGAAGATTTTTTTATCCGCGAGGATGGCGTCGGCTTCCGATGTCGTGGGTCCGTTGGCGCCTTCGCAGATGATTTTGGCCTTAATTCGGTCGGCGGTGGCGCTGGTGATGACGTTTTCTTTCGCGGCCGGCAGGAAAACTTCGCAATCGAGGAAGAGCGCTTCGTCTTTATCGATGTCTTCGGCTTCGGCGAAGCCGGTGATGGATCCGGTTTCTGTGCGATGCTTCATCAGGCCTTCGATGTCGAGGCCATGCGGATTAAAAACGGCGCCATCGTATTCGATGATGCAGATGACTTTGAATCCGGCGCGGGTCATCAAGCGCGCGGACATACCGCCGACGTTGCCGAAGCCTTGAATGACGACGCGTGTGGCACTGGGTTCAAGGCCGAAGCGGCGCAGTGCTTGCATGGTAACGATCATGCAGCCGCGTCCGGTGGCTTCGGGACGCCCCCGCGATCCGCCCAGGTCGAGCGGCTTGCCGGTGACGACCGCGGTAGAAGTTTGGCGCTTGTGCATGGAATATGTGTCCATGATCCAGGCCATGGTTTGCTGATTGGTGTTGACGTCGGGCGCGGGAACGTCGCGCTCGGGTCCGATGATATCCATGATTTCGGCGGTATAGCGGCGCGTGATGCGCTCGAGTTCGCCGGGCGACATGAGGTCGGGATTGCAGATGACGCCGCCTTTTCCGCCGCCGAATGGAATATTGACGACGGCGCATTTCCAGGTCATCCAGGCGGCGAGGGCGCGCACTTCGTCGAGCGTGACGTCGGGAGCGAAGCGGATCCCACCTTTGGAGGGTCCGCGCGCGATGGAGTGCTGGACGCGATATCCGGTGAAAACTTCCAAGCGCCCGTCATCGAGCTGGACCGGAATGTGGACGGTGAGTTCGAGAGCGGCGGTGCGCAGAACTTTGCAGAGACCTTCGTCGAGATTCAGTCGCTTGGCGGCTTCGTCAAAGCGCGCGGCGGCGGATAACCAGGGGTTGATTTCATTTTCGACAGACGGAGTCGCTTCGAGAATCATCGGGTAGCCTCGATTTATTGTACTCAGGACGGCGCGGCATGCGCCGCGCGGGGCTGGGGATGGGGAAACGAATCGGGATTGGGGCTTGGGGATTAGGGATTCGGGGTTAGCGGCGTGGCTTGCGACGTTTGGCGGGGACTTTGCCTATCCGGGGGTCGCGGGCGGTTACTAATTCGCAGGCGCGAAGGGCGCTCTCTTCGAAATCTGGCGCGGTGGCGGGGAGCACTTGCCAGCCCGTCACTTTCTTGCGGAAGATTTTGATCGAGCGCATGTGGGGGAATTCGCGCTTGAGTGACTGGTGATGCTCGATGGTGGTGGCAAGCCAGACGCCGTTGTCGGTGTCTTTTGGTTTGTCGCGCAGGATCAGGACGATTTTCGATTCCACGTAGATGGCCAGGCATCCGAACATGGAGCGGGTGCGCGGATTCAGTGGGCTGAGCGCTTCCAGTACGAATTCGTGAGGAATCCGTTTGCGGGTTTTTGCAGCGAGCGGTGGGTTGTCGATGGAGTGTGCGCGAGACTTTTTGGGCACTCTTCAGGATAGCTTCAGTAGAATGGGATAAGTGGATTGATGCTTTCTCGTTTGCATTTATTTCCGGGGTTTTTTCTGTTCGTTTTAGGCCTCGGACTTCAGGTTCTGGTTCTCCGGCTGTTGGCCGAATTGGGTCTCGGGCGCAGGGCGCTGCGGGTGGCCGGCGTGGTCTCGACTGCGCTTCTGGTGTTGGGTTACCTGCTGGAGTTTCATCGCGTGATGCGTTACTTCCCGGTGGAATGGTCAACGTGGCTGGAGTGCGCGTCGATTCTTGAGACGAACTTTCTGGTGTGTTTCTATGTCGCGCTGCTCGCTTGGAGAAAATCCTCGGAGACGCGGCCCGAACGGCGGATGTTTTTGCGCACGGCGGCGGCCGGGCTCGCAATCGCGCCGATGGCCGCCGCGAGTTTCGGGATTTTGCAACGCGGCCGGCTGCAGGTAACGGAAGTGAAGATTCCGATTCCGAAGTTGCCCAAGGATCTGGATGGGCTGCGGATGGTGCAGGTGACGGATATCCATCTCAGCCCGTTTTTGAGCGAGCGGGAATTTGCGCGAGCCGTCGATATGGCGAATGAAACGCGCGCGCATATTGGATTGGTGACGGGCGATCTCATCAGCCGGACGGGCGATCCGTTGGATGCCTGTCTGCGGCAATTATCGCGGCTGCGCGCGGAAGCTGGGATAGTGGGTTGTCTGGGCAATCACGAGGTCTATACGAAGACCGAAGATTATGTGACTGAGGCAGGGCGGCAGATCGGGATTGAATTTTTGCGCGGCGCGGCAAAGCAACTGCGTTTTGGGAGCGCTACGCTGAATTTCGCCGGAGTGGATTATCAGAAGTACCGCTCGCCTTATTTGATCGGCGCGGGACGGATGCTGGCTCCCGGCGCGATCAACATTTTGTTGTCGCACAATCCAGACGTTTTTCCGGTGGCGGCCGCGCAGGGCTACGATCTCACCATCGCCGGCCACACGCATGGCGGGCAGGTGGATTTCGAGATTTTGCATCAGCACATCGATGTCGCGCGGGTCTACACGCCCTATGTGCTGGGGCTGTACCAGGAAGGCGGGAAGTCGGTGTATGTATCCAGCGGCATCGGGACCATCGGTGTTCCGATCCGGATAGGAGCGGCCCCGGAGATTTCTCTGATCCAATTGTGCGCTACCTAATCCTCAGCGATATTCACGGCAACTGGGAAGCGCTCCAGGCGGTGCTTGCGCATCCGCGCTCGGAGTACGATCACATCGTGTGTTGCGGCGACCTGGTGGGTTATGGCGCCGATCCGGATGCGGTGACGGAATGGGTGCGCGCCAACGTGGCGGCCACCGTACGCGGCAATCACGATAAGGCCGCGGCTGGACTGGAAGATCTGGAGTGGTTCAATCCGGTGGCGAAGCGTTCGGCGTTGTGGACGCAGGCGTCGATGAAACCGGAGAACGTACAGTATCTGCGCGATCTGGCGAAGGGTCCGGAGCCGGTGAACGGGTTTCAGATCCTGCATGGGTCGCCGCTTGATGAAGACGAGTATGTGGTGACGCAGAATGACGTCGCGCAGATAGCGCCGTATCTGGCTTCGGAAGTTTCGTTCTTCGGGCACACGCATTTGCAGGGCGGATTTTTGTGCCATCGAAATGGCGTAATTCCGTTTGGAGGGGTGCCGGACGATGCGGCGGACCAAACCGTTGAGCTGGAGCACGACGCGAGTTATTTGATCAATCCAGGGTCGGTGGGGCAACCACGCGACGGGGATCCGCGGGCGGCTTATGCGGTGTATGATTCCGAGGCGCGGCTGGTGACGCTGTTTCGGACACAGTACGACATCGCGGGCGCTCAGCGGAAGATTTTGAATGCGGGGTTGCCGGAGATGTTAGCGGCTCGGTTGCAGGCGGGGGTTTGAAGTTGTGGGAGGCGTTGACCGAGCGGTGGTGGTAGCGCTCCCTCGCGGTCGCGGTTCGGTATTGGTAAGTCACGTCGAGCGGATGAGCTGTTCGTAGATTTCGCCCATCCGGTGGGCGGAGGCTTGGATGGAAAAGCGCTCGCGGATAAAGCTGGCGCCGGCTTGACCAAGACGCTTGCGGCGCGCATCGTCTTCGATCAGGCTTTGCAATGCGGCGCCAAGGGCGACCGCGTCCCCGGGCTCGAATAAAAGGCCGCGTTCGCCATCCCACACCAGTTCCGGATTGCCGCCGACGTTCGAAGCGACCGCAGGACAACCGCAGGCCATCGCCTCCATCAGCGCGTTGGAGAGCGCTTCGGAGAGGGAAGGCAGCACGAAGATGTCGAAGGCGCGCAGCCAGTCCGCCACCTGATTAGTAGCGAGGGCGAAGACACAATCTTGCTGGATGCCCAGCGTTTCGGCGTCTTTCTTCAGAGCCTCGAGCACGGGGCCGTCGCCGACGATGGCCAATTTCATTGGAGGGCGCAGATGGCGAATGCGCGCGAAAGCTTCGAGCAATGTGGACAAGCCCTTTTCGGGACGCAAGGCGCAGACGACGCCGATTACAAAAGCATCGGGCGGGAGTTCGGGTGGACGCGGAGAATCGAGCGGGCGAAATGTTGCGAGATCGATGCCGTTGTAGCAGAGCTGGATCTGGCGCGGAGGCACCTGCTCATCGCGCTCGAGGTGGCGGCGCACAAAATCGCAGTTGACGACGATGGCGTTGACCATGTGATCGGTCAGGCGGACCAGCTTCCGATAGGAGGGTGGGATGAGATCGCGATGCGAGCGCTGGCTGGAGGCGACGGCGATGGCAGTGAGGAATCGCGCGGCAGGGACGGCGAAAACAGCCGATGGGTAATCGAAGGTGTGAATCAAACGGATCCGGTGCCGGCGTATGTAGCGGGCGAGCTGGAACGCACCGGCGAGCGCTTTGGGCGAAAGGAACGAATCGATGGGAAAATGCGCGATGGGTACGCCCGCGTCCTCAAGTTCGCGGCGGCTAGCCTGGTCCGGAAGGAAGCAGCCGACGTGTGGCTGGAATCGGGAACGATCGAGCGATTTGGCGATCTCCCGCAATTGCCGTTCGCTGCCTCCGGCTTCGAGCGCGCGAGCCATGAGCAGGACGGGCCACTCCATAGAAATTCTAGTTCAGCATTGGAACCCTGAAATGGCAAGTCGGAGACTAGCCGCACATGTCATACTGTAATCCGAATCTCTTGAACGCTCGCAAGTCTCGCCTGCCGTACCTGCTGCTGTTGCTGGTCTTCGCGGTATCGCGCATGGTCTATTACGCGCTCGGAATTCGCTTCGACGCGCGGCCGCTCGAGACGTTTTTCCAAATTATCGATCCGGAGTTGTTGCGGCATCGGCTGCTCGAAAGCCTTTATTATCTGCACGCGCATCCGCCGGGGTTCAATCTGTACGCCGGCATTTTGCTAAAGCTTTTTCCAACGCATTACGTCGCTGCTTTTCACGTGCTGCATCTGATTTTCGGCGCGGGCATCTGTTTGATGATTTATTACCTGATGCAAGCTTGCGGGGTGCGTCCGGCGATTGCGTTCACGCTTTCGGCGCTGTTCACTGTCAGCCCGGGCGTGGTGTTGTTTGAGAACTTCTTCCTTTACGAATATCTGGTTGTATTTTTGCTGATCGCTGCGGCGATCGCAATTTATCATTTTTCCCAGCGGAAGAGTCCCGCATACGCGGCGGCAGCCATGTTCGCCCTACTTTTGCTGCTGTTGGTGCGGAGCCATTTTCATCTGTTCTACTTGCTTCTGGTGTTTGGCTGCATGGTTTACTTCGGCAAGCCCAGGCGCGGCGCGATCCTGGCGGCGGGGAGCATTCCGGTACTGCTGGGATGCGCGTTTTATTTGAAGAATTTTCTACTGTTTGGAACTCTATCCGGCAACACTTGGATGGGGATGAACATGGATGTGATCACATCGCATCAGTTGACGCGCGAGGAGGCTCGCAAACTGATTGCGGATGGTATTATCTCGCCGGTTTCATTGATTGACGCGGGCGAGCCGCTCTCGGCGTATGACGGATACATTCAGCCGCCGGCGAAAACAGGAATTCCGGTGCTGGATGAAGTGGTGACTTCCACAGGCGCGACCAATTTTAATAACATCGCGTTTCTTCAGGTGGACAAATACTACATTCGGGATGGATTCGCGATTTTGCGGCACTATCCGCGGGCGTATTTGCGCTCGGTGGAGCGAGCCTGGTTCTCATACTTTCTTCCGACCGGCGACTTCCCGTTTTTCGAGGAGAACCGGCGGAAGATCTGGGGGATTGACCGGTTTTTCAATCTCGTGTTCTTCGGCCAATGGAAGGACGCAAGCGATCGCAAGCATCTGCGCGCGCTTGAGGGGAACGGGTCAAGCGGGCGGCTGATCCTGTATACCGGGACATTTTTGATGGTGGCGCTGCCGTTGTTGTGGGCAGGTGGAATCTATTTCGCGATTTCGGGCTGGCGAAACAAGACGCTGCCGGGTGCAACCATCGCGCTACTCGCGTTTATGCTCTTCACAATTACGTACCTGACGGGCGTGGCGAATTTTCTGTCGTCTTTCGAAGGAAATCGGTATCGCTTTCAGGTGGACGGATTTTTTGTGATCCTGTTGGGGATGGCGTTGGAGCAGGCGCGGCGCGCGGCGCCGGACGCGGAACTCGCGAGTTCGAGCAAGCCGGTGGAGTTCACGCGGCGCCGGCGCGAGTACTGGGACAACCAGGCCGCCACGCTGGATGGCGCGCCGCGCATCCGGGCGTATTACCGCGACAGGCTCAGCGAGATTTACCGGTTTCTGGTTCCACCCGGCATGCGGGTACTGGAATTGGGCTGCGGGGAGGGCGATCTCTTGGCGGCCGTGCGCCCGGCGGTTGGAGTGGGCATCGATTTATCGCCGAAGATGGTCGAGCGGGCTGCAGCCAAGCATCCGGAATACCGGTTTAAGGAAGGCGACGCGCACGCGCTCGAACTGGATGAACAATTCGATTTCGTGATTTGTTCCGATCTGCTCAACGATGTTTGGGACGTGCAGCGCGTTCTGGAGCAGGCCGCGCATGTGTCGCATGCTTCGACGCGCGTGATCATCAACAATTACAGCCGGGTGTGGGAATTACCGCGAAGAATCGCCGAGAGCCTGGGGCTTGCGCGGCGCATGTTGCCGCAGAATTGGCTGACAGCGGATGACATCGTGAATCTTCTGTACCTGGCGGATTTCGAAGTGATCCGGTCGTCGATGGAAATGATCTGGCCAATCCGGACGCCACTGCTCGACCGTTTCTTCAACCGGTACGTGGGGCGTTTGTGGCCGTTTCATTATTTCGCCATCGCCAATTTTCTGATCGCGCGCCCGCGGCCGAAGCCGGAGAACGCAGGAGATCCCGTGGTGAGCGTGATTGTTCCGGCGCGCAATGAAGCCGGGAACGTTCCGAACATCTTCGACAGAGTTCCGCAGATGGGCGCCGGGACCGAGTTGATTTTCGTGGAAGGAAATTCTTCCGACGACACCTACGGCGCGGTGGAGCGGGAGATGGCGCGGCGTCCGGGAATGCGCGTGAAGTTATTCAAGCAGCCGGGAAAAGGCAAAGGGGATGCGGTGCGCGTGGGATTTCGCGAAGCGTCCGGCGAGCTTTTGATGATTCTGGATGCCGACCTGACGGTTCCACCGGAAGACCTGCCGCGTTTTTACGAGGCCTGGCGATCGGGCAAAGCGGAGTTCGTCAACGGCGTGCGGCTGGTTTACCCGATGGAAGAAAAAGCCATGCGTTTTTTTAATTTCCTGGGGAACAAGTTTTTCAGCCTGGCGTTTTCCTGGCTGCTCAGCCAGAGCATCAAGGATACTCTGTGCGGGACGAAAGTCCTGAGCAAGCGCGATTATGAGGTGATCGCGGCGAACCGGGCGTATTTCGGCGAGATCGATCCCTTTGGCGATTTTGATTTGATTTTTGGCGCGGCTAAGTACAATTTGAAGATCGTGGATCTTCCCATTCGTTACGCCGAACGAACCTACGGTGAAACGAATATCCAGCGCTGGAGCCATGGCTGGCTGTTGTTGCGGATGGTGGCTCTGGCGATGCGCCGGTTGAAGTTCATTTAATCGCGGCGGGGCAGCCGGCGGTGTTGGACGGCAATTTGTACAGCTCCCACCAGGAATCTTCCGCGCAGAGGCGATAGCGGACGTGTAGATCCGCCAGATAATTGCGGAAGAGCGCGCGGGCGTCCAATTCCGCGGAAGATGGATGTTTGGGCACCATCACGATATCTGCGGATCCGAAGAGGCGATCCGGCGCGGGCTTGTACTGGTCGTTGAACTGATGATTGAGCGCCATGACGTCGGCGCCCCCCATGGCGGGAGGGCGCAGCAACGTGTAGGAAAACGGATTGAACATGTCCAGCGTGTAGATGGTCTCGCTGGATTTGGACACCGAGCGAATCAAGTTAACGCCATCGTTGACGTAAGTGACGTAGGTGCGGCCATTGCTACGATCGTCTGCGTCGGTGCCGAGCGGTACGTCATAAAAAAAGAGGCTCGAAAGCTGCGACGATTCGAAGCGCAGGACTTGGGATGCCGGTGGATTCTTACGGCTCTCGATGATTGCTCCGGCGAGTCCGGTGGCCGAGGCCAGCATTTCCGGCAGGAAACAGAGCAGCCCTACCAAGAGAATGACGGTGTCCGCGCCAAGAAATCCCCGTGCGGCGCCGAGATCGCATCGCTTGACGGCGATCAAGGCTTGTTCGACGAAGAGAATAGCGAGAACGGCATTGAGAGGATAGCCGCCGGCCTGTGCATTGGTAGCCAGCAAAAGTGCGCCGCCGAACAAAACCAGGAGTGCGATCGCGAGGGGACCCGTCACTCGGTCAGCAGGCATCTTTGAACTGCGGATGACGCCGAATAGAACAGCGAGCAAGGCCAGCGGGAGGAATTCGCGAAGCCCTTTGGCCAACGCCCATCGGATGGACCACAAACCCAGGTCGTTACTTCTGGCGGCGCTGAGAATGCGCAGAGTCCCGTAAACTGCTTCGAAGTCAAAGCGCAGCCATGCCATGATGGCCAGGAATCCCACCGAGAATCCGAGCAGGATGAAGAGCGGCCGGCGCCAGGTGCGTTCGATAAGCGAGACCGAACAGGCCGCGAATCCGAGCGCAACCAGGCCGTAGCTCGGTTTCAGAAATAACAGCGCCGCGGAAAGAATGCCGGTGGAAAAATCAGCCCAGAAGGATCCGCGCGCCTCTCGGGTACTGGTTGTCGCGAAGCATTCCAGCAGTACAACGCCGAGCAACGCGTAGCCGTAGCGATTGTAGACCATGGCGTGGCTGAAGGTATTGGGAGGCCATCCAAGGGGATAAGGAGCGACGGCGATGAGAGTCAGCAGCAAGGATACGAGAACGGCGGGGGTCCAGGCCATGCGATTTCGAGCGATGACGTAGGACCAGCAACCAGCCACCATGCCTACCAGCGCGCTGGCATATCCGACTCCCTGCACGCCGCTGTTTGCGAGCTTCAGACCCGCCGCCATCAACAGCGGCAACAGGAATCCGACGCCAGGATGATAATCGGCGCCCGGGCGCTGGCCATGCAGCACGCGCCATCCAGCGTCGAGCATGACGAAAATGTCGTGACCGAAGAGGCGAGTATGCACGACGCCGATGAGCGCAGTTGCAGCGCAGACCGCGAGAATCAGGAGAACGGCGGCAGCATCGCGCGGGTGGGTGGGAGGTGTGCGCCAAAGCCGCGGCAACCGGCCGAGGACATCAGCGAGTCCGGCGTCACGGCTCGTCTGCAGTGGTTGGATCACCAGTACGTTCATAAATACCACGGCGCTGTTGCCGGACGAATGGAGAACGGGAACGGGCTATGATGGACACCATGCCCGAAGGGTCCGCGCTCGGCGAGAAGCAGGATAGGCCGGACCGGCGAATTCCAGCGCTCGATGGGTTTCGTGCGATCGCGATTCTATCTGTGCTGGCTTGCCATCTGTTCGCATACTCGATGCTGCACAAGCCGTGGACCTTATTCCCGCGCATCATGGCCGCGGTAACAGCGCCAGGATGGTTGGGCGTGGACCTGTTCTTCGTGCTGTCCGGATTTCTTATTACATCGATTCTGCTGAAAAATCGCGCGAGTGCCGATTATTACCGTTCATTTTATGCACGGCGATTTTGGCGCATCGTCCCGTCTATTTCGTAGTCCTCACTGCAATTGCTCTGCTCTTCCAGGGAGGGCTCGCATTTTATCTGATCTGTTTGTTTTTCGGCGCGAATCTGAGTACGGTTTTCGGAATCGTGCTTCCGCCGCCCGCCACGATATTTTGGTCTCCGGCGGTGGAGGAGCATTTCTATGCACTGTGGCCGGTGACCATTCGCCGATTGGGACCGCGGGCGCTGGCGCTGTTGGCCGGGGGGATTTTCATCCTTGAACCAATGCTGCGCTATTTTTGTGCATTCCGCGGAATACAGACATACGAATATTCCGGTTCCGGTTTGATGGGCTGGCCATCGGCGCGCTTCTGGCGGCTTACATGAACTCCGGCTGGCGGGATGCCCGCAGGTCCGGGGTTCTGATCCAATGGCGCGGATTGTTATTCGCGGCCGGTTGCCTTTTCCTGATTCTTGACCGGTGGGACGAAAGAACCATCGCCGTTTGCGCCGCTTCGGCCATCGATCGCGCAAATTGGATTTGCGGCGGGGATGTTAGCTGCCTTGGAGTTCCCGGGCCGTTGGTCCGCCGTTTTGAGCACACGATTTCTCAGGATCACGGCGGATTTGAGCTATTGCTTGTACCTGGTGCACCAATGCTTCGCGGCGCTTTACGATCGTGCGTTCAGCCATGACACTTTTTCGGG
>DATGIH010000234.1:0-14631 GCA_035295865.1 Bryobacteraceae bacterium
GGGAATCCCCGAGGATCCCGTCACCGGATCCGCGCATTGTACGCTGATCCCCTTCTGGTCGCAGCGTTTGGGCAAGAAGAAACTGCACGCACGACAGCTTTCAGCCCGAGGCGGCGAACTGTGGTGCGAAGATCGCGGCGATCGCGTGAGCATCAGCGGACGAGCGGCTCGTTTCCTCGAAGGTTCCATCTACCTGTAGCGAGCGCCCGATCACGAACATTCGCGAGCACCATATCGTGCACGCGGTGGATGGTGTAATCCGACCACGTTCGCCAGTACGTCGCCGGCCACATGTGATGCTGATACCAGGTTGTGGCATAGAGGCGCGTGCTGCCGTTAGAAAGCCGTTCCAACCGGAACTCTCCTTGCCGCGAGGCGAGGAATCCTTCGAGGTGCGGTGGATGAATCTGCGCATAGGGAGTCCACTCCTGCATCGGCAGCGGATTCGAGCGAACAGTGAAGCGAAGTTGTGATCCCTCTTTCCAGATCAGCACCGGTTCGACTAATTTTCCAGTGGAGAAATCGCAATAGCGCGTCGCGCCAGGGCCTATGCCTTCGATGTGCGATGCGAGCGGATACGCGATCCCCGCGCGGAAGAGCGCGTGCGTCGGCGCAGACAATTTCGCCGGCTGCAGAACGGTTTGCCAAACGCGTTCAGGCGAGGCGGGGATGTCGAGCGACGTGGTTACCGTGAAAACTTCGGCGGGTGGGCCGAAGCTGCGTTCGAGCGTGCCTCCGAACGGTGTGAGCCCGACGAGCAGGAGAAACGTTGCGGGACGATGTGCCATCGGCTTCACTAAGTACGCCAGCATGCCGCCGCAGATCGCAAGTGGAAGCGCGATGGGAAGGGCCATAGCCAGGCACACGGCGCCCTCGATCGCGAATGCCATCAAGAGACATCCGAGGAAAAGCACTGAAAGCAGGGAAGTGCTGAACGCCTCCCGAGCCGTGAGTTCAGTATCGATTCCCCGGACTATCACCGCCACGAAGCCCACCAGGAACGGAACTGCGATGAACAGTGCAACCCCATACATCCGGTCCGTCAAGGTGTTGACGTACACGGCAAGTAATCCGAGCGCCCCGCCAGCCGCGGCGCCGCATAGTAAGCTCGAAAGTCTCGGTTGAGGCGTGGGGCGCTTTCGCCAGCCGGCGAACGAAAGCGCCGCGGTGAAGATCACCAATAGCCCCAAGCCCACCAATTCAACGATCCCGTCCTGGGTCAAGGGGTGAGGCTCAAAGAATGACAGGTAGTTGAAAACACCCCAGGGCGCTCCCAGGATCGCAGCCACCGCGCGCAGCGCATTGTGGAGAACCGCGGCCATTCCAATCACAATCCACCACCGGCGGCCATTCATGTGGCTTTTCCTCCCTGCATGACGAGCAGCTTCTTCACCTTGCGCCGCAGCCGGTTCACCCCAAGCAGCGCTCCCTTCGGCAAACGCTGCAAATCGCCATAAAACCCGGTCATCGTTTCGAAAAAATCCAGCATCGCCGCGATCCGTTCGGTGGTGTAATTGTCCGCCCTGCCCTGCTGGTCATTGAGACACGTCCGCAGCATTTCGAGCGTCGGATCCACTTCCCGCCGCTTGCGCTCGGCCACGATGATCTCGAACATCTGCCAAACATCCTTGAGCGATTCGAAATGATCGCGCCGGTCGCCCAAGACATGCGCCACCCGCACGATTCCCCACCCCTGCAGCTCGCGCAAGCTGTTGCTGACGTTGGATCGCGCGACGCTGAGCGCCGCGGCGATCTCTTCGGCATGCATCGGGCGCGGCGATAAATAGAGCAAAGCATGGATCTGCGCCACGGTCCGGTTGATGCCCCAACGGGCGCCCATTTCGCCCCAATGCAGAATGAATTGCGTTTGGACTGCCGTGAGCGTTATATCTGACATTTCTGTTAATACAGAAATAGCAGAATGCGGCGCGGCCGTCAATAGTACGTTTTAGGGAATACAATAAGATTAGTGAACCGCAGGCTTTTCCTCCTGACCGTCAGCCTTTTATCCCGCGCGGCGACCGTCTCCGGGCTCTCCATCCGCGGAAAACTCACCCGCTCGCCCGAGGACAAACCGGCGCTCGAAATCGGCCCCAATAAGCTGGTTCTTCTCGAAGGCGACCAAGCCACGATGGGCGTGCTCAACGACAAACGGCTCTGGGGCACCGATTTTGAAGCGGTTGGTCATTACAACTCGCCCGATCATTTCCAAATCGATGCCATCCACACGCGCTCCATGTTCGTCCACAAAGACGGCAAGCGTTTGATGATCACTTATTGGTGCGACGTTTGTTATATTCGGACCTACACGCCCGGCACATGCGTCTGCTGCCAGAAATACACCGACCTCGATCTGCGCGAATCCGACGAGCCGTAGCGCTAGCCCTCTGTTCCATTTCCATGACCCAAGCCGCCAACTACTCCGCTCAAAAAGCGACCCAAGATTCCATCGAAATCGTGCAGCTCGCCGATGCCGCGCATCGCATCGAAGTTTCCATTGCTCCCTCGATCGGCAACATTGCTTATGACATGCAGGTGAATGGCAAGCCGATCCTACTGCGGCCGCTCGGGGCGTTGTCCGAATGGAAAGCCAAACCCTCGCAAGCTGGGATTCCTTTTCTCGCGCCTTGGGCGAATCGATTATCGGAAGACGCCTACTGGGCGAACGGAAAAAAGTATCCGCTGAATCCCGGTGTGGTCAATTTGCGGCGCGACGGCAATGGACTGGCCATCCACGGACTGCTTCTTTTCGCTTCAGATTGGCAAGTCACCATCCTCAAGGCGGACAATGACAGCGCCGAAGTGACCAGCCGCCTCGATTTTTGGAAACATCCCGAGTGGATGGCGCAATTCCCGTTCGCGCATTCCATCGAGATGACCTATCGGTTGTCGGGCGGCGTGCTCGAAGTGCGGACTTCCATCGAGAATCATTCACGCGAATCGATGCCGCTCTGCATCGGATTCCATCCCTGGTATCAAATTCCGGATTGCCCGCGCGATGCTTGGAAAGTCCACGTGCCGGTGCAAGATCATTACACGTTATCGGACATTTTGACACCAACCGGCGAAACAACCCCGGCCAACTTGCCGGATCCGGTTCTGCTCCGGGAGCATCAGCTCGATGACGTGTTCGGCGGCATTTCTGCAGGCGAGGAATTCTGGGTGGAAGGCAACGGCGCGCGGATTTCCGTACGCTACGGCCCGAAATACGCGATCGCAGTTGTATACGCACCTCCCGCCAAGAACGTGATTTGCTTCGAGCCGATGACCGCCGTGACGAACGCCTTCAATCTGGCTCACGCCGGGCATTATTCCGCGCTTCCCAACATCGGGCCGGGCGAACGCTGGACGGAAAGTTTCTGGATTCGTCCGTCGGGATTTTAAAAGACCGCGATCGCCACGAAACCGGTTGTACAATGAGGCAAACTTCGCGCTTTCTGCGCGGATCTATTGCAACCGCGTTCCCCATGGGGTCCTTCCACCAGATCGAGCCGATTTTTCACGAAGCTTTGGCGATTTCGGACCCCGCCAAACGTGCGGCTTGGCTTAATCGCCGCTGCGCCGCCGATCCATGGCTTCTGGCGGAAGTTTCTTCGCTGCTTTCCGCGCATTTCGCTATGGCCGCCCGGCCCGAACCGGTCCAGGTCTCGTCTGATCCGGCGATTCCCTCCGAGCAGTTCGGCGTCTACCGGTTGGTGCGCCTGGTGGGCCGCGGCGGAATGAGCGCCGTGTACCAGGCCGAACGTGTAGATGGGCAGTTCGAAAAGCGCGTTGCCGTAAAAGTGATGGCGGCGCATCTGGCGGGCGACGAATTCCTGAAACGATTTCACACCGAGGCGCAATTTCTGGCCTCGTTGCAACACCCCAATATTCCAGCGTTGCTCGACGGCGGAGTTTCACCGTCCGGCCATCCCTACTTGGTCGTCGAGTACGTGGAAGGTGAACCGCTGGACCGTTACTGCGACGATCGCAAGCTACCCGTCGAAGCGCGGCTCCGCCTCTTCCTTGAAGTCTGCCAAGCCGTTGAACATGCCCATCGCAATCTGATTTTGCATCGGGACCTAAAACCCGCCAACGTTTTCGTGACACCCGGCGGCGCAGTGAAGCTGCTTGATTTCGGAACGGCTGCGCTCATGCAAGAAGGGCCCAATGTGACTGTCACGCGCGCGAGAATGCTGACGCCGCGTTACGCCAGTCCGGAACAGTTGCGAGGTGAACGGCCGGGTGTCACAGGCGATGTTTTTTCGCTCGGCGTTATTCTCTATGAGCTGCTGACGGGAGCGTGGCCGTTCGGAGATCCGGATTCGGTGATGAGCGGATTACGCCGGGCAGCGGGCCACGCCACAGCGACGCAGCCGTCAACGGCGGTAACGAACGAAGCACCAGCCCTGCGATCACTTTCGCCGGAGCGGCTCCGTGCGCTGCTATCCGGAGATCTCTCGGCGATCCTGCTTAAGGCTTTGGAAAACGATCCTGCGCGGCGCTATTCTACCGTTGCAAACCTTGCCGGCGACGTTCTTCGCTTTCTCGAGGGACGGCCGGTGGAGGCGCACCCTCAGACGTTTCTATATCGCTCCGGGAAATTCGTTGCCCGTCACTGGTTCGCAGTGACTGCCGCGGCCGTTTTTGTTTTAGGCCTATCGGCCTCAACCGTGCTTGCCGTGCGACAGGCACAGGTCGCTCGAGCGGAGGCCGCGAAGGCACGGGACGAAGCCGAGAAAGCTGCGCGCGTGACTCGATTCCTGCGCAGCATGCTCACTTCCGGATTTAAAGCAGGTGGGGCTGACGTCACCGTGATCCAGATGTTGAACGCGGCAGAGCCCGGCATCGAGGCCAGTTGGAAAAACGATCCTCTGGCTGAAGCCACCCTGCGCGAGAGTTTGGGCGCGAGTTACGTGACCCTGGAGCGGTTGGATCGCGCCAAAACGCAGCTGGATCGCGCGCTCGCGCTATTTGAAAAGCTTGGCCGGCACGTGGACGCCGCCGATACGCTGCTGGTTCTTGGCATCGCTGCCCAGCGTGCGGAAAGTGACACGGCGGCCGGCTATTATCAACGTGCACTGGATGAGTTGCAGCGCGCTGGAAAAGACGCGCCGCCTGCTTTGCTGTTTCGCGTGAAGGTCTATCTCGCCGGTGTTTTGTCCGCCGGACTCCATCGGCTCACCGAGGCTGCAGCGCTCTTGGACCAGGCGTTGGCTCTCGCGGCGCGCGAACCAGCTATTCCGCGCGATCAATTGCCGGCCGCCTGGACGCATCGCGGCGAGATCTTTCTCGAGCAAGGACAGTTCGACCAAGCCGAAGCATTATTTCAAAACGCAATCGCGGCCGACCGGAACACGTTCGATGCCTGGATGGGAATGGCGCGTTCCAGCTTTCTGAAACAGAACTTCGCCGCCGCGGCGGATTTTGCGCGGCGCAACTATGAAATCACCGCCGAGTTCAATCATGCCAATTTAGCGGATACCGCGGAAGCCGCTATGGAATGGGCGAAATACCGCGCCGAGGCCGGAGAGCCTGCCGAAGCGCTGAAGCAAATCCGCGGGGCGATGCCCGAGGTCCAAAAGATGTACAAGGCGGGACTGATGCGCGCCCGCTATTTTCAGGATGCCGCGCCCGTCTTCAACCGCGCAGCTCTTTTCGATGAGGCGGAACAAAGCGCACGCCAGGCATTGGACGCCTTGCATGAAGGCCACATCCCTGAAACGCATCCTGTTTACGCTGCGAGCTACGAGGATCTAGGCGTCTCATTGGCCGGAAAGAAGCGCTACCGAGATGCCATCCCAGCACTTGAGAAATCCGTTGAGATTCATCGAAGCTTGGGTCCCGCATACGCTCAGGTACTGGTCCATGCAGAAGCGATTCTCAGTGACGCCAAGCAGCATGCCGCTGAACAGTAACGAGCGGCGCAAGTGGTAAACTGGAGACACACGGCGGCTGTAGCTCAGTTGGTAGTAGCGCCAGATTGTGGTTCTGGATGTCGTGGGTTCAAATCCCACCAGCCGCCCCATCTTTTTTTCAACGATTTACAAGGAAAGTGACATTCCGTAGGTAAAGCAGAAGTTCACCGGCAAAGAACGGGATGCAGAAACCGGGCTGGACTACTTCGGCGCGCGATACCATGCGGCAAACCTGGGTCGTTTTATGAGCACCGACCCAATCGCTATCTCTTCCGCGCATCTCAAAATGCCTCAGCGTTGGAATGGATACGCGTGCGGTCTAAACAATCCCCTGAGGAACATCGACATAGATGGCCGCTTCAGCACTGATGGTCATACTCTGATTACAGCAGCTGGTTTTACCAGGGCTGCCGTCGACCCTAAGTCCAATTATGCACGCTCAATCCTCAACGCCAATCGCGCCGTAGACACTGGGCATTACCTGGGGATAGTAGGAGCGCAGCTAGGTCCTCAACATCAAGCGAATCACTTTCTTAAAGCTCCTGAGCCAGAAAACGAGCTGGGTGCGTACAACCGGGCGATGTCAAGAATTCATACTCTCGCTGATAAGGCGTTCTCCAAAATAAAGTCCCAAGGACTTGATTCTGCTGCAGGCGAGATCGGCGCGGCATTGCATACTATCCAGGATAGCTACGCGCATACTCAGCGGGATTCCACCGGGGCTATCGTCCAGATCGATTGTTTTACATGCGTTAGCATCCTAGGAACGGGCGAGCATACCCACAGCGATCCTGCAGCTACAGACGCTAACGGTGGTCTGACCGAACCGGCGAACGCCGCAGCAGATGCGACTGCGGCATTTCTCAATTTGATCGGCTCTTCGTCCCACCTCACAGAGGATCAGTTCGAACAACAATATCAGCAGTATGTCGGCAAATATTTTTCGCTAAGCAAGACAATCAAATCACTTTGTGGTGTTGGCAGTAGGAGTGTGGGTTGTCGGAGCCCGAAAGAATGAACGGCATCGCGACGGGTCTTCGATTCTCATCGGTCGTGAATTACCTAGAAGTTGAGGAAAACATTGATGTCGGCGAAGTCTATTAAAAGTAGTCGCAAACTAGCGTTCTACGTCATCATGACGCTTGTGCTTGTATTGTTCGCGTACCTTGCATCTGGAGCGGCTGTATATTACTGGAAGGAACATGTTCATCATTATCGGTCTGGTGCCGTGTCTTGCCTCTACGCTCTGCATACAATGCAGAACGACTTCAGATTGACTAATGGGCATTACGCGGACTCCTTTGAAAAACTTGGTGTGCCGCTGGGAGCCAAACTGACCGGGGATACATTGATATGGGGCGGGCCTTATCTTTTTCGGTTGGTTAGAGTGACGCGGAGCCCAGATGGTTCAGTTTACGCATACTCGATTGAGGCTCGTCCGCGTGTATATCCACAAGATAGCGAGCGGAGTTTCATAATGACTCAGGATGGGTCCATTTACTTTACCGACGAGAATCGACCAGCAGTGAGCACGGATCGTAGAATTCCACCGCAGAAGTGAAAGGGACAAAGAATTCCGATGACTGCGGTAACTGCCGGAAATTCGCCAAGAGGGAAATGAGGCCTCAGGAGCAAAGCATTTAAACCTCCTGTTGGTGGCTCAAACCCGATCCGATCGCGCATACTCCTGAATGACCGATCACTCGACATAGCTCCGGGGGCGATGCCGCCGTGCAATATCGTGCAATCCGCCCCGGCAGCCCCGGCACTCCTGGGTGCCAGGGTAACGTGGTATCTATAACTTGAAGATTGCATTTCGGCGCTGCGGGAACAAATCCCACCAGCCGCCCCAGCCTCTTTTGGGACTTTGTGGTGCGGGCGGCAAGAGTGTTGCCTGCGGGAGCCCAAAGGCGCAATAAAGAATGCGGAACAGGAGGAAGATCATTTCTGAAGCCTGTAGAAATGCAGCGGAGATGTTCTTGCGTACCAAATCTGCACGACTGTTCCTTGTAACGGTAGCACTTGCTCGAGGCTCCGTCGGCAGGATAAAAGGGCTTGAGCATCACGGCCAATAAACTATAACAAGAGAAAGTGACTTCACGCCAATATGGGAAGCGGATCACGGAGCTACAATTTCTTCGCTTCAAAAGAAGATTTGGTTTCGGCCCTTGATGCGGTTGAGTTACGATACGCACTGAAATACATCGAGTGTGGAATGTTTGAAGAGTCTGAACCACCCGTGTATTACGGATACGCTGGAATATCAAACCTCGGGATTGCTGAAACCGGCGACGCGAACCTTGAGCGTACGTTCCTCGTGCTTCGCAACGACGATTTATTGAAGGTAAGGGAAGTAAGTCAAAGACGCGGGGGCGCGAAATTCGCCGTCGATCAAATGGCGAATCCCGGAACTGTAATACTGAGGCCTGGTGGGAGATACCTGGACTTGGCATTCATTGCCGGGATGGTCGGAACTGTTCATCGCGATCTCATTGCCGACGAGCTACTTAGAGCGTTTCTTAAAGCTTTCAGGGCCACTTTTACTAAAGTGAGATCATATCTGGTTGGACCGGCGGCCAAGAAGCACCTGGGGACCAACGTCCGTTTTACGGCCAATATCCATTGGGCAGCGGATCTCGATCTTAAAGCGTGAGCTCTAGCGCCGGCACGGTCCGCACGCGAGGCAATCGGGGACTCCGTCGTGCAATATGGTGCAATGAGCTCCGGCAACCCTGGCACTCCTGGGTGCCATGGTAACGTGGTATCTACAACTTGAAGATTGCACTTCGGCGTTGCGGGAACAAATCCCACCAGCCGCCCCAGCCTCTTTTGGGTACAACTCCTACCCTGACTGAATAACCACATAGTACCTGCAGCACACACGGAAGCGTTCCGCGACGTGGCCTTCCACTAACCACTCCATTCGCAAGCCGCGGGCCCAGGACCGTTTAACCGAATTGATGCGTTTGATTGGTCTTTAGACCGGCCAAATATCGTGTTGACAACGAGGCGCATCCAAAAAAGAACTACCAACGCGTAGATGAGCCGCATTGCTTGGCGAAATGTGCGAGCCTCTTTCGTGATAAACTCGTTCTTCCCATTAAAAGGAAAACTTTATGCGAACTGTCGCCAAAAAGCGTCTGTGGTTCCTTCTTTCCGCCCTTGCTGCACCTTTTAGCTTGGCGGCCGCGGGCGCGCTCTCGTTCGAGCCCAACCTTGGCCAAACCGGCTCCGACATTCGCTACGTGGCCCGAGCGTCCAGCGGGGTGATTTTTATTACCGATCGCGGTGTCGTTTTGCGCGGAATGGGCCAATCCGTGCCTGCATTCGAACTTGCCGGCGCGGATTTTCACGCAACTTGGCAACCCGAAGCAGCCACCGCGCAGACAATCTCCTATTATGTTGGTCGCGACCCCTCGAAATGGCTGGAAAATATCGCGCGCTACCAGCGATTAGTCCGGCGTAATGTCTATCCTGGGATTGATTTAATTCTTTACGGATCGAATGGCCAACTTGAATACGATTTTCAGCTCGCGCCGCACGCGGATCCATCCCGGATCCAGCTAAGACTGACCGATGCCCGCCACGTTTCCATCGCGGAAGATGGTTCTCTGGTAGTTGAGACAGCGGCTGGCGAACTTCGGCACCGCGCGCCGGTCCTGGCCGAAATGCTCCCGGATGGATCACGCCGCAAGATCGCAGGAAGTTTTCGCCTCACGGGACCGAATGAATTCGGATTCCGTGTCGAAAGTCACGATCCTGACCTTCCATTATCGATTGACCCTGTCCTTGAATCTTCCACCTACTTTGGCGGTCATGGCGACGATCAGGTAATCGCTACCGATGGCCGAGGGTCGCTGGTGGGAAACACCACATCGATCGACCTGCCCAACGCCACCTTCGCGCGTCGTGCGGGCACCAGCGTATTCATCCAGGTTCAATCGCAAATCGCTGTGTTCGGATGCACAGGCAACATGACAGCGACAGCTGCAGTATTGAGTAATTTTTCCGATCCGACCAGCGCCGTGGTTGGATACGCCGACTGTCCCGATTTACCCACCACAGCCATAACCCGCGACGGAAATCCATTGTCGCTGCAGCCAAACTATAGCGGCGGCGCCAGCGATGGCTTCCTTTTGATGTTTTTTCCGCAAGTCGCACCAACACCTCTAGCAGCCGACAGCATTAGCCTCTCTTATATAGGAGGTCCAGGCGACGATCGGGTCAATGCTGTAGCTGTAAGCGGAACCGTGGCGATTGCCGGATCGACAACTGCAGGCGGCTTACCCGAGCCGAGTTTTACTTCGCACACCGGCACGCTCGCAGGGGGTCTCGATGCATTCGCGATGCTTGTGTATCCCAATAATAGCCTCACTACACCGCAACTGGAGGCGACAACGTACCTCGGCGGCTCTGAGGATGACACCGCGCTAGGCATAGCCGTCTCAAAGTATGTCTACGTTACTGGCGAAACAAAATCTCCGAATTTTCCGTTGCTTAAGCCGCTCTATTCAAAGCGGCAGGGCGATTCTGACGCGTTTGTTGCCGCTCTGAATTTTGACGGTACGCTCGCAATGAGCACCCTGTTGGGCGGCAGCGGTTCCGATAACGGCGCCGCCATCGGCGTGCTGTATTCTGGCAATGTCGTCGTAGCGGGAGTTACGTCGTCGTCGGATTTTCCTACCAGGAACCCAACGCAAAAAGCGTACGGCGGCGGAACATCCGACGCGTTCCTGGCTGAATTCACGCCCGCACTCGATGCGCTGGTTTCCTCAACCTTTATTGGAGGCTCGGAAGCGGATGTAGCCACTTCGGTTGCCGCCGGATTTCCCAACAGCGTCTATGTCGGCGGCTGGACAGCGTCCCAAAATTTTCCAGTGGTCAATGCGCTCCAACCAAAATACGGCGGCGGCCCGGACGACGGATTCCTGGTGCATTTCGATGATGACGGGTCCATCTATGAAGCAACATATTTCGGGGGCTCCGGCAGCGACCAGATTCTAGGGGTAACGACTGGCGCCTATTCAGCTGCGCCGACCGTTTGGCTCACCGGCACAACTAGCTCGCCCGATCTGCCGCTCAAGAATCCATCCCAGTCGACACTGATCGGAAATTCGGATGGTTTCACCGCCGAGGTAACGGCAAACCTGATTGCGATATCGTCGCCCATCGCCGGAGGCAAGGATCTGCGTGAGGAAGCGAGTTTTAGTTTCGGCAATCCGCAGCTTGGCGCCACCACCACTTTTAAGATAACCAGTTCGGATCCGTCGAAAGTTCCGGTGGCGGTCGACGCCACCACTCCGGGAACTGCTTCCATCGAGCTCCAGCCAACGGGCCCGAACTACGGCAACTTCTACTTGGATTGCCTAACGGATTCCGGTGGCGCGACGTTGACCATTTCCGCGCCCGTCTACGGAAGCAAGAGCGTTCCAGTGACGTGCTACCCGGAGACGATCGAAGTCTCGTGGTACAACCCAACTCAGTACAATCAATCGCCTGGCCAAGCTCAAACAAACATCGGCAGTGTCTTCACGATCTTCTTCGGGCTCGTACCTGCGGCGCCCGCTCAGGCTGGCGCTCTGTTCAATTCTTTCACTCGGCCCGGCGCTCCGCCGGTGATCGTGGACATTTCCAGCTCGAACCCAGACGCCGGGACCGTATCACCAACGTCGTTACCTTTGATTGCAAACAATCAAAACACCGGATTTACAGCGCAATTTACGGCGCTGGCTCCCGGAAAAACCGAGCTGACATTCGACGCCGGCGGCATTCCATTGACACCGTCGAATACGTTGGCGGTCAACGTCGGTGGAACCTTTTATCCAATCGCTCCGTTCGCCGTTCCCACGGGCTATCAGGCTGCAATCTCTATGAGCCAGGCTGCGAGAGGCGGCGGCACGCCGTTCGTTACGGTCACCAGTAAGGATCCATCTCGAATTGCGCTCTCGCTCGACGCCACAAAAAAAGGGACAGGCAGCATCACCATTCCACCGTCGGGCTATCGCCCGTTTTTTGTGCAAGCGGTGGGGTCGAGCGGCAGCACCGAACTCGTGTTCAGCGTTGCGGGAGAGCCAGATTTGACCACTGCCGTTAGCATCACCACTCCTACGGTCCGATTGTCGTTCTCTCAAAATCCCACACAACCGATTCAGCTTGCGCCAGGCGGCTATTCGATAATAGTTGCGACTGTGACCGGTGCGGATCCCACAGCATCCGGCCCGTTCTCACGAAATCCAGGGGCGTCTCCCATCACCTTTACCGCCCATTCTTCCCATAGCGGTGTTGTTGCGATTACACCTGCCTCTGCTCAGATCATCGCGGGCACAGGTACTTACCCATCGGTAGAATTCTCAGTGAACGCCATTGGTGTCGGTAGCACCGTGGTGTCGGTAACGAACTCGGCGAACCTCCCGATTGTGGGACCTTTCCATTCCGCCACCTTCAACGTGAAAACTCCGGCCACGGGCGGAATCTCGTTTCCGGATGTCGAAATCGGAAAGAATCTGATTGCGCCGATGACGCTCACGCTGCCCGCGCCAGCCAAGTCGGACGTCGTGATCACGGCGAGCGTCAGTGACCCCACGCTGGCGCTCTTCTCGATCGCTGACAGCGCTGGACTTCCGCAAATCACGACCTTCATCCCGGGTGGTCAGCGCTCCACGCAGCTGTTCGTCCATGGACTGGCCGATTCGGGAACCGTGAAAGTAACCGCCAACGTCGCTGGCTACAGCCCAGTCACGGCGAACGTGAACCTGGATCGATCTGGTTTCTTCTGGGCCCAGGACACCTTCACCACCAGCATCGGACCTACGTCGGGTTTGGGTCCGCAAATTCTGGTTGGACCTCTCGACGCGGCATCCGGCATACCCGTTGGCTCTCAATTTCTGGATGCCAGCGCGGGAGGCGCCTTAACAATTTCCAGCTCGAATGCGAATGTCGTGAGCGTACCGCCACAATTTCCCGTATCATCCACCGGCACTTCGCCTCAACTCGGGATCCAATCGGCTGGAACCGCGACACTGTCGCTCAGTTCTTTGCCCGGTTTCACCACGCCCTCCGCCCGCCAGAAATTGACGGTGGATGTTTCCGCCGCGCCACCACCGTATCTAACCGGTGCAAACCTAGGCAAGTACCTTCAGACTCCCGTCAGTTTCGGCGGATACTCCGGAAATCCGCCGTTAACAATAACGAGCAGCGATCCGTCGAAAGTTCTGCTGACGACGGATGTCACGAAGCGAGGCTCCGGAAAAATTATCGTGAAAGGCGGCCAGCAGGTATTCGCGCAGGCCCTTTCGAGCAGCGGCAGGGTCACCATCACGATCACTGCTTCTGGTTATCCGAAAGTGGCAGCAGCCTTCACTCTCATCCCTGTTGGATTTGGGATCGTCATCGGAAGCGATCAGTTCGGCCAAAGCGGCGCAACTCTGCAAAACGGAGTTTACACCACCACCACGCAATCCATCGCGCTGAACGTCCAAGTCGGATTGTATGTGAGCGCCAATACGTTTGCAGGGGCCCAACTCATGCCCGGCATCGCACCGCTGAAGGTCAGTGTCACCAGTTCCAATACGGGGGCGGCCGTGATCACAGGAAGCCCGATCACGATTCCTGCAAACGCGCAGAGCTACCAGCTCGGAACAGCGACGTTGCTGCAGGTCAGCCCTGGCGAGACAACCATCTCCATCTCGCAGCCGCCCGGATTCACCTCCGTTGGAACCGATCGGCTTACCGTCCAAGTGACGGCGCCCACTTTGACCGCCAATAATGCGACGGTTGCCAAAGACACGCTCACTAACGCCCAAGTCGTGCTAGGGCAAGGACTGAAACCACTCAGCGTGGATCTTCCCGTTACCGTCGCCAGCTCCGATCCCAAGCGGATCTTGCTCAGCCCGGACGCGACAACAGCGCCAGCGGCTTCGATCACGGTCACCATTCCGGCGGGATCGGCTGCTGCGGCCGTCTTCCTTCATGCTCTCAGCGACAATGGAACCGTTCCGCTGCAAATTACGGCATCCGGATTCACCGCGAATCCTTGGACGATCCAACTCTGCCCGCTGGCATTCGCGCTGACCTCCTCTAATTCCTTGAATGGACAGCCGGTGATGGCTGCGATCCAGCAGGGGCCGCAGACCGCAACCGTCCAGGTAGGGCCGCTGACAAACTTTGGATTCACCCCGAACAACTTCTCACTCACTTTGCGGCCGGGAGTTCCCCCGATCAAGGTGGGCGTAACGTCCTCCAACCCAGCAGTCGTATCTGTTGCGCCGAGCGTTACGTTCAGCGGGACGGTGAGCAACGCGCCGTTGACATTCACACCTTTGAAACCAGGCAATGCGACCTTGAGCCTGAAAGCTCCTTCGGGTTATGCCATCGCGCCCACGCAAGGCCAGCTTGTGGTGGAAGCGCAGCAGGCAGCAGTTAATATAAGCACCGGCGGAGGATATTCGGCAATTCCATTCCCAATCGGCAAAGATCTTCAATCGCAGATCAGCGTCACCGTCCCGCTTGCGCCACCGAACGCAACCATGACCATCACCTCGAGCGATCCTTCGCGTTTGCTGGTCGCAACCGATAACATGACGCCGGGCCACGCGAGCATCACGGTCCCAGTAACGGGTCAGGTGTTTGTACAGGCCTTGGCTGGAAGCGGAAGCGCAAAATTAACCGCCACGTCTCCCGGTTATTCTCCGGCCACATTGCCAGTAAACTTCACGCCGTCGGGAGTGGTTTTTTC
>DATGIH010000235.1:0-2284 GCA_035295865.1 Bryobacteraceae bacterium
AGATTGGCGGCGAGCACGGCATCGGGCGAATCGATCTGGTGGAGAATCGCTTTGTCGGCATGAAGTCGCGCGGCTGCTATGAAACGCCGGGCGGAACGCTGATCATGCAGGCGCACCAGGAGCTGGAGTCGCTCACGCTCGACAAAAACACGCTGCACTACAAACAGAAGCTGGCGCTCGATTACGCCGAGATGGTTTACAACGGCTTGTGGTTCACGCCGCTGCGGGAGGCGCTGGATGCGTTCTTCGAGGCGACCAGCGCGACCACCACCGGCGAAGTTACGCTGCGGTTGTACAAAGGCACGCTGCAGCCGGTGAGCCGCAAGTCGCCTTACTCACTCTACTCGCTGAACATCGCCAGCTTTACGATGGGCGCCGAGTACGATCAGAAGGACGCCCAGGGATTCATCAATCTCATCGGCCTCCCCATCAAGGTGAAGGCGATGACTGCCAAGAAAAAATGAGCGTCCCAGTGACAGCTCTTTCGTGGGGCGGACCCCCAGGTCCGCGGCCGACGCCCACGTCGGCCTTTCGAAATGCGGGTCCTGGGGGACCCGCGCGGACCAGGGGGTCCGCCCCACAGTCATGAAACTGTGGGGCGGACGTTTCGAGACCGGGCCGTCGGAAATCTTCGAGCGGTTCTCCGGCTCGCTGCATTTCGATAAAAAGCTGCTCGATTGCGATTGCCGTGGATCGCAAGCCTTCGCGCGAGCGCTCCAGCAAGTCGGCATTCTGACCGCAGCCGAATGCGAGACGCTGGTCAACGCCTTCGAACAGATCCGCGCCGATTCCACCTCCGCGGCATTCTATGAAGGCGCGACCGACGAAGACGTCCACACCGTCGTCATCCGCAAACTCAAGGAAAAAGTTGGCGGACTCGCGGACAAAATCCACACCGGACGCAGCCGCAATGAACAGGTCTCACTCGACATTCGCCTCTGGCTGCGCGGCGAGATCGATTCCATCCTGGAACGGCTCGACCGGACGATGGCCGCGCTGCTCGCTATGGCTCGCAAATATCCGGATGCACTCGTCCCCGGATACACGCATCTGCGGCGCGCGCAAGCCGTACTGTGGCCGCACTACTTGCTCGCCTATTTCGAAATGTTCAGCCGCGATCGCGAGCGGTTCGTCCAGGCGCGAGCTCGCGTGAACGTCATGCCGCTCGGATCGGGCGCGCTCGCCGGCAGCGGATTTCCCTTCGACCGCGAAGCCATCGCGCGAGATTTGGGATTCGCCGGCATCACGCGCAACAGTCTGGACGTGTCCGCGGACCGCGATTTCGCGCTCGATTTCCTGCACGCGGCATCCGTCACGATGTTGCACTTGAGCCGCCTGGCCGAAGATTGGATTCTCTATTCCAGCGAAGAATTCGGATGGCTGGAACTGGGCGACGGCGTGACCAGCGGTTCCAGCTTGATGCCGCAGAAGAAGAATCCGGATTCGCTGGAGCTGATCCGCGGAAAAAGCGGGCGCGTGTTCGGCGACCTGAGTTCGTTGTTCATTACGCTCAAAGGTCTTCCAATGACTTACAACCGCGACATGCAGGAAGACAAAGAACCGCTTTTCGACGCGGCCATGCAGTTGACCGGCTCGCTCGAAATGATGGAGGGAGTGATCCAATCGACGCGCCTCAATCCTGCACGTCCTGCTGCCGCGGCTGAAGAAAGTTGGGTGGTCGCCACCGATTTGGCGGAGGCTTTAGCGCGCGCGGGAACGCCGTTTCATCGCGCGCATCAATTGGTCGGAAAGCTGGTGCTAGAAAGCGTGAAGGCCGGCAAGAAGCCGTCCGATTGGACGCCGGCAGATCTCGCCGCCTTCGCTCCCGAGTTCACCGCGGAAATGTCCCGCCTGCTCAATCCGGCGGAAGGTCTGAAGACTCGGGAACTGCCCGGTGGTACCGGACCTGCCGCGGTTCACGCCGCGCTCGAGCAAGCCGAAGCGCGTCTTCGCGAATTTACGGCATGAACAAAACCTTCCGCCAGGGCCAGATCCTGAAACTAATCCGCAACAAAAGAATCCTGACACAGGAAGATCTGGCGCACGAGCTGAAGGAAGATTTCGGAATCCAAACCACGCAGGTGACACTGTCGCGCGATATCCGCGAGCTTGGGTTGTTGAAGACGCCCGACGGCTATCGGCAAGTAAGCCGCTCGGCAACCGGTCCCGATTTGCCCACTGTAGCGCTCGAATTTCTGCGAGATGTCCGGGTGGCGCAAAATCAGATTGTGCTGCGAACATCGCCCGGGAATGCGAACGCGCTAGCGGTGGCGCTGGACAATGC
>DATGIH010000236.1:0-15153 GCA_035295865.1 Bryobacteraceae bacterium
ACGTCAAACTGCTGTGGACCGCGGCTGATAAGGCTTTGGCGACCGAATGACCCGCACCATCTTCCACGTCGACATGGACGCCTTCTTCGTCTCCGTCGAAGAGCTCTTCGATCCCTCGCTGAGAGGCAAACCGGTCGTCGTCGGAGGCAAATCCGATCAACGCGGCGTCGTTTCCGCAGCCTCCTACGCCGCACGCAAATTCGGCGTCCACTCCGCCATGCCGCTTCGCACCGCCTACAAGCTCTGCCCGCAGGCAATTTTCGTCGAGGGACACCCCGACCGCTATCGCGATTACTCCGAGCGCATCTTCACCATTCTGAAAACTTTTTCTCCCAAAGTGGACATGGCTTCCGTGGACGAAGCTTACATGGATATCACCGGCACCGAGCGGCTGCACGGTCCGCCGCTGCGCGCCGCGCATCACCTGCACGACAAGGTGAAGCGCGAAACGGACCTGAACTGCTCCATCGGCATCGCCGCGTCTCGCATGGTCGCCAAGGTCGCCTCCGATCAAGCCAAACCCAATGGAATCCTTTGGGTGCTTCCGGCCGAAGAAGCGCGATTCCTTGCACCGCTCGATGTTCGAAAAATTCCGGGCGTCGGCAAAGTCACCGAAAAGAATTTGAACGGCTTCGGGATTCGCAAAGTCGGCGATCTCGCCAAGCTGGACGACGCTTTCCTCAGCGAGCATTTCGGCCAGTGGGGACTCGCGCTGGCCGGAAAATCCCGTGGCCTGGATGCCGGCGGCTGGTACGATACCGAAGTCGGCGAAGACATCGGCGCAAAATCCATCAGTCACGAAACCACGTTCAACGAAGACACGGCCGACCTCGATCGCTTGGAATCCACGCTGCTCCGTCTCTCGGAAATGGTAGGGCGCCGCCTGCGCGAACAGCGCGTCTATGCCAGAACCGTTCAACTAAAACTGCGCTATTCGGATTTCACCACCATCACCCGCTCTCACTCGCTCGATCACGCCACGAACCTGGATACCGAACTGTTCCGCGAAATCCGCGCCTTATTTCACACGAATTGGAAAGCGAAGTCGAAAATCCGCTTACTCGGTGTCCATGCTTCCGGCTTCGAATCAGACGAGGGCCAGCTCAACCTGCTGGCGGAGGGTAACACCGATCGCTGGCGTAAGGCGCTTTCGGCCGTGGACCAACTTCGCGATAAATTCGGCGAGGACAGCGTTTCGCTCGCCACCGGATTGAAAGGCCGCTTCCGCGAACGAGTCCACGAAAACCCCGCCGGATTGCCCGGAAAGAAGCGCGATAGCGAGGAAGTGTAACGGCCCCGCGCCCCACGGGGTAAACTACTATCAGGCAGACCTGGACATGAAGGAACTTATCGAAGACATCGCGAAAGCGCTCGTGGATTTGCCCGATGAAGTGGTGGTGAAAGAAGTGCAGGGCGAGCAAACCACAGTTCTGGAATTACGAGTCGCCCCTACCGACTTGGGAAAGGTCATCGGCAAGCAAGGGAGAACCGCGCGATCCATTCGCACGCTTCTGGGCGCCGCCGGAATGAAGCTCAACCGCCGATTCACCTTGGAAATTTTGGAATAATTTCTGCAGCTTGTTAACATCGCCCGCCTGCTCCGCGCCCGTGGAAACAAGGGAGAACTGGCGGCCATCCCGCTCAGCAATCATCCCGAACGCATGAAGGACGTCCTGGTGAACAACGTCGCCCTGGAAGTGGAGCGCACCTGGATGCATGGCGATCATCTCATCTTCAAGTTCAAAGGCATCGACACCATCTCAGCCGCCGAAGCCCTTGCTGGCGCGAATGTCTCCATTCCATTGGACCAACGCCCATCCGCGCCCGAAGGCGAATATTATCAATCGGACCTCCTCGGTTGCGAAGTGTTCGATCCGGCAGGCCGGCTTCTCGGAACAGTGTCAAATTTTGAAGAAACCGGCGCGGCGCCGCTACTTGAAGTAATCACACCAGATAATAAGGAACTCTTGATTCCCTTCGCGAAGTCGATCTGCACCAAAATCGATCCCGCGCAGCGCCGGATCGAAGTCATTCTCCCCGAAGGCCTGGAAGACTTAAACTAAAGTGGATGTGGCGCACGCACTCGTGCGTGCCGCGTTCACACTCGTGTGAACGCCTTGAAGGAGGTTCTTCCTTATTTCGTGTTCGCAAGAGTGCGAACACGGCACGCACGAGAGCGTGCGCCACGGTTCGCGCCCAAATGATTTTTCGCGTTCTCACCATCTTCCCGGACTTCTTCCAAGGCCCCTTCCAACACGGCGTCGTCGCCAATGCCGCCGAGAGTGGCCTGATCCAAATCCACCTGCACGATCTCCGCGACTGGACGCACGACCGCCATCGCACCGTGGACGACCGTCCCTTCGGCGGCGGCGAAGGCATGCTCCTAAAGCCCGCGCCAATTTTCGAAGCCGTCGAAAGCATCTGGCCGGAACGTTCCGCCCGCCAGCGCCTCATACTGCTCTCGGCGCAAGGCAAGCGCTTCGATCAGGAATCCGCCCGCCGCCTCGCCACGGAATACGACGAGCTGTTTTTGATCTGCGGTCGATACGAAGGCGTCGATGAACGTGTCGCCGAACATCTGGCCGACGAAGAGCTGTCCGTCGGCGATTTCGTCTTGAGCGGCGGCGAACTGGCCGCTGCCCTGGTGGTCGATTGCGTCGCCCGGCTTCTGCCCGGCGTCCTGGGTAACGAACATTCCGCCGTCCACGAATCTTTCACCGAACCCGGTCTTCTGGATTGCCCGCAATACACCCGGCCCGCGGATTTCCGGGGTTGGAAAGCGCCCGACGTCCTCCTGAGCGGCAATCACGAAGAGATCCGCCGCTGGCGCCTGGAGGCCGCGCGAGAGAAGACTGCACGGAACCGCCCGGATCTACTACAATAGAAGATTCAAGGAATTGTAACCATGCCTAACCCATTGCTCACCAAAGTCGTCGCTAAACACAATCGTCCCCAAGGTCCGTCGTACCGTCCCGGCGATACCATTCGCGTCCACGTCAAGATCAAGGAAGGCGACAAAGAGCGCCTCCAGGCTTTTGAAGGAACCGTGATCGCCCGCAAGAACTCCGGACTCGGCGAAACCATCACCGTTCGCAAGGTCAGCTTCGGGCAGGGCGTAGAGCGCATTTTTCCCGTGCATGCCCCGGTCATCGATCATATCGATGTCGTGCGCACCGGCCGCGTTCGGCGCGCTAAGCTTTACTATCTTCGTGATTTGAAGGGAAAAGCCGCGCGCCTGCGCGAGCGCGAATAAGTTGTCGCACGGATGAAGAACCGCGACCGCAAGGGAGCGTTACCCCGAGCATCCAGCCCCATGCTTCAATCCGCGGCTTGGATGTAGACTGAGATGCCGAGATGCCAGGCCAAATACGAACGCGAGGCCCAGGCGCAGGGTTTTGAGCGGATCGCCGGCGTAGACGAAGTCGGCCGTGGCGCACTCTTCGGTCCGGTTTTCGCGGCAGCCGTTATCCTTTCTCCCGATCGCCCCATTCGAGGTCTGCGCGATAGCAAACAGCTGGTCGCCGAGCGCCGTGAGGTTCTTGCAGCCCGTATCCGCGAACGCGCGGTTGCTTGGGCGATCGCAGCCGCCGATGCATTCGAAATCGATCACATCAACATCTACCAGGCTTCGCGCCTGGCCATGCGCCGCGCCATCGAACGTCTGAAACCTGCTCCGGATTATCTGCTGATCGACGCCATCACCGTGGACTTGCCGATCGCCCAGCGTGCGCTCATCCACGGCGATGCCCTATCCCAATGCATCGCTGCCGCGTCTATTCTAGCGAAGGTGGAAAGGGACGCATGTATGTGCGAGTGGGATAAGGTGTTCCCACAATACGGCTTGAAGAGCAACAAGGGCTACAGCACCGATCGTCACTGGAAAGCGCTGGAAACGCACGGCCCGACCTCCGTGCATCGCTTCAGCTTCTGGCCGGTGCGCGATCATTCGCCCCACGTCCTTTGGACCGGTTATCCAAAGCAAGGCGAACTGTTTCCCGGCGATCAGCCGCCACCCGAGTGGTCGAACGATGGCAAAGAAGACGCGCCTCTTCTGGAAATGGCGGCATGCAACCAGTAGAACCTCAACCCTTCGTCGAAGCGCCGCCGGAGCCTCCCAGGATCACCTGGTTTCACCGCTTGGCCAGCTTGCTTTTTATCATCGTCTGCTTCGAAGTGGGTGTGTTCCTGCTGGTTTTTCCCTGGATGGATTATTGGAACAACAACTCCATCGCCAGCTTCGCGCCCTGGGTTCGCACCATTTGGGAAAGCTCCTATTTTCGTGGAGCCTTGAGCGGTCTCGGCATCGTGAACATCTTCATCTCGCTCGGCGAAGTGCTTCGTCTACGCCGGCCGCGTGTTGATAGACTGAAGGTACCGGTCTTATGAAAGCAACTTCGGATCGTAGCAAGACGGCGGTGGCAGATCCGGCGCCCGCCATCGACATGGCACTCAAGCCCGATCCACCACGCGGAACCATCGCCGAATGGGCCATTACGATCTTGCTTCTCCTGTTCGGAACCACCACGTTGGTCCAGGCCTTCGTGATTCCCACCGGATCCATGGAAGACACGCTGCTCATCGGCGATCACCTGCTGGTCGACAAACTCGCCTACGCGCCGAGCGGAAGAGTAAGCAAATTTCTGCTCCCCTACGAAGAGCCGAAACATGGCGACATTATCGTGTTTCGCTATCCGGTGGACATTAGCCAGACGTTCGTCAAGCGCGTCATTGGAACTCCCGGGGATCACATCAAAATTCTGAATCAACAGGTTTATCGCAACGGCGTCAAGTTGAACGAGCCGTACGTCTACCACAAAGCCCCCTATCCGGATTCCTACCGCGACAATTTCCCATCCAGCGAGCCGAACCTGATGCTGATGGACCGGGCCAAGGACATGCTATCCAATAACGTCGTCAACGGAGAAGTGGTTGTGCCTCCCGCGTCGTTCTTCGCCATGGGCGACAATCGCGACAATTCGCTGGATAGCCGCTACTGGGGCTTCGTTCCCCGCGAGAACATCATCGGAAAGCCGCTGATTATTTATTGGTCGTACGACACCAGCACCGAGAGCCTTGCCAGTTCCTCGGTAGACTCTTTAGGACGTCACTTCGTCGACCTCGCCGAACACTTTTTCACCAAGACCCGTTGGTCTCGCACTTTCAGGCTGATCCATGGCTACCATAGCGACAACTAAACCGAAACCCGCACAAGCAGCGGCGCCGATTCAGCGCAGTTCCACCGCGGAGTGGGCCATCACAATCCTGATTCTGCTGTTCGGCACTTCGACGATCGCGCAGCCCTTCGTCATCCCCACATCCTCGATGCACAACACCCTCTACACCGGGGATCACTTGATTGTGGACAAACTCGCCTACGCGCCTCCCGGCAAATTCAGCAAGTACATCATGCCGTACGAGGAGATCAAACGCGGCGACATTATCGTATTCCGCCATCCCACTCTCCCCGCTACGGATTATGTGAAGCGCGTCATCGGCCTTCCCGGCGACCATATCAAGTTGGTGAACAAACGCCTCATCCTGAATGGTCAGCCGATGGACGAGCCATATACCATCCACCTCGACAATTCGATGACATATCGCGACAATTTCCCAATCGGCGAACCCGACTATGCCACCGATCCGAAGATGAGTGAACGCACTGCCGAGATGCTCCACGACAACGTCGTGAACGGTGAACTCGTGGTGCCTCCCGGCAACTACTTCGCCATGGGCGATAACCGCGACAATTCGCTGGATAGCCGCTATTGGGGTTTGGTGCCGCGCGACAACATCATGGGCAAACCTCTCATTGTGTTCTGGTCCTACGACGCGCCCACCGAAGACCTGAAGGACTACAATGTCCACCACATGGTGGATCTCGCGCTCCACTTTTTCACCAAGACGCGCTGGAACCGCACTCTTAAATTGATTCACGGATATCCTCTCGGCGGATGAGCGCCAACCCCCACCATTACGGCCTGATTCTGGCCGGAGGGCGAGGAACGCGTTTTTGGCCTCGCAGCCGCCGAGCTTACTCAAAGCAAGTTCTCCGCTTTGGCGGCGACCGCTCTCTCATTCAAGAAACCGTCGACCGCCTGCGCCCCGTTCTTCCTCCCGAACGCATCTGGATCCTCACCAACGATCATCTGCGCGCCAAAATCGTCAAGCAGTTGCCGGAAGTTCCAAATTCGCAAATTCTGGCCGAACCCGCGCAGCGAAACACCGCTCCCGCCATTGGACTCGCGGCGCACATTCTGCAATCCATCGATCCGGACGCGGTAATGGGCGTCTTCCCGTCGGATCACATGATCTCAAAACCCGCGAAATATCTGAGCTTCGTGCGTCCCGCTTTCAAAGCCGCGTCGGCGGGAAAAATCGTCGTGCTTGGCATTGCGCCGCGCTGGCCGGAAACCGGCTACGGCTACATCGAATTTCCCCAGGGAATCAAATCCGGCGGTAAGCAGCCGATTGCCGTGCGCCAATTCAGGGAAAAGCCCGATCTCAAGACCGCAACGCACTATGTCCGATCCGGAAATTTCTACTGGAACGCCGGCATGTTCTTTTGGAAGACATCGGTCCTGCTCGAGGCTCTTCGCCAGTTCCAGCCAAAAACCGCGACCTTGCTGGCAAGCCTTCCGGCATTCAGCAATCGCCAATTCGGGCGAAAGCTGAAGCAAACTTTCCCGAACTGCGAAAGCGTATCGATCGACTACGCAGTGCTCGAAAAAGCTTCGAATGTCGTCGGATTCGCCACCAGCGACTTCGGCTGGAGCGACGTGGGCAGTTGGAACGCCCTCTATGAGCTTCTCCCGCACGACGCGAACGCCAACGTCTTCCGAGGCGAAGCACTCGCCCAATCAGCCACCGGCAACTACGCGGACGCAGAAGGAAAATTAGTAGCTCTGCTTGGCGTGAAGGACCTGATCATCGTAGACACCCCCGACGCTCTCTTAATCGCCGACCGCTCCCGCGCCCAGGAAGTGGGCGATCTTGTGAAAACGCTAGAACGCCAAAAACGCGTCAATTTGCTTTAGATTTTATTTGCGTTCATCCGCGTTCATCCGCGGCCAATCTCTTACAACGGAAAGCCCCTGTGTTTACGCACCGCCCAAGCCTGCCAAAGGTGCCTCCGATCGTGCGCTGCAATCAGCGCAATCCTTTGCCCTAGCGGAAATTTGACGGGCCCCGCCGGACTCGGCACTTTGATCCGTGCCAGATCCAGCCCGTTCGCCGAAGCGATCAACTCCAGCATCCGCCCATGCAGCGCTAGAAACTCGGGCACCACCTGATGCTTCAGCAACCCAGGCACAGGCCGATAGACCTTCGGCGCGCCAACCCGGAACTTCGGCGGCGCGTCCATAAAGCCCACGAACCACTTGCTGAAAAACCCATAGCGGAACGGCCCTGCAGCCGTCATCCCTGCGCCACGGCCGCGTTCAATCTCCGCCGCGATCACGGGCACATCCAGTGCCGCGGTGACATTCAAATGCGCGAGGCACTCGGAAATCGACCACTGCTTGGGCGACGGCCGCCAATTAAACTGAGCGTCGTTGAGCGGCGCTGTCAATTCCTGCGCGTCTTCCTGGATATTCTCGATCTGCTCGTAATAATCGCGAAGCTCTTCGATCAGAGCCGGATGGGACATGGCACACCTTAAGGTGTGGTTATTTTAGCTCCGGCGCGGGCATATTGTCTTGAAACCACTTAACCACGCGCTGAAACAAATCCCGCCGATGCTCCGGATCGTGAAAACTATGTCCTTCGCCCGGATAGATGACAAACTCCGTCTTCACTCCAAGCGTGGTCAACGCATGCCAAAACTCGTACGACTGGGGCACCGGACACTCGCCGTCGCGCTCCCCCACGGCGATCAATGTGGGCGTCTTCACGTTCTTGATGTATGTGATGGGCGAACTACGCGCATACACCGCCGGGTCGTCATACACCGACGCGCCGAAGTACGGCAGCATCCACTGATCGATCGAATTTTGCCCGTAGTAACTCTGCAGATTCGCGATCCCCGCGCCCGAAAAAGCTGCCCGGAACCGATTCGTCTGCGTCACCGCCCACATCGTCATATATCCGCCGTAACTCCAACCCGCGATGCCCACCCGGGCGTTGTCCACCGGATAATTCTTCACCACATGATCCACGCCGCTCAGGATGTCGCTCAAATCTCCATGCCCGAAATCGCGAATGTTCCCGCGCGTGTATGCTTCACCCTGCCCATAACTCCCGCGCGGATTCGGAAAGAATAAAAAATATCCTTGCTCCGACAACAACTGCACCGGCAATCCCGGGCGTGGCCACGAGGGCCGAGTAGCCGCCGCCGGACCTCCATGCACCAGAACCACCATCGGATAGTGCTTCTCCGGATCGTACTGGCGTGGAAACATCAGCCACCCTTGCACCAATAGTTCGCCGTTCTTCCACTCGATGCTCCGCGCCTCGCCCCAAGCCGGTTTGTGCACGTCATTGGAATGCGTGATCTGCTGCCACGCGCCGGTGTGCCCAGCCCAAACCTCCGGCGCGCGATCCCATCCCGAGCGAATCAGCGCGCTACTGCTAGCATCGCCCGAAAAAACGATGGAACTCTCGCCCTTCCATATCGTCTCCACGCTTCCCGATCCAAGATCCAGCGTCGAAACCGCCATCTTCCCCGAAATGTCCTCGGTCATCAGAATTTGCTTCGATGACGGCGACCAGCGGAACCAGTTCGGCGACGATTTTCGCTGCGGCGTTAGATCCTTGACCTCGCCCCCGCTCGCCGGAAGCGCATAAATATCTCCCCCCGTCGATCCCTCATCGCTCATCAACCCGCCAATGAACCCGATCGATTTTCCATCCGGCGACCAGCGCACATTGGCCACCTGCATCGCCGGCTTCAAAATACGCCGCGCTTCACCGGACTGCGCATTTACCGCATAAAGTTCCGCGATGTACCAGTTATCGTCGCCCGGACCCGGCGCCGCCAGATACGCCAGCTCTTTTCCGTCGGGCGACCAGTCGCATTCATAAACGTGCATCCCGCTCGGCGAAATCACGCGCGGAACTCCGCTGGCCGGATTCACCAGCGCGAGCCGCTGCAAATGAATCGCCGACGCCACCACGCCGATATCGGGAACTGTGGCTTCGAGCGGCCCCGGAATGTGCGTAATCCCCTCGGTCCACAGAATTGAGATTGTGTTTCCATCTGGTGACCAGTGCGGCTCCGCCAAATATCCGGCGAGATCCGTTATCTTGCGCGGCTTCGCGTGGCCAGGCTTTTCCGCCACGTATAACTGAAGCTGCTTTTCTCCGTCCACATTCGCGATGAATGCGAGCTTTCCGTCGCGCGACCAGGCCAACCCCTGCGCCGTCTCGCCTCCGTCAAAAATCATACGAGCGGAAGCCTTTGGCTCGCGCAGATCTTTCACCATCACGATCGCGCGGCTCGCATCTCCTCCATCCTTTGCCGGGATGGTCTCAATCCAGGCCACCATCCCGCCATCTTCCGCCATCGCCACTTCGCGGAATTGACGCACCGCAGCCAGATCTTTCAGCGCTGAATCCACTTGAGCGAGCGCAAGCCCGCCGGATAGAGAAAGTAGGAAAGGAAGGATCAATCGCACATCGTCATCATATTACGACGACGATTGGCTGTTACTTAGTAACCAGCCGCCTTGCGCTCTATCACCGGACCCTCAGGGATCGATAGCGCAATGGCGCGCGCGGCATCGGATTCTGCAACAAACGTCGCACCTAGCTGCTTCCAGCGAGCCAGCAATCGCCGTCCCGCATCGTCCGCGGATGTGACGCCGTTCAGCCCCACTACCAGCGCTCGCGCGCCCAATGTGGAAGATCCGGTTCGCCAAACGCGCTCCAGTTCCGCCGCATTCGCAGCAGAAAGCGCGCCGGTTAATTCTAAACGCAACATGGCAGGGGTATCGTGCAGGTAGTAAGTCGGTCGAACCACTCACACTGATGATGCAGTCCCACATCGGCTGGTTTCAGAAACTAACTTTTTTACAGAATGTTACGCACGAGCTTCCACCGCCCAGCGCCGCCTTTTCTAAGATTTACGCTACGATTGGATGTTACGTAAGCGCCTGTCACGGCGCGTCGCCTTGTCGCTACGCATGTTGCTTCAACTTAAATCCGTCCAAAAGCGTTTCGGCGGCGTCACGGCCCTGCGCGACGGGAATCTCGAAGTCAAAACCGGTGAAGTCCACCTTCTGATGGGCGAAAACGGAGCCGGAAAATCCACGCTCATGAAAATCGTCGCTGGGATGCTCACTCCCGACGGCGGCGAAATGCTATGGCAGGGACGCGCCGTCAATTTCCGCAGTCCGGCCGAAGCGGCTTCTCAGGGTATCGCGATGGTTCACCAGGAATCGATGCTTGCGCCGCATCTATCGGTCGCGGAAAACATCTTCCTCGGACGTGAACCGCGTCTTCCGCTGGGATGGGTCAAGCGCAGTGCGATACTGGATCGCGCCCAACGCATCATCGACGAACATCGTTTCCCTTTGCAAGCCCGCTGGCGCGTGGATAAACTCAGCCCGGCCGGCAAGCAGATGGTGGAAATCTGCCGGGCAATTCAGCAAGGCTCCAGCCTCCTGATCTTCGACGAACCCACGTCGTCGCTTTCCGACACGGAAACGCAGGAAGTGTTCCGGATCGTCTCCACGCTCCGCGCGCGCAATGTTGGAGTGATCTACATCACCCATCGGCTGGAAGAGCTGCGCACCATCGGCGATCGCGTTACCGTTTTGCGCGACGGGCAGACCGTCCACACCAGCCCGCTCGCCGATCTCTCGACCGACCAACTGATCCGGCACATGGTGGGCCGCGAAGTCACCGCGATTTACACGCGCTCGCCGCTCGCTCCAGGCGAAGAAATGCTCCGCGTCCAAAATCTCACGCGTCCTCCGCTGCTCAAGGACATCAGCTTCTCTCTACGCGCCGGCGAAATTGTCGGGCTCGCCGGATTGATCGGCGCCGGACGCACAGAGCTTTGCCGCGCTCTCTTCGGACTTGACGACCTTCAACAAGGCGAGGTAACCATCGCCGGGCAACCCATCCGCATCCGATCGCCGCGCGACGCCGTTCGCGCGGGTTTAGCGTTGATCCCGGAAGATCGCCAGCGCAACGGGCTCGCCACCGCTCTTCCCATCAGCTACAACTTCACCATGGCGAGCCTCAATCACGTTTGCAACTTCGGATTTCTCAACCATCCGGCCGAGCGCAAAATCGCCGCCGATTACACCGCCCGTCTCCGCATCCGCGCGTCGTCGGGAAAGCAACTCGCCGGACGCCTGAGCGGTGGCAATCAGCAAAAGGTCGCCATCGCCAAATGGCTGGTCGGACGCGCCCGCATTTTCCTGTTCGATGAACCCACGCGCGGCATCGACATCGGCGCAAAAGCCGAAGTTTTCGAGATGATGGACGAACTGGCGCGATCCGGCGCCGCCATCCTGATGGTCAGTTCGGAAATGTCCGAACTCCTCCAGGTCGCCGACCGCATTCTCGTCATGCGCCAAGGCAAACTCACCGGCGAATTCACCGGACGCTGCACCCAGGAGCAAATCATGCGCTGCGCGGCATTTGAAGCGGGTGAAGCAAGCGAAGCCCAGGAGCAAGCCGGATGATCCAGCGGCTGCTGCCGTTCCTCACCTTAATCGCGCTGTTCATCATTCTTTGCATCGCATCGCCCAATTTCCTCACGGCCACGAACTTGTCGAGCGTTGTCCGCCAAACCGCCGTCATCAACATCATGGCGCTGGGCATGACAGCCATCATTATTTCCGGCGGAATCGATCTCTCGGTTGGCTCCATCCTCGCCCTGGCCGGATTGCTCGGCACTATGACGATGGAAAAACAAGGCGTCGCCATGGGTATGATCGTCGGTGTCGTCACCGGCATGCTGTGCGGATTTTCGAACGGCTTGATGACCACCACGCTCCGCATCAATCCCTTCATCGTCACGCTCGGAACCATGGGCATCTTCCGCGGCCTGGCGTTGATTATTTCGAAAGGCCTGCCCGTCCACCAGATTCCGCCGTCGTTTTCCTATCTCGGAGAAGGCACGCTGCTGGGCGTGCCCTTCGTGCTTTGGATATTGCTGTTCTGCGCACTCGCCATCCACGTATTGCTCGAACACACGCGCCTCGGCCGCTACGCGTTTTCCATCGGCAGCAATCCGGAAGCCGCCTATTACGCAGGCGTGCCCGTTCGATTTCACACCACGGCGGTCTACGCTATCGCCGGATTGCTCACTGGTCTTTCGGGCATGATTGAAGCTTCGCGCTTAATGACCGGGCAGCCCACGGGAGGCCAAGGCTACGAACTCACCGCCATCGCCGCGGTCGTGATCGGCGGCGGAAGCCTGCGTGGAGGGGAAGGCAGCGTTCTCGGAACCCTGGTTGGTGCATTTATCATGGGACTCCTCGCTAACGGCAGCGATCTCCTGGGAACGAATCCCTATTGGCAGCAGGTGATCATCGGCGCCGTGATCATCCTGGCCGTGTCGTTCGACGAGTTGCGAAAGAGAAAGATGACGGCGTAAGTGCGCGCGCTGCTTTTGCTCGTTTTTCTGAGCCTCGCAACTCTTTCCGCGCAGGCCCCGAGAACCACCAAATACACGCTCCCTCCTGACAAGCTCGAAAAAGCCATCGACTACGCCCACGCCCGCAATATCCTCTATTTCGGAAGCCAGATCTATGGCGTCGCCATTCTCGCCGCGATAATCGCGCTCGGCGTCGCCGCAAAATTTCGCGATTGGGCCGTAGCCGCCTCCCGCCGCCGCTTTCTCCAGGCGCTGATCGTCGTGCCGCTCCTCCTGCTGACCATCGATCTCGCGAATCTCCCGCTCGCGCTATACAGCCAGCACCTGGAACGCAAATTCGCCCAATCCATCCAAACCTGGCCATCTTGGTTCTGGGACTGGACTAAGGCGGAACTGCTGAGCCTGATCCTGCTCACCCTGGTAGCGTTTTTGCTAAACGCCGTAATGCGCCGCAGCCCTCGGCGCTGGTGGTTTTACTTTTGGCTCGCGACCATTCCCATCACCTTCGCCATCGCCTTCGTGGAACCATTCCTAATTGAGCCCTTGTTCTACCACTTCGAACCGCTCTCTCAGCGCCATCCGGATCTCGTGAACGACCTTGAAAAAGTCGTCGCCCACGGGGGACTCGCCATTCCCCCCGATCGAATGTTCGAAATGACCGCCAGTGAAAAAGTAACTTCGATGAACGCCTACGTTAGCGGATTTGGAGCTTCCAAACGGGTCGTCGTTTGGGACACCACCATCCAAAAGCTCACCACGCCCGAAATCCTGAGCGTCTTCGGCCACGAGATGGGCCACTACGTCCTCGGACACGTGCGAAATTCCATCCTCCTCGGGTCCCTCTTCAGCCTGGTTTTGCTGTATGCCGGATACCGCCTGGCACGTTGGCGAATTCGCGACCTGACCGACTGGGCGAGTCTCCCGGCGCTTCTGCTCATCGCGACCCTGTTCGCATTCTTCTCGGAGCCCATCGTCAACGGCTACAGCCGCTGGCAGGAACATCAGGCCGACGTCTACGGACTCGAAATCATCCGCGGCATTGTCCCCGATCCCGCTCAAGTAACCGCCCACACATTCCAGGTCATGGGTGAAGACGGTCTGGACGAACCCGATCCCAACCGGTTCCTCGTTTTCTGGACCTATAGCCACCCTTCGATTTCCGACCGCGTGGCCTTCGCATCGGGCCGCCAGTAATTCGCGTTTATTTGCGTTCATTTGCGGCCAAGAAATCTTAACTCTCTCCCCGCCATTTAGCAGGAACTTAGCATCCCTTGTGCCCGTTCTACCTTCTAATGGGTCAAGCACCGCTTCAATGCCGATCCACAACTGCCTGTGCCATCATAGAAGGGTTAACCTCCACTGCGATGAAATCATTCCAAGGACTCGTTTGCATTCTGTGTGCCTCTTTGCTTGTGTCGCCGCTGGCTGCCCAGTCTGAAATCCGGATCGACTCACCTCAAGGACGCCTCGGTTGGTTGACCCGCCCGTATCAGGCGCGCGAAGTCCCGCCCATTAACCTGGCGAATTCCTCGCGGCTCGAGTCGCTTGTACGCGGCGGCAACCTGTACCTTTCCGCGCAGGATGTGGTGGCTTTGGCGCTTGAAAATAACATCGATATCGAAGTCCAGCGTTACGGACCGCTGCTGGCCCAGGAAGTCCTGCGCCGCGCCAAAAGCGGCGGCGCTCTCCGCAGTGTGGGGCTCGGCGTCGCGCAAGGCCCGCAAAGCGTGAGCCTCACCGGAGTCAGCACCAGCAATACCGTCACGCTATCGGCGGGAAACGGGGTGAGTTCGGGAGGTGGAATCGTGACTCAGTTGGGTCCGCAAATCCCCGGCTACGACCCCGTGTTTTCCATGCAAGCGCTCTTTCAACACATCACCAGCCCGCAGAGCAACACGTTCCTCACCGGAACCACCGCGCTTGTTCTCGGCCTGCGCACCTACCAAGCCTCTTACTCGCAAGCCTGGGATTTCGGCCTGAGCAGCCTCTGGACCTACACCAGCCAGCACTCTCACGTGAACAGCGCGCAGTACGACCTCAACCCTTACACCACCGGCAGCTTGGATCTCCAACTGACCCAGAGCCTTCTGCAAGGGTTCGGACGCGCCGTTAACGATCGCAACATCCGCGTCCAGAAGAATAACCTCAAAGTCACCGACCTGCAATTCAAGCAGCAGGTAATCGTCACCGTCGCGGCCATTCTCAATCTCTATTGGGATCTGGTCAGCTTCCACGAAGATGTTCTTTCGCGCCGGCATGAGCAGGAAACCGCCCAACTGCTACTCGAAGACAACAAGAAACAGGTCAACATCGGCGCTCTCGCCGAAATCGAAGTCACCCGCGCCGAATCGCAGCTCTATGCCGCCCAGCAGGATCTCGTCATTTCCGAAACTAACTTGCTGCAGCAGGAAATCGTGCTCAAAAACGCGCTCAGCCGGAACGGCATCGCAAACCCGACGCTGGCTAACGTGCACATCATCCCGCTGGATCCGATTCAAGCGCCCGGCGATGAAAAACTTCAGCCCGTGGACCAACTGGTCCAGCAAGCCATCGACAAGCGCGTCGAAATCGCGCAAGGGCGCCTCAACCTCGAATCGAACCGGCTC
>DATGIH010000237.1:0-21762 GCA_035295865.1 Bryobacteraceae bacterium
AACATCATCGATCATCCGGATTCAGTGGATGCCCGCATCACGACAATTCCGCCGACTACGAAGCCAGACCCGCAAGTCCAAGTTCACGCGGGCGTCGCGTATTCGCCGGATGGCCGGCTGCTATACGATGCCACCGGCGAATCGGGCGCGGTGGACGTTTGGTCGACGGACAATTGGCAGCGAGTGAATCGGATCGCATTGGATAAAGACGCCTTCGCGTCGAATCTCGCGCTTTCGCGCGACGGCCGATTTTTGTATGTCGTCGATCAAGGCAACTGGCGCATCGCCGTGATCGATACGGCGGTAAGCAAGCTCGTTACCGTAGTTCCCACTGGAGCAAATCCGCTCGCGATCGCGATCTCGGAAGATGGCAGGCGGCTCTATTTCACTAATTCCGGATTGTTCGAGTACACGCTGATCAACGGCGCGCGCAAGGAAGACACGCTCAGCACCGGTCTGCATTTTCCGCCTTTTGGATATCCTTCGAAAGAAGCGCGTCGCGGCGTTCTCGCGGAAGGCCGCAAGGTGGCCGGACTCGGCAGCGAGAACGATCCGCGAGGAAGTTCGCTTTGGACCGTCGATATTTCCAATCCGAACAAACCAGCCATCGTCTCGAAACTGCGGTTGGGTCATGCGATCGGCTCAGGCCGTCACGCGGTAGTCGGGGGAGCATCGCCATCGGGCGTGATCGCGGATGCGCGTCATGTCTACGTCACGCTCGCTCACGAGGACGGCGTCGCGGTGATCAGTCCGGATGGAAAAACGCTGGAGAGCCAAATCGCACTGACGCCATTCTCCGGCGCCGATTTTCAAGATCGAAGCGGACGACCGCTGCGTGGAGTGATGCCGCTCGGACTTGCGCAAGATGCTTCGCGCCTTTATGTCACCGAAGCCGGCATCAACGCCGTGGCTCTGATTGAGAAAGAATCCGGACGCGTGCTCGGGCATACGCCGACAGGCTGGCTCCCCGCTGCCGCCGCTGTTTCCGGCGATGGGAAAAAACTTTACGTGGTCAACAACAAAGGCAAAGGCGCTGGACCCAACGGCGGCGCGCATGCTCCATCCAACGGACGCGGCCCCTACATCGGCGAGTTGGAATTGGGCAGCCTCTCGGTGATCGATCTACCTCTTCGCGACGGAACCGCCGCGGTCTTGCAGAATAATCTCGCCGCGCGCGCGCCCAATGGAAAGCTGCCGCCGCTCAAGCACGTCTTCTTTATCATTCGCGAGAATCGCACTTACGACGAAGTTCTCGGGGATCTGCCGGATTCCGATGGCGATGCCTCGCTCGCCCGTTTCGGCCTGCATGGCTGGACCGAAGAAGAACCAAAGCTGAAAGATGTCAGCGTTACTCCAAACGCGCACGCTCTGGTTCGCCGGTTCGCCACCAGCGACCGATTCTTCGTAGATAGCGACGTCTCGGCCGACGGGCATCGCTGGGCGTTCGGCATCGCACCGACACCTTGGCTCGACATGGCATGGACCGCGGGCTACGCCGACCGCCGGAATGTGGATCCTTTCAGCTCTGCCCCCGGACGCCGCGCTTTAGGCGGAGGTTCGGACAGTCCGATGCCCGAAGACGAGCCCGAGTACGGATCGCTGTGGGAACACATCGCGAGCGCCGGCTTGAGTATCCGGAATTATGGAGAAGGCATCGAAGTAGAAGGCGCGGACGAACGCGATGGCGCGGAACCCGAAGGTCAGCGTCTGCTGTTGAACGCTCCGGTGCCGATGCCGGTGTTTGAATCCAGCGATCGTGCGTATCCCACCTTCAATCTCGGAATCCCCGATCAGTTTCGCTTTCAGGAATTCGCAAAGGATATGGATCGGCGCCTTAAGAAGGGGAAGGTCGCGGCATTCACCGTAATCCGGCTGCCCAACGATCACACGTCAGATCCGCGTCCTCAAGATGGTTACCGCTATCGGGCATCGTTTGTCGCCGACAACGATCTCGCGCTCGGAAAGATCGTCGACAAGATTTCGCACAGCGCCATTTGGAAGGACACGGCGATTTTTGTAATCGAAGACGATGCGCAGGGTGGCGTGGATCACGTGGACGCGCACCGCAGCCCAGTTCTAGTGATCAGCCCATACGCGCGCAAAGGATTCATCTCGCACCGGCATTGCAGCATGGCGAGCGTCCAGAAAACGATTTACGAACTTCTGGAGGCCGGCCCGCTGAATTTGGAAGACGCGCTCGCGGCTGATATGAGCGATGTTTTTTCCGATACGCCGGATCCGACTCCCTTCACCGCGCTTCCCTCCGACAGACGCATCTTCGACCCCGCTTTGGCACGCTTTGCGAAGCCGAAGACGAAGGCCGAAGCACGCAAGCTGCTCGAGGTGGACAATCCGCGCGTGATCCAGGAAGAGTTGCGCAGGAGTGCGCAGTCGCGGTGAGATAGAGATCATATGTCAAAATCGAAACTCCGCTCGACCAACTGGTTCGGTCACGCGGACAAGGACGGATTCATTCACCGCTCCTGGATGAAGAACCAGGGTTTTCCTCCCCACCTGTTTGATGGCCGTCCGGTAATCGGTATTTGCAACACGTGGTCCGAACTGGTTCCCTGCAACGCGCATTTGCGGCAGATCGCCGATCGCGTGAAGCGCGGCGTGTACGAAGCCGGCGGATTCCCACTCGAATTTCCGGTGATGGCGCTGGGCGAGACGAACCTGCGGCCCACAGCAATGCTGTTCCGCAATCTAGCCAGCATGGACGTGGAGGAATCCATTCGAGGCAATCCGATAGATGGCGTGGTGCTGCTTTGCGGCTGCGATAAAACTACACCGTCGCTGCTGCTGGGCGCGATTAGCTGCGACCTTCCGGCGATCGTGGTCTCGGGCGGCCCGATGCTGAACGGAAATTTTCGAGGACAGCCCATAGGATCGGGAACCGCAGTCTGGCAGATGAGTGAAGACGTGCGCGCCGGCAAAATGGCGTTGGCCGATTTCATGGAAGCCGAGACGTGCATGTCACGATCCGCCGGCCATTGCATGACCATGGGCACGGCATCCACGATGGCGAGTATGGTGGAAGCGCTCGGCATGGGTCTGCCACATAATGCCGCGATTCCGGCCGTTGATTCGCGCCGCTACGTGCTCGCCCACAATGCCGGACGGCGCATTGTCGAGATGGTGCACGAGGATCTCAAGATTTCGAAAATTCTGGTGCGCGAGGCTTTCGAAAATGCCATTCGCGTCAATGCGGCGATTGGCGGATCGACCAATGCCGTGATCCATCTGCTGGCTTTCGCGCGGCGCTTGGGCGTCGAACTGAGCCTCGATGATTTCGATCGACTGGCGCATGAGCTGCCACTGTTGGTGGACCTGATGCCGTCGGGTCCGAAATTCCTGATGGAAGATTTTTATTACGCCGGCGGCATTCCCGCCGTTGTCCGCGAATTGGGCGACTTGATCCACGACGTTCTCACGGTCAACGGAAAAACCATCCGCGCCAATACGGCGGAGGCCCCGTGCTGGAATCGCGAAGTGATCCATGCAATGGGCGATCCAATCAAGACCCACGCAGGCATCGCGGTGCTGCACGGCAATCTCGCGCCCAACGGCGCGGTGATCAAGCCTTGCGCCGCGACCGCGCGGCTATTGAAGCATCGTGGCCGCGCAGTGGTGTTCGAGAACGTCGAAGATCTGAAAGCCCGCACCGATTTACCCGAACTCGATATCGACGAGAATTCCGTGATGGTGCTGAAGGGCGCGGGTCCCAAGGGCTATCCGGGAATGCCCGAGCTCGGCAACATGCCGCTGCCGCGCAAACTCTTGGAGCGTGGAATTACAGACCTGGTGCGGATCTCAGACGCTCGGATGAGCGGCACCGCGTATGGAACCGTGGTGCTGCACGTTTCGCCCGAATCCGCGGTCGGCGGACCGCTCGCGCTGGTGCGCGATGGCGATATGATCGAGCTGGATGTCGAAGCGCGCCGCCTGGATCTTTGCGTTTCAGACGACGAACTCGCGCGCCGCCGCACCGCTTGGACGCCGCCGCCACCGGTCGCGCAAAGCGGCTATCAGAAGCTATACGTCGATCACGTGCTGCAAGCGGATCAGGGCGCGGATTTCGATTTTCTGGTTGGAATCCGTGGTGCAGGGATTCCGCGCGAAAGCCACTAACGCGTAGCGCACGAGTGGGTGCGCTACGCCGCCGTCCACCCGCCGTCGATCACCATTTCAGAGCCCGTAACGAATTCCGCTTCGCTCGAACATAAATAGAGCACCGCGTTCGCGATTTCATCCGGACGCCCCAGCCGGCCCACGGCCTGTCGCGCATTCAGCTCGGCGCGGATTTTATCTTTCTCGTGCTTGTGATATTTCTCGAGGTACGCTTCGACAAACGGCGTGTCCACCGTTCCCGGACAAACGCTGTTCACACGCACTTTACCCGCGTAATCTACCGAAAGTTGCTTCGATAGCGCCACCACGGCGCCCTTCGTTGCGCAATACGCGAAGCGCCGCTTGATGCCAACCAATCCGGCCACGGACGCAATATTCGCGATCACGCCCTTCGACGCCACCAGCCTGCCAATGAGCGCTTTGGTCACCAGGTACATGCCTTCCACGTTGACGCGGAACAGGCGCAAATAATCTTCGTGCGAGGTTTCTTCGATGCTTCCAACCAGCCCGATCCCGGCATTGTTCACGAGAATGTCCAACTCGCCGAAGTTCGCAAACGCCGCGTCTACCGCTTTCGAATCTGTTATGTCGCAAATCAGCACCGACGATCCGGGAAGTTGATGCGACAGCTTTTCCGCGCCGTGCGCGTCGATATCCACAATCGTTACCTGCGCGCCGGCCGCCGCCAAAGTGCGGCAAGTTGCTTCTCCAATACCACTCGCGCCTCCTGTAACCACAGCGCGGCGTCCATCCAAACGAAAAGGAGTTTTCATGGGTCTGAATTTTAGGATAGCTGAGCGCGCGGCCGATTCATTCGACGGGCATGTCCTTTTCCACGCTTTCGCGGATGGTCTGGGCATCCTCCGGCGCAAAATGAAACGTATTGAACTTCATCGATGTGAAATCGCGCGCGTCCCAGCGTGCCCGCATCAATCCGGATTCGCCGTGCGCATCCACTCTTTCGAGAACGTGCGCGATCTCATGCGCCAAAACATGCCCCAGGATGCTGTCCGCGTACTCCATATGCTCCGCGAAGATTGGTTCCAGCCGGTCGTAGAAAACCGTGATCCGGACACCGTTCCGGGCAAAAGGCAATGCGAAAGCCAGCGCTCCGTTACGAAAACGTTTGGGAACGCGCGCCGCCAACCGGATCAGGATTAGCTTAGGGGCCGTGGCGTCGCAGGACCACCGAAGGTCGACGCCGATATTCGAAAAGATCTGCGCCGCGGTTTGTTCGCCGGAATTCAAAACTCCGCCGGCCACAAAGGTTTCGCTCTGTAGGCAGGCAAACACCACTGGTGTCCGGTTATGCGGGGCGGCCCACGCAGGCGGCAGAAGACACACCGCCAGCAGCAAACGTCTCGTCGAAAACATAACGATCTCCGAGTTGGAATTGGGGACCGCTGACGAGGGGTCCGGAATAGTCAGCTTGTTGGAGGGAACAGCTCAGTTCTTGCTTGCGGCGTGCGGACGTGCTGCACGCAACAACCCAAGCTTATCAAAGGAAATTGATAAACCCTATCGAAATAGTTGATGGGTGTCATCACATCGTTTTGCCTTCCCAAGCAGCAAAGAAAGGGGTATGATAGACCACTACTATGAAGCTGCCGCGTGCATTGTTGTTTGCGCTACCAGTGTTTTTGTTGGCGATGACGAACGCCAATGCTCAAACCACAGCCCCTTCGGATGCCGCCAAGTCCACACCGGAAGAAGGTATCCCGGTAACAGATCCGCTGGTTTTGTCCAAGTGCGGCGGATGTCATGTGAAAGATTCGCATGGCAATCTCTCTCGCATTTCCTGGGAACGCGCCACGCCCGAACAGTGGGAAGAAGCGCTGAAGCGGATGATCCGGCTGAACGGCGTTACTCTGGCACCCGCGGAAGCCAAGGCCATCATCAAATATCTGGGCACCTATCATGGGCTGGCGCCGGAAGAAGCGAAGCCGGTGATGTACATCGCCGAGAAGCGCATTCTGAATGAGACATCGATCCCGAACGATACCATTCGCGGAGCTTGCGCCAATTGCCATCCGTTGGGACGCCCGCTTTCCTGGCGCCGCTCGGTCGAGGATTGGAAACTGCTCGCGAATCTGCATGTGGCGCTGTATCCACAAGCAGACGAGGCGTTTCGATTGGGCATCAACGCCGGCGGGTTCGGCGATCATGAAAAACCGGGCGACGTACTGCCCGTGGATACCGCGCTTGAATTCTTAGGGAAAACCGCGCCGCTGCACACCCCGGAATGGGCAGCATGGAGAGCGCGGATGCGTGCACCCAAGCTCGCCGGACGGTGGCTGGTGAGTGCGAACATCCTGGGTCACGGAAAATATTACGGCGAACTCGAAATCGAACCGGGTGCGGCGGATGACGAGTTCACCACGCGCGTGAAGCTGGTTTCTGTGAAGGATGGCTCGACGCTCGTTCGATCCGGACGCAGCCTGGTGTATGCCGGATACTCCTGGCGTGGACATTCGAAAGGAACCACTCCGGCGGGTTCGGCTCCCGATGATTTATCCAGCGAGATGCGTGAAGTGATGTGGTTCTCGCCCGACCAAACGCAAGCCGAAGGCCGCTGGTTCTGGGGTCAATATCAGGAATTCGGATTCGACGTGAAGTTGCAGCGCGCGGGTGCCGACGCAACCATTTTGGGCGCGGATAAATCGGCTCTGAAAACCGGAACGCAGGGCAATCGCGTTCGAATCCTCGGCGAAAACCTGCCCCCGCAAGTCGCTGTAGCGGATCTGGATCTCGGTTCTGGCGTGACCGTCAAACGCATCCTGTCGCACACCGCGAACGACGTGGTAGCCGAAGTGGATGTGGCATCCGACGCGGTTCCGGGCAAGCGCGATATCGCCATCCGCCGCACGGTTCTGCAAAGCGGCATCGCCATTTACGACAAAGTCGATTACATCAAAGTGATTCCCGAGTCCGTACTGGCGCGGTTGGGCAGCCAGACGCATCCCAAGGGATATCAGCAGTTCGAAGCCATCGGATATCAGCGCGGCGCGGACGGCAAACTGCACACCGCCGACGACGTTGAACTCGGTCCTGTGGATGTCACGTGGTCCGTGCAGGAGTTTTACGCGGTCTATGGCGACGACGACAAGGATTTCGTCGGAACGCTCAGCGCAACGGGTCTCTTCACTCCGGCATCGGATGGTCCGAATCCGAAGCGCAAGTTCATGCGCAATAATTACGGCGATGTTTGGATTGTCGCGACCTCCAAAACCGACAAGGGCGCCGACGGCAAGCTTTTGATGGGAAAATCGTACCTTGTAGTCACTGTTCCGATGTACATGAACTGGGATCAACCCGAGGTCGGCGGCCAATGACAGCCCTCGCGGAAGCGCCGGTTTTCCGGTTAGGCGAGTTTCACAAGTTTGAAGGCGCGGGCGAGCGCTTTCTGTACTTGGTTCCCGCTGGCGCGATCTTCCAAATCGATCAAGCTGTGGATGCGCTGCTCGAAAGCGTGGCGCCCGGCGGAACGCGGCTCGATCAACTGCTCGAAAACTTGATCGTGCGCGGTTTGGAAGCGGACGACGCAAAGCAATTGATCGCGGAGATGGCGCACGCCAACGTCATCGTAAACACAACGGCCTCCCCGGAAGCGGTTCCTTCGCCACCCGCCGATTTCCCGCTGCAAACGCTCGTGCTGAATCTCACCAATCAGTGCAACTTGTCCTGCCAGTATTGCTACGAATTCGGCGCCGACAAAGTGGCCACGCCTGAAGGCAAGCCAAAGTTCATGGATTTTGCCACCGCCAAAGCGTCCGTCGATTTTCTACTGCAGCAATCGGCCGGACGCCGCGCCATTCACATCACCTTCTTCGGCGGCGAGACGCTGATGAACTTTCCGCTGTTGAAGCAGGTGGTGACGTATGCGAGCGAGCAGGCCGCGGCGGAGGGCCGGCACATCGATTTCAGCCTAACCACCAACGCAACACTGTTGACTCCGGCGATCATCCAGTTTCTGTCGGAGAATCGCATCGGCGTCACCGTCAGCATGGACGGCAACAAGGAAATGCACGACAAGCTGCGTGTGTTTTCAAACGGCAAAGGCAGCTACGACATCATCGCGCCCAAAGTGCGTGAGCTGATCCAGAATCATCGGACGCGGCCCATCGCAGCGCGCGTTACCTTGACGTCCGGCGTCACGGATGTAGTGAAGATCTTTCGCCACCTGAAGCAGGATCTCGGATTCCACGAAGTCGGTTTCGCACCCGTCACCACGTCGCCAAATCAGCTTTACGCCATCAACCAGCGCGGCATGGATGGCGTGCTGGAACAGTTTCACGTTTTGGCCGGCGAATATCTGGAATACGCGCTGCGCGGCGAAGCCCATGGATTTTCCAACGTCAGCGACACACTGGCCGAGCTGTGCCAGGGCGTCAACAAATCGCATCCCTGCGGCGCCGGCCTCGGACTGCTCGGCGTCGGACCTTCGGGCGACATCGCCCCGTGCCATCGCTTCGTCGATTCCGATCAACACGCGCTGGGACACATCTCAACCGGCATCGATCGCGACAAGCAAGCCGATTTTCTGAAGCGCGGCCACATCGATTCCAAATACGATTGCCACACGTGCTGGGCCCGCCCGCTCTGCGCCGGCGGCTGCCATCACGAAGCATTCGTGCGTTACGGAGATACCGGACATCCGAATCTGCACTACTGCGATTGGATCCGGGATTGGACCAACACTTGCCTTGAAATCTACGGCGCCATCGCCGCCAGAAATCCGGGCTTTCTCGAGCAGTTCGCGGAAAGGAAGGCAGCCTCATGAAACACATGCGCCCTTTGAATAAGAAAGCGGCTCGCATCGACAACTATGTTGCTTCGCGCGTCGCCGCCAAGGAAGACGATGTGGTGGCATTGCAAAGCCCCGCTCCCGCACGGCCGCACGTGCCCATGGCATGTTCGCTGATGTTCACGCCCGGTTGGGAAGTGGACGCGGCCGGCGGCACCGCCGGTCTTTGCCAGCCGGTGGAGCGCGACATCTACGATTGCTTCGTAAGCTGCTACTGGCCGGCGCAGGTTCCCGATCATCTCAACAATTCGCCGGATTGGGCCAGCAAGTGCGCATCCGCCACCAAGGACTGGCGCAATTTGGACCTCGTTTTCCCATGAAGAAAATATTTCTTTTATTCGCAGCGTGCGCCACCCTCGCGAGCGCCGGCATGCTCTATCTGCCGGTCTACCCAGCCGCAGTGTGGGTCTTCGACGAAAGCAAAGGCGAGGTCGTGGACAAAATTCCGCTCACCACCGGCACTCCCATGTCGATCCGCCTCTCGCCGGATCATAAAACAATTTACGTCTCCACCATTGATCACAACGGTATTGAAGTGATCGACGTCGCGACACGAAAAGTGACCAATCACTTCGTGCTCAACACGCCGACCAAGCAGATCCGCTTCTGGAACGGCACTCCCGATCCCACCGGCAAGCTGTTTTACACGGTAAGCAAAGAGATCAACAAGTTCCCGGATCATTATGAGGTTGGGAAGCCGAAGTACACCGTGATAGATCTGGAACAGCAGAAGGTGATCAAAACCGCGGATCTGGGCAAGGACGAACAAAGCGAAAACGATATCGATTACGGCCGCGCCGCGCTCGAAGTCTCTCCTGACGGAAAGCTGCTCTATCAATTCGGCGAGCACATCACCATCCTGCAGGCCGACGATTTTAAGGTGGTGGACAAGATCGAGCTCGCGAAGCCGAATTTCCCCGGAACCGAGCACGTTCATTTCGGAAGCGACCTCGACCTGATCAACGAGCCTGGCCAGCACATCGCGATTTTCAACTCGGAAGACCCCATCGTCCACAACAAGCTCTTCGGCTTAGCGCGCTTCGATCTGAGCAATCGCCAGATGGACTTCAGCCCCATCGGTCCGGCTCCGGCGGGCATCGCGGGATTCGAGGTCACCGCCGACAAGAAATTTGCATACACCGTAATCGAGAACGGCCGCCACGGAAACAAGCGTTGCGAGTTCTGGGCCTTCGATCTTTCGAGCGATCAAATCACCAATAAAGCCGAAGTCCCCTGCCGCACGCGCTTCACGCTGGGAATTTCGCAAGATGGAAAGAAGCTCTACATCTACGGCGCGGGATTCGAAATCGAAGTGTACGACGCCGCTACGTTAAAGTACGAGAAGACCTGGAATTTGAACGTCGACGTGACCTACGCGGGAATTGTCGTCACCCCGTAGTCTCAATCGCATCTCCATCCAAGGCGATGGCGTGGCGGCTTCCTGCTGCGCGTATTTGCTCGGCAAGGCCGGGCTGAACGTAACTCTGCAACCTGTGGATCGCCCGCGCCTTCCAGCGATCCTGCTGGGCGACCATGCGCTGGCGCTGATCCGTGATGTCTTCGAGCGCGCCGATCTCTTTGAGAGCGCGCCCAAGATCCGCAAACGAATGGTCGCTTGGGGCCGCAACGCAAGCGTGCTTGCGGTGGATCATTCCGCTGTCGTGGTTTCCGAAGAACTTTTACTCCAGGGTCTATCGCCGATGCCTGCGCCCACCGGCACAGCGCCGGATTTCGCCCTGTACGCGTCGCGTCCGCTCCCCGCTGCCGTAGAAGAGTATCGCTTCGGTTCGCGCCTGGCGTCTGCCGTTGCGGTCAAGCTAAACGCTGGCGCCGATCCAGAAGCCTGCTGGATCGAGTCGCTAGAAGCGGGCTGGCTCTTTCTGATCCCGAATGCTCCTGACATGGCGTGGCTGCTCGCCGTGGGCAGCGAACCCGCCGAACTCCTCGCAGCGAGCCGAGTGATTCAAGAACAAATCGCCGAAGCGCACCCGCAATCCAGCAAGTTCCCGGCCTACCCTCGGATCGTCTCTCCGCTGTACGGTGACGGATGGCTGGCGTGCGGCACCGCAGCCATGGCATTCGACCCGCTTTGCGGCGACGGCACAGCGCACGCTATTCGCGAAGCGATCCTGGCGTCTGCGGTGATTCGCGCGGGCGCGAATCCCGGCATGCTGGCGCACTACCAAGCCCGCCTGACAGCCGGATTCCGCCGCCATCTCGAGCTCTGCCAAGGATTCTACACATCAGGCGGCGACGGACCCTGGTGGCGTCACGAACTGGACGCCATCCAGCAAGGCATCGCGTGGTGCGACCGGCAGCTTGCCGCGCACGGCGACTTCCGCTATCAGCTTACGGATTTCGAGCTTCACCCGCTGCGCTGACTTTGGCGGTCGGACGGCCGTGCTGCGGTTTCACGGGTTCTGCCGCAAGCAACGCGGCTGTCGCATACCCCGTTGCCGCATCGCTCATGAAGAGCGCGGCCATCGATCCGGCATCGTGCGGATGATTCATTGATTCGGCGATCCAGCGCCCGGACTCCGCGTCCTGGTGCGTGCGCAGCCACTCCAGGCCGCGCGCCAAACTTCCGCTAGCGGACTCTCCCGCCGATTGCAGCGTGTAAGCAACCACGGCCGTCGCGTAGCTGTTCGAACCCACGCTCACCGGTGCCTTTTCGCGCTTCTTCCACTGGCCCAGCGATTCCAGCGTCCACCCGCCATCCGCCTGCTGCGTCTTGCGAACTTCTTCCACGATGGCCTTTCGCTCGGCATCCGTAAGCAGGTTGTGCAGCTTCGCCGAAGCCATCAACACAAACAAGCGATCGTGCAACGGCTGCGATTTCAAACCTCCGCGCAAGTACGTCCGCATTTCCGCGATGTTGTCCTGAATCTCCGGGCGCGCCTGATAAGCGTCCGGCGCGATTCCGGTGGCCAGGGCACTCAGAGCTGCGCCGAAGTAGACCGCCTCTTTCGTCTCCCAAGGATCCAGATCGAAGTTCGACCACTGCCAGGCGCCCTTGTCGTCGCCCGCGTGCACCTGCGTTGTCCACATGCGCTTCAACGATACTTCGGTTTCCGGGCTCAGCCGGCCGCGCTGCGCGTCATCCATGGCGAGCACCAGCGCCGAAAGCACCACCTGCGCCCCGTACACCTGATCCGACAAGGGACTCTTCAGTCCTTTGAAAAGATCGTTGGCATCCGTCCGGGTCACCGTCGCGCGCATGCTTGATAACAACAGCCCTTCGTAGAGCGTCGGACCGTTCGTCTCATTCAGAGCATGTCGCAATGCCGGACGCGCCACCAAGTACGGCAGACCCGTATGGCAGGAAACGCAGGCCACGCCGGACGCCATTGCGGTCGGCCAGGCCACCCAAGCTTTTTGCCGCGAATCCAGGTACTGCTCGGCAAGTTTCGGATTCCAATCACCGCACCATACGGGCAAACAGGCGGCGCCAAACAACAGCGGAAGGGCGCGTCGAATGAGCATGAACACCTCTTGAACGCGAGTATAGCCCGGTTTCGAAGCGCGGTCCAGCGAAACCGCTGCGCTTAATGCAGGTTCCGGTGCGCCCGAGAGCAAGAATGGATTGCAAATTGTAACCCGTCTATTATCTGTCCATCCGGCGTCTCCCTGTAACGGCCCAATTCTACCCCAGATTTCCATTGACACCCTGTTGCCATTTGGTTACACTAGCTCTACTTCTTTTTCACCCACGTCGGTCCTAATTCTTTGTTGAATTGGCAGCAAGGCTGGCAACCGAGCCGGAACCTTCTGCGGCTTCAAAACAATTCACAAAGGGGGACCGGTCATGGCCGCTTACTTACTTCGATTTCGCATCGCTGCTCTGGTGCTTTCAGTCACTGGCGTGGTTAACGCACAATCCACGTTTGGAACCATCCTCGGAACGGTGCACGATCCTTCTGGCGGCGTCATCCCCCAAGCCAAAGTCCAGTTGATCAACACCGGCACCAACGCGCTTCGTGAAACGGAAACGAATGCGAACGGTAACTATCAGTTCGTCAACATCGACGTCGGAAACTACAAGCTTTCCATCGACGCGTCCGGATTTCAAAAGACCGATTTCCAGGCCTTCGATCTTAGTTCGAGAGAAACCAAACACATCGATCTCGACATGAAGGTCGCGACCCAAGCCACTTCCGTAACTGTCGAAGCGGTCGCTGTGGTGCAATCGGACGCCTCGAATATCGCGGAAACCAAAGGCAGCCTGGAGCTGGTGGATCTTCCAGTCGCGATCGGCACTCGCTCGCAAGGCTCTACTAGCGCGTTCTCAACTTTAACCGCGCAGTCCGGCGTTCAAACAGACGGCACCAACATCACGGTCGCGGGCGCAATGCCATCGCAGTTGTCGCTGACGATCGATGGAATCAGCTCGGTCGGCCCCGGTTCGCTCGGAGCGCTCGCCGAACTGTTTCCGTCCTTCAACGCCATCGAAGAAATCAAAATCAGCGAAACGCTGAACCCGGCCGAATACGGCGGCGTAGCCGACATTACCACGGTCTCCAAATCCGGCACCAACAACTACCACGGCGGATTGTTTGAGAACGTCCAGAACACAGATTTCAACGCGTCCGACACCTTCAGCCACGAAGTGACGCCGGTGAAGATGAATAACTTCGGAATCTACTTGGGTGGTCCGCTGATCATCCCGCACCTCTACAATGGCCGGAACAGAACATTTTTCTTCGGAAGCTACGAGGCGCTGCGCTTGCCGAAATCGCAAACCGCACTCCTCAGCGTCCCGACAGCCGCCATGCGGAACGGTGATCTTTCCGCTTACCCCGACGCGCTGAGCGGTTTCCCGGGCAACATCATCCCGAAGAGCGATCTCAATCCGTTCGCGCAAAAATTGCTAAACGAGTTTTACCCGATGCCGAATTACGGCGCTCCCGGCGATATCGCGAACAACTACCTCGTCGAATACCAAACGCCCATCAACAGCTCGCAGGGCGACGTCCGCGTCGACCAGATGTTGGGACCCAAGCATTTGGTGTACGCCCGGTATACTTACAAAAATCGCCGCGTGGTGCTGGCTCCGCTCGATGGCAACGGAAACCCAGGTTCTCCGGCTCCTGGCGGAACATCGCGTCCGGAAATCTACAATGCTCTCGCGGTGGCCTATAACTGGGTGATCTCTCCATCACTGGTGAACGAACTGCGGGGTGGATTCAGCAAGATTCGACGTGGTTACTCGAGCGGCATCACGGCGCAGGAATCCGCCGAGGAGTTGGGCCTGACCAATCTGCCTGGGCCTGTGCCGCCCGGCTATGCTACCCCTTCCATCATCCTGAACGGCTTTACCGGAACCTATCCCTCCAACACCATCGATATCAATCCCAAGGAAGCCACCTACCAGCTTCTCGATTCGCTGACCTGGACGAAGTCCAAACATACGTTTAAATTTGGCGGCGATTTTCGCTACCTGAGCAGCCTTTTCACCAACGTGTTCTCCGACTATCGAATGGGGGTCTATACGTTTGATGGATCGAGTGCAGCGGTCCAAACTCTCCTCAATCCGAACGGGAATCCAGGCTCCGGTGTTCCATTGGCCGGCTTTCTGCTGGGCTATCCGGACTCAACCGTCATAGGCTCAGTGATCAACCCCACAACCAACGCTTACTCCAAGCATTACGCTGTTTATGCGCAGGACGATTGGAAAGTCTCGCAGTCGCTCACCATCAACTTCGGATTGCGTTGGGAGTATCATCCCGGCTTCCAGGACAAAGCCAATGACGTAGTCAATTGGTATCCGAACTATACCAGCACTGTCAACGGCCAAGTGCTGCACGGCGCGGTCATATTGCCGAATCAGGCGGCATTCGCGAACATCAATCCGCAGTTCACGGAGTCGCTGGAGAACACTCCGGAGATTCTTGCATCCAAAGTGGGAGTTCCGGCGGCTTTGCGGCACTCTTCCAAACTCGATTTCGCTCCTCGTATCGGATTCGCGTACCGCATCGGTAACAACAACAAAACGGTGCTGCGCGGCGGATACGGAAGATTCATCGAGGCTCTCATGAGCGGCAGCGCGATCAATGGATGGTCCGTGGGCGCGAGCGACGTTGCTTTCTTCTCGAACGACAACCTGGTCGGCGGGAAACCGCAGTATGCGCTGCCATATTCCTATCCGTCGAACATCGCGCAGCCGGGCTCGTATTACTTTGATTTGGCTTCTAAAATCAACTTCAAGGATCCGATCGTTGAGGAGTGGAACTTGACCTTGGAACGGGACCTGGGACAGGGTATTGGAGTACGGGCTTCTTACAATGGAAACCACTCCTACAATACTCCAACCTTGATTAACTACAACCAGGTGCATCCCAACACTCTCGGACTAAGCGATCCCAGCATCGCCGCTCAGGTCGCATTCCCGCAGGTTCAGTTCTTCCAGACCGCCAGCAATGACGGCTTTGGAAACTACAACGCTGGAACGATCGAGGTGCACAAACGCTCCAGCGGTTTACAATTCAGCGCGAGTTACACATACACGCGGAACCTGTCCAACCTCATTGGCGCGGCCTCTTCGCCGGCCCAAGGGTTCGCCAGCGAGTTTGGCAACGAACTCAGCGATCCCTACCATCCTGGAATCGACTACGGCAACACGCCGTATGACCGGCGCCATCGCTTTCTGGCGAGCGTTTATTACGAACTGCCGTTCGGCAAAGGCAAGAAGTTCATGAATAGCGTAAATCGTGCAACGGACGCTGTTCTGGGCGGCTGGGTTCTGAGTGGTGTGGCGATTTTCCAGACCGGCCCATTCATGACGATCAGTACCAGCAACGATCCGTCCGGCACCGGTTATAACGCGCTATGGGCATCCGGCGGCCGTGCGGATACGGTACCGGGCGTGAATCCATACGCAGGTCAATCGATCAATCAGTGGATCAATCCGGCGGCTTTCTCCGACCCGGCGAACAACATCGGCCGCTTCGGCGATTCCACGCAAGGAAATGTCATGGGGCCCGGAACCAAAGTGGTCTCGATCTCGCTGCTCAAGCGTGTCGCGTTCACCGAAGGCATCCGAGCGGAATTCGGAGCCCAGATAGCGAACATCGCGAACCATCCGAACTACGCGCCTCCCGGCAACCTGACGATTTCCGTGCCAGCCGGCTTCGGACAAATCACATCACTGCAACAGGCCGAAGGCGCCGGACCCCGGCAGATCCAGTTGACCGCGCGCCTGACCTTCTAATAAACCAATTGCCCTAAGTGGGGCGGGACCCCCAGGTCCGCAGCCGACGCCCACGTCGGCTTGTCAGCAGATCGGAAACTTTTCGAGCGTGTCCTCAAGGGCACGCTCGAACCTCTCAAACATCAAATCGATCTCGTTTTCTTTAACAATCAGCGGCGGACAAAACGCGATCGTATCGCCCAGCGCCCGGATAATCACCCCGTGATGATGCGCCCGCTCCGCCAAGAATCCGCCGACTCCCATCTTCGGATCGAATGAGGCTTTCGTTGCCTTATCGGCAACCAGCTCAATCGCACCGATCAATCCGATGCCGCGCACTTCGCCCACTAGCGGATGATCCGCGAATCGCCGCAGACCCGCCTGCATTCGCGGCGCGACGGCGCGCACATGATTCACCAGATCGCGCTCCTCGTAGATTTTCAGCGTCTCCAGCGCGACGGCGGAGGTCACCGGGTGTCCGCTATAGGTGAACCCGTGGCTGAAGACTCCAATCTTCTCGGATTGCCGCGTGAGCGCATGGTAGATGGGCTCGGACACCATCACCGCGCCGATCGGCATGTAGCCGGAGGATAGCGCCTTCGCACACACAATCATGTCCGGCTTCAATCCATAAGTTTCGGTGCCCCACATGTTGCCCGTCCGCCCGAATCCGCAGATCACTTCATCGGCGATCAGCAGCACATCGTACTTCTTGAGCACCGCCTCGACCTTCTCGAAATACGTCGCCGGGGGCAGCAGAACTCCGCCCGCGCCCATGATCGGCTCCGCGATAAACGCCGCCACCGTCTCCGGGCCTTCCTTCAAAATGAGCTGCTCGAGCGAAGCCGCCATCCTGGTAGCAAATGCTTCCTCGGTCTCGCCCGGCTGTCCGAAGCGATACCAGTGTGGACAATCGGTGTGCAGAATATTGGCGATCGGCAAATCGAAATCGCGGTGATTGTTGGCGAGTCCGGTGAGACTGGCGCTCGCCACCGTCACGCCGTGATAGGCCTTCAGGCGGCTGATAATCTTTTTCTTCGCCGGACGCCCTAGCGCGTTGTTGTGATACCAGACCAGCTTGACCACCGTGTCGTTCGCTTCCGATCCCGAGTTCACGAAGAATACTTTCGACATCGGCACCGGCGCGATGCTCAACAGCTTCTCCGCCAGTTCGATCCCGATATCGTGCGCCTTGTGCGCGAACGTGTGATAGTACGGCAGCTTGAGCATCTGACGGTACGCCGCTTCCGCCAGCCGCGTTTCGGAAAATCCCAGGCTCACGCACCACAATCCGGAAAGCGCTTCCAGATACTGCTTGCCGTTCTCATCGCGGACGAACACGCCGTCGCCTTCGGTGATCACGAGCGGGCCTTTCGTCTCGTGCAGCTTCAGGTTCGTATAGGGATGGATCGAGTGTATGTCACGGCTTGCCGACGGGGTCATATGAGAAGCATGATAGCCTGTCGAGATGATTGGCCGTTGGGTTTTAATGTTGCTGGCCGTAGTCGGCGGCTGTTTCGGCGCGAACCCGGATTTCACGCTGCAGAAAATCGGCCCCGGCGTGTGGGCCGCCATCGTCAGCGATGAAGGAAAAGCCGGTGGCAACGCCGGATTCGTGGTGGGCGAGGACGGCGTCGCGGTGATCGATACCTTTCAGGACCCGGAACCGGCCGCGGCGTTGCTGGCCGAGATCCGCAAAATTACTCCGCTGCCCATCCGCTTCGTGGTCAACACGCATTATCATCTTGATCACGTCAACGGCAACGATGTTTTTGCCGCTGCCGGCGCCCTCGTAATTGCGCATCGGAACGCGCGCGGCTGGGTCCGTACCGAGAACATCAAGATGATCGACCCTCCGATAACGGCGGAAAAGAAAGCGCGCGTCCAGTCCATTGCGCTGCCTGCTCTGGTCTACGACAGCGCGCTCGATCTTTACCTCGGACCGCGGCGCGTCAACGTCCGGTTTTATCCCGGCCACACCGGCGGCGATTCCGTCGTTTTCATTCCCGACGCGCACGTTGTCTTCTGCGGCGATCTGCTGTGGAAGGATCACATCCCGAACTTGATCGACGCCACCTCACCGCTCTGGATCCAAACGCTAGGTGCAATGCCAGAAGATTACGGCGAGTCGCAGTGGGTCCCCGGGCACGGCGGTATCGCGAACGCGTCCGATATCGCGACATTCAAGAAATACCTCGTGGATCTACGCGCTACCGTAGCGCGCCACCACGAGAAAGACGACGCGCTGGTGAAAGCGATCCTGCCGTCGCTCAAAGCTCAATACGGCAACTGGGGATTCTTCGCCGATCTCGCCGCCGCCAACATTACCGACGCCGCGCAAGAACTCGCCGGGACCAAAAAGCTCCCGCTTCCGGCCCACTAATCACTTCCCAGCGCGCTGCTTCTGATCTTCGTTGTACGCCTGCCACGAAACATCGATCACGTACGCGTGAATCGCGTCCGCTTCTTCCTTGGACATCTTGCGCTTCAAAATCGGATAACCCGGCGGCGTCCCGAACCCTGGCATTCCGTATTTACGATGGCTCCCGGCCAGTACAATCTCATACCACTGCTTGTGCGATTCCGCCGGCATGTAGCGTAAATCCGGAATCGCGCCGTCTTCCGTCCAAGCTCCGCTGCCATCGGCGTGCGGCGCGTGGCAGTCAAAGCAAATGTGCTTCGAATACAGGGCCGCGCCTTGTTGAATCACTTCCTTGCCGAACGTTTGCTCCGGCGGCTTCGGCACTGGCGGAACTTTCGTCGTCACGGCAGGCATCGCCATTGCCGCACCCAATTTGAACGCCATCAACCGGGCTGGCCCGCGCTTGGCCGACGGCGTCGCCATTGAGCTTCCCGTCGCGAACAATCGCGAAGCCGATCCCCAGCCCACCGGCGCCAGAACGTACTGCTCGCCTTTCACCAGGAATGTCACCGGAACCGAATGGATCGCCGATCCGGTATTCACAGACCAAACTTTTTTCCCGCTGTCGGCCGAGTACGCCGCGAACTCGCCCGTCCCCTCGCCTTGAAACACCAGATTTCCGGCGGTCGAAAGCACGCCGCTGTTGGTCGCGATCGGCTGCTCCACCACCCAGCGCGCCGATTCGCTTACCGGATCCCATGCCAAGAGCTTTCCTTCTTCAGGAAACTCGTGCGGCGCCAGGCTGTGCTTCTTCACATCATGCAGCGGCAGATAAACTAGACCCGTCAGCGGACTGTAGCTCATCGGCCACCAGTTGTGTCCGCCACTCATCGGCCGATGTCCATCCGCTGGTTCGGGCAACTCCTCGGCGTGTCCCGTTTTCGGATCGAACGACGCCGCCCAACCCACCTTCGCGATCGCATTTCCCGTAAGAAATTTTCCGGTGGCGGCATCCAACACATAGAAGTAGCCGTTCTTCGGCGCGGTCATCGCGACGTGCCGCTTCTGGCCGCCGAGTGTGATGTCCGCAAGCAGGATGTGCATGTTCTCGTTGTGGACCGTGTGCGTGCTGGTCTGGTAGTGCCACGCATACTCGCCCGTGTCCGCATTCACCGCGACAACGCATCCCGCGAACAGCCGGTCGCCATCCACTTTCATGTCGGCCTTATCGCCGAACAAAACTTCGGGAGTCGCGCCCGCCGTTCCAAGAATTACAAAATTGGTCACGGGATCGTATGTGATCGGATCCCAAACATCCCCGCCGCCCACTTCCCACCATTTCTCGCCGGACCACGTGTTCGCTGCCATTTCGAGCGCCTTCGATTCGAAGCCCTTTGCAGGATCTCCCGGCACGGTCCAGAATCGCCAGAGTTGTTTGCCCGTCGCCGCATCGAACGCCACCACCGATCCTCGGACGCCGATGTCCGATCCGTTGTATCCGATGAATACTTTTCCCTTGGCCGCGTGCGGCGCGCCCGTGATGCCGGTTTGGCTCGCGTCGCACACCGGCGATTCCCACGCTTTCGCGCCAGTCGCCGCATCGATCGCCACCAGCCTGCAATCGCCCGTGCCCACGTAAACCTTGCCCGCCCACACCGCCAATCCACGATTCGAGCGCGCCGACCACGAGTTGCGCATCACATCCAGCCGCACTTTCGGATCGAATCGCCACAGCACTTTTCCCGACGCTGCGTCCACGGCATAGACACGCGATTGCGGCAGGCTTACATAAATGACGCCATCCACCACGATGGGCTCGGTCGCGAGACCCATCGTGCTTTCGATATCGGTGGACCAAGCAAGCCCCAGCTTCCCGATATTTTTATCCGACACCTGTGTCAGCGGACTAAAGTGCTGTTCACTGAAATCGCGCCCGCCCACCAACCAGTTCGCGCCGGTGGAAACTTCGCTCATAACCCTAGACTGGCTGACATCCCCGGCTTTCGGTGAAGTATCAGCGCTCGCCAGAACGGCGATGCCGGACAACAAGAGTAATCGCTTCATTGCTGGTACACCACACGCCCCTTCAGCAGCGTCATTTCACACTTCAGATTCCGGATTTCATCCGCCGGCATCGTATAAAGGTCGCGATCCCACACCGCAATGTCCGCATCTTTACCCGGCTCGATCGACCCAACCTTGTCTTCCAAAAACAACTGCCGCGCGGCCCACGCCGTGTACGACCGCAACGCCGTATGCACATCCACGGATTCCGCCGTCCCAAACGGCTGCGCCCCATAAACGCCCTTCAGCGTCTTCCGCTCGATCGACGCCCAAATCCCATAGCGCGCCGCATACGGCGTCACCGGATAATCCGATCCCCCGCCCCACACGATTCCCTTCGCCGTAAACGTCTTCAGCGGAATCAACCGCAGCGCCCGCTCCGGCCCGAGATTCCCGGCGTAATTGTCGCCGATCCACCACGTAAACGGCGCCTGCAGTTCCGGATATCCGGAATCGTACGCTTTCTGCAACCGCGCCATCACCTCGATCGCATGGTCGGTCGGTTCATTGCAATGGATGATCCCGTGCCGCATTCCCTTCACCGGTTTCTCGTGCAACACCTGGTCGTAAGTATCCACCACCCAATCGATCGCGCGATCGCCGATGGCATGCGTACTCACGTGCACGCCCGCGCCATGAATCATCCGCACCATCTCGCGATACACATCCGGATTCGTGTTCGGATAACCCTTGTTCCCGACATCCTTGCCGGTGGAATTTTTGTTCCAATCGTCGTGCATCCACGCGGTGCGCGCGCCGCCGCTGCCATCCATGAAAATCTTCACGCCGCCGGATAGCAACAGACCATCGAACGATTGCGGAGGCTTGGGCAGTTCCGCAATATGATTAAGAGCTTCCTGCGCGGTCGCCACCGTAACACCACCCAGCCACAGCGCGAAAATCCGCACGCTGATCTTGTTCTCGGCCAGTAGCTCGCGATACAGCGCCCAATCCTCCGCCACAATCCCCGGATTCTTCACCGCCGTCATGCCTTCTTTATTGAAATCGGCCATGATGCGCAGTAGTCCATTGCGCCGCTGCTCATGCGTGTAGGCCGGAATCAGATGCCGCACCAGATCCTGCGCCGCTTCTTTGAACACTCCGGTCGGCTCGCCCTTCGCGTCGCGATCGATCGTCCCCGCGGTCGGAGCCTTGGTCTCGCGCGTGATGCCCGCGAGCTTCATCGCAGCCGTGTTCGCGGCTCCATGGTGTCCC